>JAIMAR010000080.1 GCA_023511855.1 Bryobacteraceae bacterium
GCAAGACCGGCTACCGGATTTACAGGGCGGGCAAGGGCCGGATCGCGGCGCCTCCGGAGGCTTGGTACGATCCCTACCTGCTGATGGGCGAGGTCCATCAATTGCTCAGCCACCGCGAAGATGTGGTCCGGGTATGGAATGGACCGGATATGAACAGCCACTTCGTGGCCACGCCGTCCCAGGACCGCGGCGTGGTGCACCTCATCCACTATGGTTCGGGCCTGACCCCGCCGGTGACGCTGGGCTTTCAACGCCGCTACCGCTCGGCGCGCGTGCTGACGCTGGAGGGCGCGCGCACGATCCAGCCGGAGCCAGGCGGGCTCGGCGATGAGTTTCCGGTGGGCGAATTTGTTTCTTATGCGGCGGTGGAGGTGATGAGCTGAGATGAGGCCGCGCACCACGGATTCCAGCCGCGCTTTTACGCGGCGCCAGGCCATTGCCGCCGCAGCGGGCCCATTTCTGGCAGCCGCTGCGCCGCCTGGGACGGATTCGAACCCGGCTGCGGTGAGCGCGGCCCGCTGCGCGTCCTACGGCGAGGCGGTCACGCCGGTTCTGCGCAAGATGTTCGAGCAACTCGGGGGCATCGGCCCACTGGTGGCGGGCAAGACCGTCGCCATTAAGATCAACATGGAAAGTCCGCTGCGGGAGCGGACCGGATTCCGCCCGGCCTGGTACAGCCGCTGGACGCATCCCGATGTCATCCGCGCCGCCGTGGTGTTGTTCGCCGAGGCCGGAGCCAAGCGCATCCGCATCCTGGAGAGCTCCTGCGAGGACGACCATCCGCTGGAGGAGAACTTCATCCTCGGGGGGTGGGATCCGGAGAAGATTCTCAAGGCGGCGCCGAATGTGGAGATGGAGAACACGGCGGGGCTGGGCTACGGCAAACGCTATCACCGCATCGAGGTGAAGGGCAAGCCGTACATTTATCCGGGCTTCGATGTGAATCATTCCTACGTGGAGTGCGACGTGATGGTGTCCATGGCGAAGCTCAAGGAGCACCGGATTCTGGGGCTGGCCTTGACCATGGAGAATATGCTGGGCATCACGCCGGTGACGATCTACGGAGAATCGGCGGGCTACGAGGAGCCGGCCCTGAGGCCATACGGAAGGCGCACGATGTTCGAGACGGGTTACCGGCAGCCCTCCGAACCATCGCCCAAAGAGGTGGACCCCCATTCGCCACGGGAGCCGGGATACCGCCTGCCCAGAGTGATCGCCGATGTGTTGCGCGCACGCCCGGTGCACCTGGCAATTCTGGATGGCATCGAGACGCAGACGGCTTCGGAGACGGTGACGGTGGAGCCCGAGCTGGGACGCAAGATCCGCCTGGTCCAACCGGGCGTGCTGATCGCGGGATGGAACCCGGTGGCCACCGACGCCGTGGGCGCGGCGGTGATGGGATACGACCCGCTGGCGGACCGGCCCAAGCCGCCCTTTGAGCGCGCCGACAGCTTCCTGCGTGTGGCCGAGGAGGCGGGCCTGGGGCCGCGCGATTTGAGCAAGATCGCCCTGCGGGGAGACCCGCTGAAAGAGCTGCGGTCTGCCTTCCGCGAGCAGCGCTGAAGTGCGCCGCGGTTGAACCATCGTGGGGAAATGCTCAATAGGCCGCATGGGGGGCAGGGGTTTCGTTTTTCCGCAGCCAGCGGAAGGCCAAGGGCAGCACGAAGAGCGTCAGCAAGGTGGAGCTGACGAGTCCGCCGATGACCACCGTGGCCAAAGGCTTCTGGACCTCTGCTCCCGCGCTGGTGGAAATGGCCATCGGGAGGAAGCCCAGGCTGGCGGCCAAAGCGGTCATCAACACGGGCCGCAGCCGGCTGACGGCGCCCTGAACAATGGCCTCCTCCAGCGGCAGGCCGCGATTGAGCAACTGGTTGATGAAGGTGAGCAGGACAACCCCGTTCAGCACCGCAACCCCCGAGACGGCAATGAAGCCGACGCCGGCGCTCATGGAGAAAGGCATGCCGCGCAGCCAGAGGGCGAGGATGCCGCCGGTAACGGCAAACGGAATGGCGGTGAACAAGAGAGCGGCCTGCCGCAGGGAGTGAAAGGCGGCGAACAGCAGCAGGAAGATCAAAGCGAAGGTAGCGGGAACGGCCACAGCCAGGCGCGCGCGTCCGCTTTCCAGGTGCTCGAAGGTCCCGCCCCAATGCAACAGGTAGCCGGGAGGAAGCTGCACTTCGGTAGAGACTTTTTGCCGGGCTTCGTTCACGAAGCCGCCGATGTCCCGTCCCCGGACGTTCAGCTCAATGGAGATGCGGCGGCGGCCATTCTCGCGGGAGATCTCCGCGGGTCCTTCCTCGTTGGTGATGCTGGCGAGCTCGCTCAAAGGGACCCTCTGCCCGCCAGGCGCGCTGACCAGGAGGTTGCCTATGGCATCGGCGTCCCGGCGGGCCCACTCCGGCAGGCGGACCACCAGGGCGAAACGCATGAAGCCCTCGTGAACCGTGGTGGCCTGTGTGCCGGCAATCGCCGTCTGGATCAGTTGCTGAATGTCGGAGACGTTAATGCCATAGCGGGCGATCCTGGCGCGGTCGGTCCGAATCTGGAGCATGGGCAAACCGGAGGCTTGTTGCACTCGGACATCGGCGGCGCCCCGGACCGAGCTTACCAGACTGGCGATCTGCTCGGCCTTGCGGCGCATCAGACCGAGGTCGTCGCCAAACAGTTTCAGAACCACGTCGGAACGCGCGCCGACGCCTTCGATCAACTCCATCATCCGGAACTTAACCGGCTGGGAGAAGGTGAAGCTCATGCCAGGAACGGATTGAAGCTGGCGCGCGAGGCGCTCGACGATCTCCTCCTGGGTGCGGACGGAGGCCCATTGTTTCTCCGGCTTCAGGAAGACGTACGTATCGGCGTGCTCCGGTCCCATCGGGTCGGTGGCGATTTCAGGGCGGCCGATGCGGCTGACGACGGTCTCCACCTCGGGGATCTCGCGGATGATCTGTTCCATGAGGGTGACCATCTTCACCGACTGATCGAGAGACACGCCGGGCAAGCGGGCCGTATTAATGACAATGGCGCCCTCCTTCAGATCGGGGATGAACTCGCTGCCCAACTGGAGCCACAGGAGTAAGCCGCCGGAAGCAGCGATTAGCACGGCGGCGATCACAGGAGCTGGCCGGCGCATGGCCAAGCACAGCGCTTGCCGATACAGCCCCATCAGGCCGCGGACCGCGCGGTAGTGCTCTTCCTGGCCGCCGGAACGGCCCGTCTGGCGCGGTTCGCGCAGAAAGAGCGCGGCCAGCGCAGGGATCACCGTCAGGCTGAGGATGAGCGCGCCGGAGAGGGCGAAGACCACGGTGAGCGCCATGGGGCGGAACATCTTGCCCTCGATGCCCGCCAGCGCCAGGATGGGCAGGTAGGCGGCGATGATCAGGATCTCGCCGAACTGGCTGGCGCGGCGGACTTCCAGAGCGGCCGAGCGGATGGTTTCGATCCTCTCTTGCGGAGAGAGGGGGCGGCCGAGTTCGCGCCGGCGCAGGGCGAGCTGCCGCACGCAGTTTTCGATGATGATAATGGCGGCGTCTACGATCAGGCCGAAGTCGATCGCCCCGAGGCTCATCAAGTTGGGGGAGACGCCAAAATGTTTCATGCCGATGATGGCGATCAGCATCGACAGGGGGATCGCTGAGGAGACGATCAGACCGGCGCGCACCTGAAGGAGAAACAGGAACAAGACGGCCATGACGATCAGGCCGCCTTCGGCGAGGTTGGTCACAGCCGTGCGGACGGTGCGGTCGGCCAGATCGCGGCGGTTATAGTAGGGCTTCACCACGATGTCCGCGGGCAGGGCGGGCGTGGTTTCCTTCAGCTTGCGGTCGACGGCCATGGCGACCGCTCGGCTGTTTTCGCCCTTGAGCATCATGGCGATTCCCATGACGGTTTCGCCCTGGCCGTCGCGGGTGGCGGCGCCCTGCCGCACCTGAGCGCCCAAGCTGACCTCGCCGATGTTGCGGATGAAGATGGGCGTACCCTGGCGCGCGGTGACGACGATGTTCTCGATGTCCCGTTCGCTCTCAATGAGCCCCACACCGCGCAGGAGTTGCTGCTCGCCGGCGCGCTCGAGATACGCGCCTCCGGCGTTGGAGTTGTTGTTGGCCAAGGCTTCGATGACTTGGGTCAGGCTGACGCCGTAGCGGACCAGCCGATTGGGATCCACGAGCACTTGGTACTGCTTCTCTTCGCCGCCGAAGGAGTTGACTTCGATGACCCCTGGGACCGTGCGGAGTTGAGGCTTGATGAACCAGTCCAGGACGGTGCGCCTTTCCATAAGCGAAGGCGCGCGGGCGGCGCCGGGGGCAGGTTCGACGGTGAATTGATACACTTCGCCGAGTCCGGTGCTGATGGGGGCCATCTGGGGGGTGACGCCGGCAGGAAGCTCCGGCTGAGCGGAGATAAGCCGCTCCAGGACCAGTTGCCGGGCAAAATAGATATCCACGCTGTCCTCGAATGTGACCGTCACCTGGGAGAGGCCGAACTTGGACAGGGAGCGGAGATCCTTCATGCCGGGCAGGCCAGCCATGGCGAGTTCCATGGGCAACGTGACGTAGCTCTCCATCTCGAGGGGCGTGAAGGCCGGTGCGTAAGCGTTGATCTGAACCTGATTGGTGGTGATGTCGGGCACGGCGTCGATGGGAAGCGAGGCGGCGGAATACAGGCCGTAGCCGGCGATGGCGGCGGCCAGCAGGACGATCAGGACTCGCCATTGAATGCTAAAGGTGAGGATGCGGTCGATCACGTGCAATTACTCCTCATGGTGGCCGAGGCGATGTTTCAACCACTCGGATTTGAGAAGGAACGAGCCTTCGGTGACGACCCTGTCGCCTTGCTCCACCCCCCGGAGGACTTCCACCCACTCACGGGCGCGCAAGCCCAGCTCCACGCTGCGCATTTCAAAACGGTCCGGGGAGGTCTGCACGAAAACCGCAGGCGTTCCATCGACGTACTGGATGGCGGCGGCGGGGATGGCGAGCGCGGGGCGCGAGGCGGGGATGGGAATGCGGATGACGGCGAACATTTCGAGCTTAAGCATGCCGTCCGGATTGGAGACTTCGACTCTCACTTTCGCCGTGCGAGTGGCGGGATCGAGAGAGTCGCCGATATGGGTGACCTTGCCGGGGAAACCACGGCCAGGATAGGAAGCCACCTCGACCTCGGCCGGGCGTCCGGCTTGGACCAGATGAATATCTCTTTCGTAGATGTCGGCCTGGACCCAGACGGTGGAGAGGTCGGCCACGGTGGCGAGCGCAGATTCGATTCCGGCGGTCTCTCCGGGCACGGCGCCGAGCTGGATGACGACGCCCGCGAAGGGAGCGCGCAGGGTGCTGTGCGAGCGCTCGCGGTGATAATTCAAACCGGCGCCAGGATCGAGCCGGGCGATTTCATCGTCCGTCATTCCGAAGCGGTGAAGCTTCTCTTCGATTCTGGCGAGTTCCGCTTTGCGGCTTTCGACCGCGGCGAGGGCATCTTTGTATTCGGCTTCGCGGCGGAGCAGTTCGGCGGCGGCGACGGCGCCGAGTCCGGCCAGATTCCGGGCGCGATCCATCGCGCGGCGCGAGACTTGGGCCCCGGCTTCCGCTTTGCGGAGCTCGACCAGGGCGGACAGGTACGCGCTGATGGAGTCGCCGAGCTCGAAGTTGTCATAGGTGACGAGCGGCTGCCCAGCCTCGACGCGGTCTCCCAGGCGGACGTGGACAGCGTCGATCCGGCCCCGGGCCAGAGCGCGGATCTGGGCCAGCCGGGAGGCGTTGGCTTGCACGCTGCCGGTGGCGGTCAAGACCTGAGGCAGGGCCTTGATCTCCGCGGCGGCAAACTGCATGCCGGCCTTGCGCTGAATTTCGGGCGGGAGAGTCAGCTCCTCACGCGCCGCGTGGCTTTCCTCCGAGGGCGAGGAGAGGCCGGCAGCCGGGGGCGCGCTCCTGCGCCCTGCATAGAACGCGGCCGCGGTCAGGATCAGAACAAAGGCGATGGATTTCGTTTTCACGTTGCGCCCTCACTGGACGGGTCCGCCTACGGCGATTTCGAGCACGGCCGCCGCCAGCACAGCATCCCGCAGCAAGGCTGTGTGCGCGGCCTGGATCTCGATCAGTTTGCGTTGCTCTTGAACGACGTCCAAGAGCCGCAGCTCGCCCTGTTCGTAGGCGGCGCGGATGATCTTCAGGTTCTCACTGGCCTGGTCCAAGACTCCCTTCTCGAAAAGCTCCAGCGCCTGCTGCGCCGCCTGATAGCGGCTCGTGGCCGCCAGGACCTCCAGGCGAACTGTGCGCTCCAGCGCTTCGCGGCGAAGCCGCGCGGCGCGCTGGCGGGCTAGGGCGGCCTCGATGTTGCCCTGATTGCGGTTGCGGACCGGCAGAGAGATGGAGACCCCGGCGGCGAGGAGGTTGTCCCGATCGCGAATCGGCGCCAGCGGGCCGTTCAGGGTGGTCCACGCGTAGCCCTCCAGGCGCGTCTGCTGGTAGGCGTAGCGTCCGGTGAGGATCAGGTCCGGGGTGGCTTGGGAACGGGCGAGTTCCAGCTCCGCCTCGGCCAAGCGCTCCTGGAGACGGGCGGCGCGTAAATCCGGCCGCCGTTCAAAGGCCTGCTCCAGATGCTTCTCTGCCCCACCGGCGATCGCGCGCGGAAACAAAGTTGAAGGCAATTCGAGAGCCTCATTGTCTTCCAAGCAAGCCAGCGAGCGAAGGGAGACGACCGCGCGCTCAAACTGGCCCTGAAGCAAGATCCGGTCGGAAGCGATGCGGTTCCGCTCGACCTGAAGGAGTGACTGGTCCAGGGCTGGGCTTTCCCCTTCGCGAACGCGGGCCTGAGTCAGCTCGTAGCTCTGTTGAGCCAGCGCCAGCAGTTCATCGGCATTGCGCAGGCTATGGGCTGCGGCGAGGCTCTCGATGTAAAGGGCTCGCAGTTGACCTCGCAGGAGCCGCTCCCGGTCCGCGATCTCCATTTGAACCAGTTCGGCCTGGATCCGGGCGGATTCGATGCGGCGGCCGCGCTTTCCGGCCAGCTCGAGCGGGTGCGAGTAGCCCATCTCGAGCTGGCGTTCGCCTCGGCTGGCCACGGCGTCGCCATTGGCGAAAGAAATCTCCAACGATGGGTTGGGCCGCAGTCCGGCCTGGCGGAGCAGACCCTGGGCCTCGGCCAGGCGCTGCCGGGCGGCCAATAGGTCCGGATTGCGGCGCAAGGCCAGCTCCTCAAGCTGTTGTAGAGTGGTCACGGCCGTGGCGGCGGCGCTCTGCGCGAAGGCGGCGGACGCCCAGAACGCCGCACAGCATGCGGCTGTGGACACGAGCAGACGTAGACGCATATTTCCTCCAAGCTGTGGACTGATCTTCCAGCGCTGGGTTCAGCAGCGCCCGCGGGCGAATTCGAACAGGGGAAGCTCAGCAGCGCAACGGGAAAGAGGCGTAGGGGACCGCCAATAAAGGCGCGGTTACATCTGTGGCGAGTTCCAAGGGTGAGGGTCCATCAGTCCCGGCGTGGTGCTCCGGGAGCAAGCCGGCGAAAGCGGGCGGCGGCACAACCGCCTTGCGGGATGATCCTCCGGAGGCGGCCTCAAGTTCGAGCGGAAGATCCGTGCAGCCTGCGCAAGGGTCAGCCTCGACATGTGCGCCAAGCTCGCTAGAGTCAGCGGGTGCGCAGCAGGCGGCGCCTTGAAGTTCGATTTGGACATGGCCAGCGCCCGAAACGCAAAGGGCCGCGACGGAAGAGGCGCCCTGCGCCAGCAAGAGTGTGCAGGCCAACAAGACCGCGAGCGTGGATCCGGAATGGGCAGAGCGTAGCACCGGTTCCTCCAATTACGAAATAGGATAACAGATCCAGCCTCTAAAGTCTTTTCTCACACAAAATGAGCCTGAAGGGGGGTGGGATTGGAGATGATGGGGATTGATCATCAAAATGGGCGATTCGAAATGGTTGAGCCTGGAGCAGATCCGGGCGTTTTTATGCGGGGCGGAGCCGGTCGAGTTCGCTGCGCAGGGCCGGGCCGAGGTCTACCAGTGGGTGGAGCGGACGCTGGTGCATTATGAGTACGCCCGCCAGGGCAAAGCCGGCAAGGGTTTACTGCGGCGCTACTTGGAAAAGATGACGGGCTTGAGCCGGGCGCAGGTGACGCGGCGCATCCTGGCCCGGGAATACGAAGTGCACGGCATCGCGGCCTATCAGCGGCTGGCCCGGATCAGCTCGGCGCAGATCTACCGGTTGCGCGCCACCTCGGCTTACCGCCAGCGCAACGCCACGTACGAGCCGACGCGGCCCACGGTGATCGCCATTGGCGAACGGCGCCGGCCGGAGCCCAAGGGCCGGCCCGGATTCCTGCGCATCGACACAGTCCACCAGGGCGACTTCGACGGCGGCAAGGGCGTCTATCACATCAACGCCGTGGATGAAGTGACGCAGTGGCAGGTGATGACCGCTACGCCGAAAATCTCCGAGCTGTGGCTGATTCCGGTGCTGGAGGCGATGATCGCGCAGTTCCCCTTCCCGATCCGCGGCTTTCATTCCGACAACGGCAGCGAGTACGTCAACTACGATGTTTCGCGCCTGCTGGGCAAACTGCTGATCGAGCAGACCAAGTCGCGCTCCCGCCATTGCAACGACAACGGCCTGGTGGAGGCCAAAAACGGCGCCGTGATCCGCAAGCATCTGGGCTACGGCTACATCGACGCCCAACACGCCGAGGCGATCAGCGAGTTCTACCGCGAGCACTTAAACCCGTACGTCAACTTCCACCGTCCTTGCGCCGTGCCCGAACAGCGTCTGTTGGGCAACGGCCGGATCCAACGCGTCTACCGCCGCTGGGCCACGCCCTGGGAACTGCTGGAAGAGGTCCCGAATCTCAAAGAGGTCCTTCGCCCGGGCCACACCGAGGCGGCGCTGAAGGCCCGCGCGGCGGAGCAATGCGACACCGAAGCGGCCTTGGACATGCAACAAGCCAAGCGCGAACTGTTCCAGCGCATCGGGCGAAAGATCCCATAAGCCGAGCGATGCCTCAGAAGAGGGCTGTGGAAATGTGGAAATCGCTGCGCGATTCCCACATTTCCACAGCTTCGACGACGAGACATGTACTTATCTCACCCAAAACAGAAAGGAGCCCATCGGACACTCACCTCTCATTCTTCAGGCTCATCCTTCGATGAGAAAATGCTAGCGCGGCCAGGGGCGCAGTGGAGCGAAGGCAGAGGGAGGGCGCCCGCCTCCGCCGTGCATAAGAAGACGCCAGCCGCCCCCCATTTGACACCCCGGCTGCCTGTCTGTAATCTGGAATTCTCGCCGCTTTCCAATCATGGCTGACGAGGGGAAATCACCAGAAAAACCGCGGCCGCCGCAAGCCGCGCCTCCCGCTCCCAAGGCGCCACCCAAAATGGCAACTACGAAGTGGGAAAGCGAGTTGACGCAATCGCTTTCTGCTCAATTCGGCGACAAGATTGTCGAATTTTGCAGCTATTTGGGCCAGAACTTCTTGATCGCCCGCCCCGAGGCGGTGGTCCCGATCACCGAGTGGCTGAAGACCGAAGCCGGGTTCGACTATCTGGTGGACATCACCGCCGTGGACTACCCGGAGCGGCCCGAGCGCTTTGAGCTGATCTACATCCTATATAGTTTCAGCCGCAACGAGCGGATTCGGATCAAGACCAGCGTCCCGGATGGCTACCGGCCGGCCTCCGCCACCCTGGTTCATCCCACGGCCAACTGGCTGGAGCGCGAGGTCTTCGATATGTTCGGCATCGAGTTCGAGGGCCACCCCGACCTGCGCCGGATCCTGATGCCTGAGGAGTGGCAGGGGCACCCGCTGCGCAAAGACTACTCCATCCTCCAGCAGGACCAGGCTTGGGTCCGCGAGAATCTCGGCATCGAAAGCGCACAATAGCCATGGCCGACTCCACCTTTCTCGATTCCACTGAACTGGTCCTCAACATGGGGCCTCAGCATCCGTCCACGCACGGCGTGCTGCGGGTGATCCTGAAGCTGGACGGCGAGAAGATCCTCGGCACCGAGTGCGTCATCGGCTACCTGCACCGCGGCGTGGAGAAGATCGGCGAGAACCGCACCTACCAGATGTTCGCGCCCTACGTGGACCGCACGGACTACGTCGCGGCGGTCTCCAACGGACTCGGCTACTGCCTGGCGGTGGAAAAGCTGCTCAATGTCGAGGCGCCGCCGCGCGCCCAGGTGGTGCGGGTGATCCTGACCGAGCTGAACCGGATCGCCAGTCACTTGGTGTGGCTGGGCACCCACTGCCTGGATATCGGCGCCATCACCCCGCTCTTCTATACCTTCCGGGAGCGGGAGATGATCATGAACATTTACGAGAAGTACTGCGGGGCGCGGCTGACCACGCACGCCTTCCGCATCGGCGGCCTCCAGTATGAGCTCTACGACGGCTTCGAGCAAGACTGCCGCGAGTTCTGCGACTGGTTTCTGCCGCGCGTCGATGAATATGAGCAACTGCTGACCGGCAACCGCATCCTGGTAGCCCGCATGACCAACGTCGGGGTGCTCAACGCCGAGGATTGCAAAGCCTACGGCGTCACCGGACCCATGCTGCGCGCCGCAGGCGTCAAATGGGACCTGCGCAAGGCCCAGCCCTACAGCGGCTACGAACAGTACGATTTTGAAATCCCCACCGGAGTCAACGGCGACACCTACGACCGGTACCTGGTGCGCATGGAGGAGATGCGCCAGAGCGTGCGCATCATCCGCCAGGCGCTGGACCGGATCCCGGACGGCCCCATCATGGCCAAGGTTCCCAAAGTCATCAAGCCGCCGGTGGGCGAGGTTTACGTGTCGATTGAAGCGCCGAAAGGCGAGCTCGGTTATTTCATCGTGAGCGACGGCTCGACACAGCCCTACCGCGTGCGCATCCGGCCGCCCTCGTTCGTGAACCTCCAAGCGCTGGACAAGATGGCGCGCGGCGCGCTGGTGGCCGATGTGGTGGCCATCATTGGTACGATTGATATTGTGCTGGGCGAGGTAGACCGGTAGGAGGGCAACATGCGTAAACTTCTGCGCCGCATCTTCCTGATCGACCTGATCGAGGGCCTCGCGGTCACCTTCCGCTACCAGCACCCCAAGTACATCACCACGGAGCAATACCCGGCCGAGCGGCCGAAAATCGCCGAGCGCTACCGCGGCGCGCCGCGCCTCAACAACCATCCGGAGACCGGCGAGACCCTCTGCATCGCGTGCAACCTGTGCGCGCTGGCTTGCCCGGAGAACCTCATCGTGGTGGGCAGCGAGCGCAACGAGCAGACCCGCCGCAAAGAGCTCACGACTTTCACCTACGACACGTCGCGCTGCATGTTCTGCGGGCTGTGCGAAGACGCCTGCCCGGTGGACGCGCTGGAGTTGACACAGGATTTCGAGTTGGCAAGCTATTCGCGCGAGGGCGCGATTTGGGACCGCCAGATGCTGGAAGAGGGACCGCGCCCCTCGAGGTACAAGTATTGAGCCGGCGCCGGCTCCCGGCCCTTCGGCCTTCTGGCCGGCGGGTGAATTGAGATGACCGAAACGATCTTCTTTTACGCGTTTGCCCTGATGACCCTGGGCGGCGGCGTGCTGACCATCACGCGCCGCAATGCTGTGCACAGCGCCATCGCCCTCATCGTTTCGCTGGCCGGCGTGGCCGGGCTTTTCCTGCTCCAGCACGCCGAGTTTCTGTTCGCCGTCCAGATCATTCTTTATGTGGGCGGCGTCATGCTGCTGTACCTGTTCGTCATCATGCTGGTCAACCTCGACGAAGCCGCGCGCCAGCCGCAGTTCAACAAACAGTGGTGGCTGGCGCTGGCTTGCGTGCTGGTAATCGGCCTCGAGCTTTTTTACTTCATCCGCAAAGGCGCCGGGGCCTTCCGGCTCGCCGAGCCCGCCCCCCAAACTTCCACGCTCGGCAATACCGAGCAGCTTGCGGATGTCCTTTTCTCGCAATACCTGCTGCCCTTCGAGCTGGCGTCGGTTTTGCTGCTGGTCGCCATTGTCGGCTCGGTTTTGATGGGCAAGAAAGAGGTCTGATGTTTCATCCAATCACCACGGTCCACTATCTGGTGCTGAGCGCGGCGCTGCTGGCCATTGGAGTGATCGGGGTGCTGGCGCGCCGCAACATCGTCATTATTCTGATGTCGATCGAGCTGATTTTGAACGCCGTCAACATCAACCTGATCGCCTTCTCTCACTACTTCCGGCAGGTGAGCGGGCAGATCTTCGCCATCTTCGTCATCACGGTGGCCGTGGCCGAAGCCGCCGTGGGGTTGGGCATCCTGATCGCTTTGTTCCGCAACAAGCAGACCGTGCTGGCCGACGAGATCAACCTGCTGAAGTGGTGAGAGAGCCGCGATGAACTTCCTCGACACCATCTGGCTGATTCCGCTGTTCCCGCTATTCGGCGCGGCGGTCATGCTCTTTGCGGGAAAGAAACTCGATCCGCAAACCCGCTCCGACGGGCACGGGCACGCCCACGGCAAGCCGGCCGGCAAGCTTTTCATCAGCATCTTCTGCCCCGGCATGGTGCTGCTCTCGTTCCTGTGGTCCGCAGCCGCGGTGATGCAACTGGCGGCGCTGCCGGAAAAGGTCCATCAGGTCATCCAGCACACCTGGGTGGCGGGCCTGCCCTTCCAGATGGCCGGCGGGACGCTCGGCCGCTTCTCCGCCGACTGGGGCTTCCTTCTGGATCCGCTCAGCTCGGTGATGATCCTGGTGGTGACGGGCGTGGGATTTCTCATCCACGTCTACTCGATCGGCTACATGGGCCACGAGGGCGGCTACTACCGCTTTTTCGGCTATTTGAATCTGTTCGTGTTCTTCATGCTCATGCTGGTGCTGGCGAACAACTACCTGTTGTTGTTCGTCGGCTGGGAAGGCGTGGGCTTGTGCAGCTACCTGCTGATCGGCTTCTACTTCCACAAGAAGTCCGCCGGAGACGCCGCCAACAAGGCCTTCATCGTCAACCGCATCGGCGACGCGGGCTTCATCCTGGGCATGCTGCTGATGTTCAGCCTGTTCGGCTCGGTGCGTTTCCTGGACGTCAACCAATCGCTGGCCGGCATGCGGCCCGAAGTGGGCTTCGGCGTGCTCAGCCTGATGGCGCTGCTGCTTTTCATCGGGGCCACCGGCAAATCGGCCCAGTTCCCGCTCTACGTCTGGCTGCCGGACGCGATGGAAGGCCCCACGCCCGTCTCGGCGCTGATTCACGCCGCCACCATGGTGACCGCCGGCGTCTACATGGTGGCCCGCTCGCAGGCCCTGTTCCGTCTGACCCCGGAGACCTCGCTGATCGTGGCCGTCGTCGGGGCCTTCACGGCGATTCTGGCTGCCTCGATTGCTCTGGTGCAGAACGACATCAAGCGCGTGCTGGCCTATAGCACCGTCAGTCAGCTCGGCTACATGTTCATGGCCTGCGGTGTGGGAGCCTACTGGGTGGCGATCTTTCATCTCTACACCCACGCCTTCTTCAAGGCTCTGCTGTTCCTGGCTTCGGGTTCGGTGATTCACGCCCTTTCCGGCGAGCAGGACATGCGGCGCATGGGCGGGCTCAAGGACAAGATCCCGGTCACTTACAGGACCATGCTCATCGGCGCGCTGGCCATCTCCGGCATTCCGGGGCTGGCGGGTTTCTTCTCCAAGGATGAGATTCTCTGGCAGGTCTACAGTTCGCCGTGGGGTTCGCCGGCGCTTTGGGCCGTGGGCTTGGTGACCGCCGCCATGACCGCCTTTTACATGTGGCGGCTGATGTACATGACTTTTTACGGCGAGTCTCGGGTTGCGCCTGAGGCAGCCCATCACATTCACGAATCGCCGCGGAGCATGACTCTGCCGCTCACGGTGCTCGCGGCGGGCAGCGCACTGGCGGGCTGGATCGGCGTGCCCAAGCTGTGGAGCGTGTTCCCTGAGTCTTTCCGCTTATTCGAGCACTGGCTGGAACCCGCCGTGCCTTCGGTGGCGGCTCATGACGTGGCGGGACACGCGGCCCATGCGGTGGAGTGGGTGCTGATGCTGCTCTCGGTCGGCGTCGCTTTGGGCGGCATCTGGCTGGCGCGGCGCTTCTACTTGCAACAGCCGGAGCTGCCCGAGCGTATGGCCCGTGCTTCGGACGGCCTTTACACGGCGCTGACCCGCAAGTGGTACGTGGATGACGTCTATCAGGCGTTGTTCGTCAACGGCTTGGCCAAAGGCGGGGGCAGCGCGCTGGCGGCCTTCGACAGCCGCATCGTCGACGGCGGAGTCAACGGCGCAGGCTGGATGACCCGTTTCGGGTCGCAGCTCTCGATCTGGTGGGACACCTGGATCGTGGACGGCTCGGTGCGGCTGCTGTCGTTCTCCGTCAAGATGGCTTCTTTCCCGGCGCGGGTGCTTCAGACGGGCCTGGTGCAATCCTACGCCCTGGTCTTTGTGCTCGGCCTGCTGGCCTGGCTCGGTTACTATCTGTCACGCTGACCTATGAATGAACACTGGTTGAGCATCGTCTTGTTCACGCCGCTGGCGGGCATGCTGGTGCTGCTGTTGCTGCCCTCCTCCAACAAGACCCTCATCAAGGTCTGGGCTAATATCGCCGCTCTGGCCGGGTTCCTGGTCTCGCTTCCGCTGGTCTTCCGCTTCGACCGCAACGTCGAGGGCTTCCAGATGGTCGAGAAGGCTCTCTGGATCCCCAGCCTGGGCGTGCACTACCTGCTCGGCATCGACGGCATCAGCCTACTGCTGGTTGTGCTCACTACGCTAATCGGCTTCATCGCGATCCTTTCCAGTTGGAGCGCCGTCGAGGAGCGGCTCAAGCAGTATTACGCGATGTTTCTACTCCAGCAGACCGGCATGATCGGGGTCTTTCTGGCGCTGGACTTCTTCCTGTTCTATGTGTTCTGGGAGGTCGTGCTGGTGCCGATGTACTTCATCATCGGCGTCTGGGGCGGGCCGCGCAAGCTGTACGCCGCGATTAAGTTCTTCCTCTACACGCTGGCCGGCAGCGTCTTGATGCTGCTCGGCATCCTGACCCTTTACTTCCAGCACTTCCGGCAGTTCGGTTTCTACACCTTCGAGATCTCCGAGCTGATGAAGCTCCAGCTTCCGGTCGAGCTTCAGCAGTGGGTCTTCTGGGCTTTCTTCCTGGGCTTCGCCATTAAGGTTCCGATGTTCCCCTTCCACACCTGGCTGCCGGACGCGCACGTGGAGGCGCCGACGGCGGGCTCGGTGGTGCTGG
>JAIMAR010000081.1 GCA_023511855.1 Bryobacteraceae bacterium
GGCGCTGGGGATGGGTCGACCGGCCGTACGGCGAGCGTCGGTTGCACAGCGTGCCCGTGCCGCGCGTGGGCGGCGTGCCAATCCTGGCAGCCTACCTGGGCGCGCTGGGGCTCCTGATGCTCTCCCCGCTTGCGGGCGGCAACCTCGTCCAGTCGGCTCTGCCGGTGGCCGGGCGCATCCTGCCGGCGGCGGCTCTGGTGTTCGCCGTGGGCCTGGCCGACGACGTGCGCGGCGTGAAACCCTGGCACAAGCTGGCTGCCCAGTTCACCGCCGGCTACCTCGCCTACTGGGCTGGCGTGCAAATCACCGCCGTAGCCGGCTTTGCTGTGCCGGCTTGGTTAAGCCTTCCGGTAACGCTCGTCTGGCTGGCCGGCTGCTCCAACGCCTTCAACTTGATTGACGGAGTGGACGGGCTGGGCGCGGGCGCGGCGCTGTTTGCCACCGTCACCATTCTGCTCGGAGCGCTGCTTCAAGACAATGTCGCGCTGGCGCTGGCGACGGTGCCGCTCGGCGGGGCGCTGCTGGGTTTTTTGCGTTACAACTTCAACCCGGCCTCGATTTTTCTGGGTGACTCGGGCAGCCTGACGCTGGGCTTTCTGCTCGGCTGCTACGGAGTGCTCTGGAGCCAGAAGTCGGCCACGGTGCTGGGCATGACGGCGCCGCTGATGGCCCTGGCCGTGCCGCTGCTCGATACGGCGATCGCCATTGCGCGTCGTTTTCTGCGCGGCCAGCCGCTGTTCAAGGCCGATGCGGCCCACATTCATCACCGGCTGCTGGCGCGGGGACTGACGCCGCGTCGCGCGGTGTTGCTGTTATACGCGACTTGTGGGCTGGCCGCAGGCTTGTCGCTGTTGAGCAGCCTGGCGCACGGGCAGTCCAAGGGGCTGATTATCGTTCTGTTCTGCGGCGCGGCGTGGATCGGGGTGCAGCATTTGGGCTACATGGAGTTCGGGACAGCCGGGCGGATGTTGATCGGCGGGGCTTTCTGGCGTCATCTGGTGAATCAGCTCACGTTGCAGGCGTTTGAAGAGGCGCTGGGGAAAGCACAGACCGAGGAGGAGCGCTGGCGAGCGGTGCGGGATGCGTGCGCGACCTTTGGTTTCAGCCGGGCGGAGTTGCGCTGCGCGGGGCGGCGGTTCAGCGAGGAGCTAGCGGAGGTCAACGGGAACCCGTGCTGGAGCATTGAGATTCCGCTGGGCGCGGGGGACGGTCTGCGCCTGGAGCGCTGTTTCGGAGCGGAAGTTGTCCCTACGGTGCTGGTGCCGTTTGCCGAGGCGCTGCATAAGGGACTGGCTCTGGATACGCCCGCGGCCGAGCCGCTGGTGCGCCGCGCACGCGACTGAGGCGGCAGGTGACGGAAACGCCTAAATCGACACGTTGGGCTGGGATTGTGAAACAAGCTCTTTTTGCGAGGCAGGCTATTTCTGTGGGACAGGCCTCTTTGTGGGGCAGACATTCTTGTCTGCGGCCGGCATCCCTGTGCCGGCCTGGGGGCCCTATACCCACTGCCTCTCCTCCCCCCAACCGCGCACGCGCCTGATGCGCTTACCTTCTCCCAACCGTCTCCCCGTCCTCTATAGTTCCCTTTCTCCGTACCCTCTGTGTTCTCTGTGGTTAACCTTCTCCGTGCCCTCCGTGTTCTCTGTGGTTAACTTTCTCCGTTGTGGTTTTTTCTCTCTCCCCTCTGTGTTCTCTGTGTTCTCTGTGGTTACTCTTCTCCGTTGTGGTTTCTTCTCTCTCCCCTCCGTGTCCTCTGTGGTTACCTTTCTCCGTGTTCTCTGTGGTTTTTTCTCTCTCCCCTCTGTGACCTCTGTGTTCTCTGTGGTTAGCCTTCTCCGTGTCCTCTGTGGTTAGTCTCCAGCCCCCTCACAGCAGCGCTTTCCGCAGCGCCCTTCGCGCCTCCCGTTCATGCTCAAACCGCCACCACCGCCACTCGCCCCTGCACCCATCCGGGTGAACTTTCCGCACCGCCCAGCACGCCAGCGCTGTAGCCAGCACCAGGTCGTCGTGTGTCCCCTCCCTCCACGCCCCGTATTGTTCTCGGCCCGACGGGGTGACTTTCACCCGCATTTCTCGCATCTCCCCCACCAGCGTCCGCGCATGTTCCAGCTTCGCCGCGATCCGCAGCTTTCCCGTTTGCAGCAGCACCTGCAAGCCGGTGATCAAGTCCCGTTTCGGAATCCGGTAGTACCCCTCGCTCAAGCTCTCCGTCTCTCCCCCTGTAATGAGCGCTGGCATAATCACGCACCCCGGCCGCGCCCGGCGCAGCAGATCCACCACCGGCCTGCCGACCCCGGTGCCATCCACCACCAGCCGTTTCCGGTCCCCCAGGGTCGGCGACCTCGTCACCTGCACCACCCGCTCCACGATCTCCGGATACGTCATCCCCAGCGTCAATCTTTCCAGGTATCTCAACTCCAGCCTGGTCTCTTGTTTCCACGCGTAGGCCACCGGGTCCCATTCCCCTGTCACCAACCGCCGCTCCAGCACCGCGATCGCCGTGAAATCCCGGCTTTGCCCCAAGTCCACTCCGATGAAATACGATCCCATTCCCGTCACGCCGCTCGTCTTCCTCTCACACTCAGTCCCCTAATTCCTCCGTATCCTCCATTCCTCCGTTCCTATCTACCCTCTGTGTCCTCTGTACTCTCTGTGGTTTCTTCTCTCTCCCCTCCGTGGTTTATCTTCTCTCCGTGTGCTCTGTGTCCTCTGTGTTCTCTGTGGTTAACTGTGTGCGTGTCCTCCGTGGTTTTTTCTTCTCTCTCCCCTCGGTAGTTTATCGTCTCTCCGTACCCTCTATGTCCTCTGTGCTCTCTGTGGTTTCTTCTCTCTCCTCCGTGGTTTATCTTCTCTGCTTACCCTCTGTGTCCTCTGTGTTCTCTGTGGTTCACTTTCTCCGTGTCCTCTGTGTTTATGCTCTCCCCCTCACAGCACCATCCGCCGGATGCCGTCTTTGAGCACCCTTGTATTGAAGTTGATGAGCAACCCCACCCGCCATCCTCCGATCTTGAGGTATGTCAGCAACTGCGCCTGGTGCAGGGGATGTAGCGCCTCGACGGCTTTGACCTCGACCACCACCTCCCGATCCACCAGGAGATCGATCCGGAACCCGCAGTCGACGTTCACGCCCTTATACAACACCGGCAGCATGACCTGCCTCTCGAAGGGAATTCCCCGCAGTGCCAGCTCATGTGCGAGGCAATGTTCGTATGCGGACTCCAGCAACCCGGGTCCGAGGCTGCGGTGCACCTCCACAGCCGCTCCGATGATCTTGGAAGTCAGTCGCGTGGTCATATTTGTATTGAGCGCTCCACCCCGGGAAATTCTCACCCATTTTCGGGGAATCCGCCTTCGTTGTCCCTCCCCGCCTTCGCCCTCTCTTCTCCCCTCCCCCTCCCTGTCCTCCATATCCTCCGCGGTTTATCTTCTCTCCGTGCCCTCCGTGTCCTCTGTGGTTTGTCTTCTCTGTGTCCTCTGTGTTCTCTGTGTTCTCTGTGGTTACCTTTCTCCGTGTCCTCCGTGGTTTTCCTTCTCTGTCCCCTTCTTGGCTTGTTATTTCTCCGTGTCCTCCGTGTCCTCTGTGGTTTATCTTCTCTCCGTGCCCTCTGTGTCCTCTGTGTTCTCTGTGGTTACCTTTCTCCGTTGTGGTTTTTTCTCTCTCCTTTCCGTGTCCTCTGTGTTCTCTGTGGTTAACTTTCTCCGTTGTGGTTTTTTCTCTCTCCTTTCCGTGTTCTCTGTGTTCTCTGTGGTTAACCTTCTCCGTGCCCTCCGTGGTTCATCTTCCCCATCACAACCTCAGCGGCTCCACCTCCTCCGTCACGGCCCGCTCCACCGCATCCATGTCGAACACTCCGCTCACGGTGTCCTCGAACTCACACAGGTACTCCTGCCGGAACCACCTCTCCCCCATAGCCCTCAGCTCCTCTTCCAGGAACTCCGCTCGGATCCTCGGGCACTCCGTCCCCGGCGCCCGGTACCTCTCCCACTCCGGTCCGCCATGCACCCACGCCTCATAGAAAAACCCCCGCTTCCCGAAGGGCGTGCTCATCAACCACAGCGCCCCGTCGCTCACCGCCAGCATCGGCCGCACCGCCAGGTACAATTCATCGCTCACCCGCGCCGCCTCGTCCACCAGCAGCAACGACACCGCCGAGAACCCTCGGATCGTCGCCTCGCTCCCCGGCAACCCCACGATCCTCGCCCGGTTCGGCAACTCCAGCGATATCTCGTTATCTCCATCCCCCCTCGGCCGGATCCCCAGCCGCCGCGCAAACTCCGTCGTTTTCCTCAGGAACTCCCCGCTTTGCCGCGCGCTCGGACTCACCACCAGCGTCAGGCTCCCCGGTCGGCTCTCCGCATGCAGGACCGCCTTGGCCGCCGTCACCGTCGACTTCCCCCACTGCCGGCAACAATTCAGCAACCCCCGCTTGGCCCGGCTCATCAGCACCTTCTTTTGCATCGGATCGAACTCCAATCCCAGCCGCTCATGGGCCTCCAGCTTTCTCCCCGTTTTTGTTCGCTTTTTGTTCTCTTCCTTCAGTTCCCACATCCCGACTCTAGATTACTACGCCTTCCCCCGCTTCCCGGCCCCTGCCCCGCCTCCCCAGTCACCTCGCTTCAGGTGTCCATTTCTCTTAAAAATCAATCACTTATGCTAGCTCTTCGCCCCCTCCCATGCTACCCTGAAACCGGGGTGAATATGTCGTCACTCAGAAAAATCCTTGCCGCCCGCGCCAACGGCGCCCGCTCCCGCGGACCCGTCACGCCCGCCGGCAAACAGCGCTCTTCCCGGAACGCCATCACCCACGGCCTGCTGGCCCGGACCACCCTCCTGGAGGGAGAGTCCCCCGAAGCCCTGGCCGCCCTCTTGGATGAGCACATCGCCCGCCTGCGCCCCGCCGACGGCGTCGAGTTGGGAATGGTGCAAGAAATGGTCGCCGCGTTTTGGCGCCTTCGCCGCGCCTGGGCCATTGAATCCCGGGCCTTGGACAATGAAATCTCCGCCCAGCAGGCTGGGGACCAGCTCGATCGCATGGCCGCCGCCTTCGACGCCCTCGCTTCCAAGCCTGCCGCCCACCTGCTCCACCGCTACCAGACCCGCCTCCACAACATGTACTACCGCGCTCTTCAGAACCTCCTTCTGCTCCGCCTCGCCGTACCAAACGAACCCAACGACGTCCCCGTTGAGGCTCTACCAGCCGTAAACGACAAACGTAGTACTAATGAGGACTAGCTCCCGCCCTCACCCCCTTGGATCGCGCGAGCGTCGCGGTTGTAATAATAAGACGATAAGCCTCTGGAGGTCGGACACGAACGATGCCCATTTACGAGTACCGTTGTGAGGATTGCAAGCGGCGCGTGAGCGTGTTCGTAAAGCGTATAGGCCAGGAAGCCGAGGCTTGCCCGCGGTGCGGGGGGACGCATCTGGTGCGGCTCTGGTCGCGCTTCGCCATGACGCGCAGCGAGGAGGACCGGCTGGAGCGGCTGGCCGATGATGCGGAGTTGGCCGGGCTGGATGAAAATGACCCCAAGAGCGTGGCCCGCTTTATGAAGAAGATGGGCCAGGAGCTGGGCGAGGACGCCGGCGAAGATTTCGAGCAGGCCATGGAAGAACTGGAGCGCGGCGAAGAGATGGAGGGAGAGGGAGATGGCGAGGCAGTAGAAGGCGCTGCGGACTCGACGCCTGCATAGCGCCCGAAGGGGATGCCCCAGTTAACGGCCTCTGCCGAACAGCGCGAACATGATGCCGCTGAGCACGGCGATATTGCCGATCCAAAAGGCGAACGACCACTTGATCAGCTCGGCGCGGATCTTGTGCATCTCCTCGCGCAGCGAAGCTGCCGTAGCGTGCATCTCCTCGCGCAGCACCGATTCCGTTCGTTGGAGGTCCGCCTTGGTGGCGGCGCGCTGTTCGACGCTGGTCTCGATGAACTCCAACAGCGAGCGAGCTTCGGCCTCGCCCAGCTTGGGCTTCAGTTTTTCGTAAAGTTCGAGCACCGTGGGCATCGGTCTGACCGCATTATACAACGGGCCTGACTTCAGCCGGCGGATGCACTGCCCGAGCGAAGTTGACTGACTTGCTGGGCGGTTGAGTGCCTCGGCCGTCCGGAGGAACGCATTGTCACCCATCAAAGGGAACACAAAGGCACCAGATACAGGAATCGGGCCCGTGAGTTCAACATGCTACTGGTGGCGCTGAGCGTGGCGCTAGCCTATGGCGCGTGGCGCTGGGGCGCGGTGCTCGAACTCGATCGCTGGATCATCGCACTGGCGCTCGGCGCAACAGCGGCGGCCTACTACTGGCGCAAACGGCGCTATCAGCTCGCGCCGCCGTTGCCCGCTGCGCTGCGCTGGGCGTTGGGCGGAGGTTTGGTTTACCTGGCGTTCCAATGCACGCCGCTGCCGCTGAGCCTGCTCAAAGTGCTTTCGCCCGCGCGCGCAGAGCTGGCGCAGATTACAGGCGAGCGCTGGGCCCCCTTGAGCGTCGCGCCCTCGGCAAGCTTGCTGTTGGCGGCTACGATGGCCGTCTGCGTGCTCGTGTTCGTGCTGACGCGGGAAGCGGCCTGGCGATTGGAGACCCGGGCCTGGATCGCGGCTGCGCCGATCGTGGCGATTGCGGCCTTAGAAGCGGCGCTGGGCTTAGCGCAATTCTTCTCCAATTGGCCGGATGGCGTGGCCCGCGGAACTTACATCAACCGCAATCACTACGCCGGCTTCCTGGAGATCGGGTTGCTAATGGCCGTGGGTTTGGCAATGGCCGGGGGCGCGCGTAAGGGACGCAGCTTGACCATCCGGCGCGGCGCGGCGATCGTGGCGGGAGCGCTGATTCTGTCGGGGCTGATTCACTCGCTGTCGCGAATGGGCTTTGTGGCGGCGCTCACCGGACTGGCGGTATTCGCGTTGGCGGCGCTGGCGAAGAAGTTTCACCGCAAAGGCGCAGAGGGGACACAGTGGAGGCGCAGGACAAGGTGGTTGATGGCGGTGGGCGCGGTGGTGGTCGCGGTTGCCGTGCTGTTTGTCTACCTGCCGCCGGACCAGCTCATCGCAAGGTTTGCGGAATTGGCCGCCACGGAAGACATCACGGCGGATATGCGCGTCGAGATCTGGCGGCAGACGCTGGACCTGACCAAAACCTACCGCTGGACCGGCAGCGGCGCGGGGACTTACGAAGCTGCCTTCTACCGCTTCAAGACGGTGGCGCCTTTGAATACGGTGGACTACGCGCACAACGACTACCTGCAATGGCTGGCGGAGTTGGGCGTGGTGGGATTCGGAGTATGGTTGCTGGCTGCGGCGGCGGTATTTCGAAGCGCGTGGCGGCATCCGGCGGCGGTTGGTGCGCTAGCGGCGATGGCGCTGCACAGCCTTGTGGATTTCAACCTGTACATACCGGCCAACGCAATGGCGGTGGCCTGGGTGGCGGGAATCGGGTCGGTGGAATGAAGCGAACGATATCAGGAGGTCTGTGATGAAAAAGTATGTGCTGGTCTTAGTGGTGATCGCTGCGGTTTCAATGAGCGCAGCCGAACAGATAGGTACGGTTTCCGGGCAGGGGGTCACCTTGCGGGGCGCGCCGGTGCCGGGAACGGCGGAATCGCTACCGGTGCTGGGCGGGGATGAGATTGTGACCGGAGACCAGCCGGCGGCGCTGACTTTGCCGGACAAGAGCCTGATCCGGCTGGAGCCCAAGACTCAAACCTGGGTGGAGATCCAGCAGGGAACGACGATGATCTGCCTGGCGCGGGGCGCGGTGCAGTTCCGTGCCGCCGCCGGTTCGCGGATCACGATCTGCGCCCTGGGCCGCCCGGTCGTGCTGGAGCCGGGATCGGAAGGCACGGTGACGATCGAGGGGCCGGACCGGGTGTACGCCAAGGCCACGGTCGGCGCGGTGCGAGTGCAGGAAGGCGCCACTTGCGGTTGCGTGGCCATGCCGGCGGCGCAGAAGAAGGGCTGGACCGGGAAGAAGGTGGCGGTAGTGGTCGGCGTGGCCGGTGGCGCCGCGGCCGGGACGGCGATTGGGCTGGCGGTGGCCGGCGAGCCGAAGCCGGTATCCCCGAGCAAGCCGTAGCCCGGCCTGTCCCTGGGGGCGGGACCAGAGCGTCGAGTTTCTTCGAGCGATTGGGCCGTGCGGGCGAGGAGTCTGCACGGCCATTTTTGTGCCCGCAGCTTGGCCGCTTAACGGTACTGTCTGTGAAACTGAAGATAGCGGAAGGTTTTCGAGATGGGCTGCGGGGCGCTGCTGGGCCTGCCGCTACGCGCTTGCCTGGCTTTGCTCTAATCGCGCCGTAGGGTTAGCTTTTTCCAGCGGACTCCCTGCCGTCACGTTGTGTCTATGGGTTGGGACTTTGCGGCCTGAGGTGTCTCCAAGGTGCGGCGTTTCCGGGTGACCGTCGAGAAGCCGTTGCTCAGAAAGCGCCCGGCAGTTCTATCGCAGGCTGGCCGTTGCACAAGCGCACCCTGCAAAGCCGCGGCTCGGCAAGCGAGCCGGGTGTTGAGAAGGACGGGACCGGCAGGCGCGCAAGCACGTGCTCCATCAGCACCTGCTCCAACTGGTGCGCACCGCCTTCCGGATTCCGCTCCGGCGCCGCGAGCCACTCCAGCGCTGTTTCATCGGCGGCGAGTTCAATCGCGTATTGTTCGCGCAACCGGCGATTGATGCTGGGCAGAAGAATTTCGCTTACGATCTTCTTGCGTGCAGCCGAATCCAGCGGACGAAAAACCACGACCTCATCGAAGCTTCTTAATGCCTCGCTCGGGATCCAGCGTGAGAGCTCCGTGAGAGTCTGCTCCGCCGTGGGTTCGGTGTCTTCGAGATGGAATCCAGGGGAGCGCCGCAATCGCGCTAGAGCGTCTGATTGGAGGTCTAAGGTCGCAATGATCGTCATATTCGACAAGAACAGCGACTTGCCGTTGGCCAATTCGAGACGGCCCGACTGAAAGACCTCCGAGAAAAACTTCTGGACAGGCTCGCAGGCAAGCTGAAACTGCCGCAACAGGAGGACCCCGCTCCAGCACCCCCGCAGGGCCCGGGCGAGCCTGGGTTGGTCATCATAACCGACATAACCGGGCGGGGAGCCGATGAGGCTGGTGAGAGAAGCGTCGTTCCTGTACTCGCTCATGTCGAGCTCGATGCAGGCGTCCTCTCGGCCTGTTAAGATTTGCGCCAGCGAGCGCCCAAGCGTTCTCTTGCCCGTGCCCCTGGGCCCCACGAACAAGAAGACCCCATCCGGCCGCTCGGGATGCAGGTCCAGGCGCCGCTTGCAAAGGGTCACCACGTTGGCCACCGATTCGATGGCTTTCTGCTGGCCAAACACGCGGCCGGAAAGAAGCACGCCGAGTTGTTCCAATCGCCGGTTATACTCCTCCCGGTTCAGATGAAGGGCCAGGCCGGCGCGCTCGGCCACGGCTGCCTCTACGGTGGTCGCCGACAGCGAGTTCCGCCCCTCCTGTACGGCAAGGACGCATGCCCGGTCCAGCGCGTCGATAGCTTTGTCGGGAAACCGGCGGTTCGGTATGTACAGAGAGGAGAGCGTAACGCAGGCAGAGAGAGCTTCAGCGTTGATCGTAAGGTTGTAATGGGCTTCGAGCGGCTTCTGCAAGCCTTTAAGAATCTCGAGGGTTTCTTCGTTCGTGGGCTCCTGAATGACGATGGTTTCGAAGCGCCTTGCCAGCGCCTCATCTTGCTCAATGTAGCGGTGATACTCCCCGATCGTTGTGGCCCCGATGCAGCGGAACTTGCCGCGGGCAAGAGCAGGTTTGAACAGATCCGCGAGCCCTGAGGGGGTATGTGCCCGAACGATTTGATGGATCTCATCCAAGAAAAGGATAGCCTTGGTTAGAGATTCAAGCTCGTTCAACATCTTGCGCACGCGCTCTTCGAGCGTGCCCACCACGCCGGTCCCCGCCACCAGATCGCCAACCTTGACTTCGAAGATGCGAGCTCCCTGCAACGGCGCTGGGACAGCACCCTGCCGGATGCGCTGTGCTAGCCCCTCGACGAGCGCGGTCTTGCCGACCCCCGGTTCGCCAATCAAGAGGGCGTTCGGCTTGAAAAACTTCGTGAGGACGGCGATGAGCTGAGCCAGCTCTCGCTCGCGCCCAACCACGGGGAAGGAGCGCTGCTCGGCCGTCAACTCCCGGGAAAGCTTTGGAAGGGCTTCGAGGCTGGCAGCCGTTTGGGTTGCAGGCTGCTCCGCTTCAAGTTGCCCAATCCACTCAGAAACGGCGACCTTCTGCGCTGCGCCAAGATTCGCGAGCAACTGCGACAGCTCGGCTTCGGCCGCGCACAACAATTCCCGCAGCCCCACGGGCTTGTCTTTGGCCATGGCTTCGGCTTGATCCAGAATTCGCCGTAGGTCATCCTCAAGAGCCAGGCGTTGCGGCGCTGTGCCCGTTGCCGTCTGCTCTTGAGCCAAGCAAAGGTCTTTCAAACGCTCTTCAGCGACCTGGGCTTTCTCTAACAGCCGGCGGATCTCCGGCTGGCCGCTCTGCAAGAGGGCCAGGCAGAAGTCTTGGGCGGAGCAGCTCGCCCGCCCCTGCTTTCGCACCAGCTCGCTCATGGAGCGCAAAACAGCCCGAGCTGATTCGGCGTATTTGTCGTAGCGGGACATAGCCTATCCTTTCCTCTGCCCGCCGCGTGCTGCGAGCTCAGGGGGCCGTTTTCCGATGGGTTCTATTCGTCCAAGTCCAGACTTGCCGCGCCATGAGACCGCTGACGGCGGCGGCGCATGAACTCCATGAATTCCCGCAGCAACTCGGCAGGATCTTCGCGGATCACCTTGCCTCTTTCGATGGCCGTTTGGATCACGTCGTGATAATGATCGACGACGCCCGCCAGGCCCCGCAGACATCTCAGAAACTGCTTCTTCGTCAGATGGGCATCCTCGAGGGGCAACTCGATGACCGCACGCACTTCACCATCGGCGGGATCATATTCGAACTGGACCATCTTCGTCATGTAGTTGACAAGCAGGCAGGCCTCGAGCACCGTGCCTTTATGAGGGCCTTCCTTGTACTCGTAACACCGAGGAGCGATAAAGTGTACAAACTCCCCGTCCTCGTCGAGTCTGATCATTACGAACAACCTAGGATCGCCGTCCCGATCCCGATAAGCTTCCGTGCGGAAGCCTGTAAAAATGGCGTTCTTGCTTGCGTCTTCTTGGAAGCGGAGATCCTCCTCCTGGAGGTATGTCGCAATTTCCTGAAGGGTTGTAGCCATGAGGGTACGCCTCCGTTAGAAAACGGAATATCTCAACTATAACATCCCCCGTATGAAAATCAAGGGTACAACCTGCATGACCAAGCGCTGCGTTCTGAGGCCCAACGGAAGGAGGTTCGAGGCGGCCATTTCCGCCGGCTGGCGGTTTGAGCTCGATATTGGGGCATCGGCGAAGAGGACAGATGGCACCGTGAGGATTTTGACCGTTCGCGCTGGGGCGCCGTCCACGAGCCCATGGCCTGGGATCTTCATGAAACCGCGTTGTGGGGCTTTGAGGGTCTGGGTTGGTACGCGGTGGAGGTCCGCTTGGCGTGGAGAAGGAGCTGATCCTACGCGTGGCCGCAGGCGGAGCGAGCGCCTCGGCGAAGGCGCAGCCCGTCCCGGGCAAGCCGGCGGCCGCTCTGGCCGCGCTGGGGGAGAGGCTTGGAGCCGGGTGAGTCAGTAACCAAAGGAGTGTTTGATCCCGCTGTAGGAGTGTGGATCCCCAGGCGCAGCCGCCAATTCGAGATCAGGCGGTCCTGGCAGCATCTATCGCCACAGGCGCCCGGCAGGTGACCTGTCAGAGGAGGCGAGCGGACCGCCGTTCGGAAGGTCCGCTGCCGCGACCAGAGTCTATTCGGCTTTGCCTCCGGCTTCCAGTTCTTCGATGCGCTTGCGGATCTCTCGCAATGTGGCTTCCAACTGTTCCGCCCAATTTTTGAGCGCGGAAGCTTGTTGCTGTCGCGACGGACCGGACGGGCCGATTCCGCTCCAGGGCCAGAAACCGGAGCGCTGCCAGCCGGTGAGGCCGGTCGCGTGAAACCAGTTTCTCGAGCCCCGACCGCCTCTGCCGCCGCCGCAAAAACCCGAGCCGGCGGCCGGATTCACCCATCCGGGGGCCGCAAAGGCCGCGCAGAATCCTGCGCCGCGCCCGGTACGCGGACCCCATCCCATCGGTCCTGTTCTATCTCCAAATGGCATGGCTTGTAGCCTCCTTCTTCATTGCACTCAAACTCGGGTCATCGGCGCGCCGCATTTGGGGCACGCCATCTGGCGGCATGGCCGCCCGGGGGTGTGAGGCGCCTTCTGCCCGCAGTTCGGGCAGACACACTCGGCTGCCGGACCGCCGGCCTCCGGACCGCCCATTCCGGCGCCTTCGCCGGAACCTCTTCCAGCGCCGCGCACACAGCCCCGGCCGCCGCCACCGCCGCGTCCAAAACCCATTCCCGATCCTCCTGACATACTGTTTCTCCTTCCTGCTCGAAAACGCTTGTGAGGCCCGCCGCAGCCGGGCATCCAGAATTCCGGACGCGGAACGGCGTGATTGACGTACGCCTTCACCACCTCCTCCACCGGGCCACAAAGAAAGCTGATCACCCGGACGCCCGAGCACATCAACAAGGCTTCCAGGGGGGCCGAAATCGCGCCGCAGAGCAGCACATCCACGCCCAATTCCCGCAGCTCAGCCGCGCGCGCCGCCAAACCCGTCCGGCTCAGCTTGCAGACGCGGCAGGGCACCTCCCGGCCGTTCTCGAGGTCGACGAGCAGAAGACTTCCGGCGACGTCGAAGACCGGTGAGACCCGTCCCTCATGTTGCGGGATAGCCAGCCTCACGCCGCTTTGAGTGCACGCGGTCTGCCAGTCCTGGAAGTGGTTGGCGCGCCGGCAGCAAGCCGGGGATGGCGCCCCTGGTGTCATGCAAAACGCCAGAGAGTCCGCAGAGGGGGTTTGCAAGCTGCCAGAATGTGAAGTACACTTATATGCAGATATGTACCTACCGCCCGATCCAATCCTTGATTCGATCGACGAAGGGGTGTTCACGGTCGGCCCTGACTGGCGCATCTCTTCGTTCAATCGGGCGGCCGAGCGGATCACGGGGGTGAAGCGGGAGGAAGCGCTGGGGCGGCTTTGTTCGGAGGTATTCCGCGCCAGCATTTGCGAGCATTCCTGCGCCTTGAGGCGGACCTGGGAGACGGGCAAGCCCGTGGTGAACGCCACGGCCTACATTCTGAGGGCCGGCGGCGAGCGCATCCCCATCCGTCTTTCGACGGCGCTGCTCCGGGATGCCAGCGGAGCGGTGACCGGGGGCGTGGAGACGTTCCAAGATCTGAGCCGGGTCGAGGAGCTTCGCAAGGAGCTTGCCTCGCGCTACACCTTTGAGGACATTGTGGGGCGCAGCCCAGCGATGCAACGGCTGTTTGAGACGCTGCCGTGGATCGCCGCCAGCAGCAGCACGGTGCTGATCGAGGGGGCGAGCGGCACCGGCAAGGAGCTCTTTGCGCGGGCGATTCACAACCTCTCGCCGCGGGGCAAGAAGCGGTTCGTGGCGGTGAACTGCGGGGCGCTGCCGGACACGCTGCTCGAATCGGAGCTGTTCGGATACAAAGCCGGCGCTTTCACCGACGCCAGGCGCGACAAGCCGGGCCGGTTCGCGCTGGCCGACGGCGGCACGATTCTGCTGGATGAAATCGGCGACGTCTCGCCGGCGATGCAAACCCGCCTGCTGCGCGTCTTGCAGGAGCGGGTGATCGAACCACTGGGCGCCGTGGAGCCGGTGAAGATCGACGTGCGGGTCATTGCGGCCACCAACAAGGACTTGGCGGCTTTGGTGCGCGAAGGCAAGTTTCGCGAAGACCTCTATTACCGCATCCGGGTGATTCATCTGCGCTTGCCGCCGTTGCGGGAGCGCCGGGAAGACATCCCGCTGCTGGTTGAGCGGATTGTGGCGTGGCTGAACCGGCTGCAAGGGCGCAACATCGCGGGGGTGTCGGAGGCGGCGCTGGCGCGGCTCATGGAGCACGACTACCCCGGCAACGTGCGGGAGCTCGAGAACATCCTGGAGCAGGCGTTTGTGCTGTGCCGCGGCGACTGGATCGAATTGCATCACCTGCCGCCCGAGCTGAGGCCGCCCGCGGAACCGAGCGCCGGCGAAGGGCTCAATTTAAAGGCAGCGGAGCGGCGACTGATTTTGGCGGCGCTGGACCGCCACAAGGGCAACCGGACGCAGGCCGCCCGCGAGCTTGGCATCGACCCCAGCACGCTGTACCGCAAACTGAAAGCGCTGGAAAGCGAGCGGAAGATCAGCTGAAAAGTCAGACCACCCTCAGCATCGGGGGGCCACGAGCCGGGCGCAGCAAGAGATTGGCTCACACAGCGCGGCGGGGCCGCAACCAAACAGGGGTGGCGGTGCCGGTCTCAGCGGCAAAAGGCAAACCACAGAGGGCACAGCGCGGCAGGGCCGCAACCAAATGGTGAAGGCGTTTCTGCTTTCGTTAGGATGGATTGGTTATTCCAACACCATTCACCCAAGGAGAAGCCGAAACGCCATGCACCAGTTTATCGCGAAACACCAGGACCAGATCACGGGGACGCTTTCCGGTTTTGACCGGTTGGTTTTCCGGGGCACGCTGCGCTCGATTGCCCACGCCGAGGGGATGCGGCGCTATCTCTGGGCGAACCAGGTTCTGCTCAAGGATTTCGGCTCGCACGTCGAGCAGGTGAGCCGGCGGCTGAAGCAGGCCTCGCTGGCCGAGGCGCAAGCTTTGGGGCGGCCGGTGAAGTATCCGGCTTCCAGCCAGCTGAGCAAGGAAGAGATGGCCCGCCGCATTGCGGCCCAGGAGGGGATTCGCGACGGGCTGGTGTGCGTGCTGAGCTGCGTGGAGCCGTGCTGGAGCTTCGAGATTCACCGCAACCGCCAGAACAAGCAACTGGAACTGGAGCCGCGCTACCGCAAGTGCCTGTTGCTGTACCACTACTGGATGCACCCGGTGTTCGGCTTCATGAACGCCCGCATCCAAACCTGGTTTCCCTTTCCGATTCAGATTTGCCTGAACGGCCGGGAATGGCCGGCGCGGCAGATGGACGCGGCGGGACTGGAGTACGCGCGCCAGGACAACTGCTTTCCTTGGATCGCGGACTGGGCCCAGGCC
>JAIMAR010000082.1 GCA_023511855.1 Bryobacteraceae bacterium
GGCGCGGAGGAACCGGGGTCCGGGGGCGCGCGTTTTGGACGGCGCCCACAGGCGTTCCAGGGAGGAAGGAAAATGAACCAGACAGCCGGCTCATCCCGGCGTACTTTTTTGGGCGCGCTGACGGCCGCTTCCTACGGCCGCGTTCTGGGCGCCAACGAGCGGATTCAGATCGGATTCATCGGCTGCGGATTAATCGGACTGCGTCACATTGCAGATTTCAAGAAGCTGCCTGAGGCCGCGCTGGCTGCGGTTTGCGATGTTTACCGCCCGCGCGTGGAGAACGCCCAGGCTCAGTGCGGCTCCTCGCCAAAGGCCTATGGGGATTTCCGCAAGCTTTTGGAAGACAAGGACATCGATGCGGTGGTGATCTCGACACCGGATCACTGGCATGCGCTGCAAACGATCATGGCGTGCGCGGCCGGCAAGGATGTTTACGTCGAAAAACCTTTGAGCCTGTTCGTAAAGGAGGGCCGGTGGATGGTCACTGCGGCGCGGCGCTACAAGCGTGTGGTCCAGGTGGGCACGCAGGGGCGGAGCGCCTCTCATTGCGCCGAGGCCGCGGAGTTGATCCGAAGCGGAAGCCTGGGCAAGGTTCACACGGTCCGGGTGGGCGGCTTCCGGAACGTCATGCCGGGGTTCGGCAATCCGCCGGATTCCGATCCGCCGCCAGACCTCGACTATGACCTATGGTTGGGTCCGGCGCCCCGGAGGCCGTACAACCCCAACCGGGCACTGTACAACTTCCGCTGGTTCTGGGACTATTCGGGGGGCCAGATGACAAATCTAGGTGCGCACGACCTGGACTGGGCTTTTCTACTGCTGGGGGTGAAGGCTCCCCTGGCCGTCGCCAGCAGCGGGGGGCGCTTTGCGTTGCAAGACAATGGCGAAACGCCCGACACGCAGGATGCCGTCTTCGAGTTCCCTGGTTTTACGGCTTTAGTCTCCTGGCGAGAGGCCTCCGGTGGCCGCCGACAGGGTGGCGGCACAGAGCTGTTCGGCACGAACGGGAGCATGGTCATTGGCCGGGGCGGGTATGAGGTCATCCCGGACATGAATATTCCTGCCCAACGCCAGATCCCGGCGTGGTCGCTGCCCCCGGGGCATCCCACGGCGCTGGACGCCGCGCCTACCCCGCGGACGCAGGCCCGGAAGTTCCAGGCACCCGATCCGGAACCCACCCTGGCTCATGCACAAAACTTCCTGGATTGCATCAAGTCCAGGAAAGCGCCGAACGCCGATGTCGAAGATGGCCACCGGGTCACTACGGCGTGCCATCTGGCCAACCTCTCGCTGCGCGTTGGCCGCAAGCTGCGCTGGGACGCCGAAAAGGAAGAAATCATCGGGGACAAGGAAGCCGCGGCTCAATTGGTCCGGCCTTACCGGCGCCCCTGGGACGAGGTCCTGAGAAGCTTCCGGTTATAAGGCGAAGCGCCAAATGGGGGCCTGGGACCCGAGCTCCCGGAAAAACGCGAACATAGAAAAGGACCGGAGAGGGGCGGAAGAACACCCTTGCCTGCCGCTCATCGAGCAGCCGCATAAGGAACTGATCGCCGGCCGGCTTCGGGCGCGCTAAACTGAAAAGCAATGCCTACCGCTTTGGAAAAGGCCGGCGCCAGGAGCGTGGCCGAGCTGGCCGAGATGCCCGGTGTGCGGGACTGCCTACAGTGGTTCACCCGCGAAAAGCAGTGGATCAACGAACAGCACCTACGGGTGGTTCGAATCCCCGCGCCGACCTTTTTCGAGCAGGAGCGCGCAGCCTACATGGCGGAGCGGTTCCGTGAGCTGGACTGCGAGGTGCAGCTCGACGGGGCCGGCAACGTGATCGCGCTGCCCCGCAAGGCTTCCGGGGACGAGTATGTGGTGGTCTCCGCGCACCTCGACACCGTCCTCGCCCCCCGCACCCCCGAGGAGATCACGGTTGACTCGGGCGGGGGGTTGCGCGGACCGGGGGTCTCGGACAACGGCGCCGGACTGGCAGGCTTGCTGGCGGTGGCGGCGGCGCTGCATGCTTCACCGCCGTTGCCGGAGCTGCGCCGCGGGCTGCTGCTTTTGGCCAATGTCTGCGAAGAGGGTGAGGGGAATCTGAACGGGATGCGGCATTTCTGCGAAGATTCTGCGCTGGGGGCCAAGGCCCGCGCCTTCCTGGTGCTGGACGGACCGGCCCTCGATCACATCACCAGCACGGCGCTCGAAAGCCGTCGCTATGAGGTTTCGTTTTCCGGTCCGGGAGGGCACAGTTGGAGCGATTTCGGCACGGCTAATCCCGTGCATGCGCTGGGTCGAGCCCTCGCCTCCTTTTTGGAGCAGCAGGCTGGGGCGGCCGCCGGCGGGGGGTGCTCTTACAATTTCGGCTGGATTGAAGGGGGAACGGGAGTCAACTCGATCCCGACGTTTGCCCGCGCCAAAGTCGATCTGCGTTCGGAGACCGGCGAGCGGATGGAGGCGGTGTACCGCTTATTGACCAGCGCGGTGGAGCGCGGGGCGGCCGCGGAAAACGAACAAGCCACGGCGGGCCGGGTTTCGGCGCGTGTCCGCCCGATCGGCGTGCGGCCGGGAGGCCGTCTGCCCGAGGATGCCGCGATTTTGCGTTGCGTGCGGGCGGTGGATGCTCATCTGGGCATCCGGGCCAAGCTGGACTGTGCTTCCACTGACGCCAACATCCCGCTTTCCAAGGGGTTACAGGCGGTTTCCATCGGTGCGGGTGGCGCCGGCGGCGGGGCCCACACCCCGTCGGAGTGGTACCATTCCCGTGGCCGCGATTTGGGCTTGAAGCGCGTCCTACTTACCCTCTGCCTGCTGCTGCGCGAGGCATACTTGGCCGGGGGCCCGGGCGAATGAGTCGCCCCGGGGCGCAGTCCACGTGGAAGCCCACGGTTGCTCTTCTTTTGGTGGTGGTGAACTGGGGCGCCACCTTTACTGTCGTGAAGGAGGCCCTGGAGGATGCCTCGACGCTGGCGTTCCTAGCGCTGCGTTTCTCGCTGGCCTCGGTGGTGCTGGCCATCGTTCTGGTTCCGCGCTGGGGGACCTTCCACCCGCTGGCGGCTTCCGTGCGGGCCGGATTGCTGGCGGGGCTGGCGCTTTTCGGCGGCTACTTTTTCCAGACGGCGGGCCTGCGCTACACTTCGGCGCCGAACTCGGCCTTCATCACTTCGCTGTCGGTGGTGGCGGTACCCTTGCTCGCCGCCTTCGTCTATAGAAGCGTGCCCCGGCCGGCGGAGGTGGCGGGCGTGGCGCTGGCCACCTGTGGATTGGCGCTGCTCACGCTCCAAGGGCAGGGGCCGGCGATGGGATGGGGGGATCTGCTTACCCTGGGGTGCGCCTTCTGCTTCGGCGCACACGTGTTCGTGCTGGCCCACTTTGCTCCGCGATGCAGCTTCGAGGTTCTAAGCCTGACTCAGATTGGCCTGACGGCAGTGATTGCGCTGGGATCGTTCTGGTGGGCGGAGCCGGCGCGAATCGAGTGGACGGCGAGGCTGTGGTTGGCCTTAGGTGTGACGGGCGTATTGGCCACCGCCCTGGCTTTCAGCGTCCAGACCTGGGCCCAGAAGCATCTGACGCCGCTGCGCACAGCGTTGATCCTGGCGATGGAGCCGGTTTTCGCCTGGATCACCTCCTACGTGGCAGCGGGCGAGTCTTTGTCGCCCCGCCGGGCGACGGGCGCGATGCTGATTCTGGCCGGGGTGTTGCTTGCGGAACTGAAACCATCGCGGCGCAGGACACATCCATCAACTTAGATCTCCCAAAGCCATTGCCCTATAATTGAAATCAAGGTTTCAGGCCGAAGAAAGGGTAATCCTATGAGCCCCTGGAAATTCTTTCAGCAACAGAAGTTGTTGTCTTTCACGCTGGTCTTGTTCACGCTTTCGGTGGGCATCCTCATCGGCACGTTGATCAGCGGCGGGGCTAGCGCGCAGAAAGACGCTGTGGCTCCGGACGCCACCCCGTTGAAGATCCCTGATCCGGTGCAGCTCTCCAGCGCGTTTACGCAAATTGCGAAGAAGCTGGAGCCATCTGTGGTCAACATCACCACGACCTATGTATCCAAGCAGGCCACAGGCAGCGGCCGGCGGCGGCAGCAAACTCCGGACGAGGAAACTCCGGAAGATCTGTTCCGGCGCTTCTTTGGCCCATTCGGACCGCTGCCGGAGATTGAGCCTCCACGGCGGGACGCCACGGGTAGCGGCGTGATTGTCGACGCCAACGGATACATTCTGACCAACCAGCATGTAGTCGAGGATGCCGATCGGATCTTGGTGCGGCTGACGGGTGACCCTCCGGGCAAAGACTATGAAGCGAAGCTGATCGGGGCGGACCCAGAGACCGATCTGGCCGTGATCAAGATCAATGTTCCGCGGAAGCTCACGCCGGCGAAGATCGGCAACTCGGACGCGGTTCAGGTGGGGGATTGGGCGATCGCGATTGGATCGCCGTTCGGCTTGCAGGCGACGGTGACGGCCGGGATCATCAGCGCCAAGGACCGCGACATTGCCGGCGGCCGCCAGTTCCAGCATTTCCTTCAGACGGATGCGGCGATCAACCCCGGCAACAGCGGCGGGCCGTTGCTCAACATCAACGGGGAGGTGATCGGGATCAATACCGCCATCGCCACCACGACCCGGGCTTTTGCGGGCGTCGGCTTCGCCTTGCCGATCAACACGGCGGTGAAGGTGTACAACCAGATCATCAAGACGGGGCGCGTGACCCGGGGATCGATCGGGGTCAGCCTCCAGCAGGCGACGCCGGAGTTGCTCAAAGTGTATGGGGCCACGCAGGGGGCGTTCGTGAGCCGCGTGGAGCCGGGCAGCCCGGCGGCCAAGGCCGGCATCCGCGAGCAGGACGTGATCGTCTCGTTTGACGGCAAGCCCATTGCGCGGAGCGACGATCTGGTGAACGCCGTGGCCGACACGCCGGTGGGCACCCAGGTGAAGCTGGGTATCATCCGGGACGGCAAGCGGATCGAGATTCCGGTCACGGTCGGGGACCGGGCCGAGATTTACCGTGACAATCCGTTGATCAGCGGGCGGCGTCCGAGTGATTCCTCGCGGGAAGACAGTCCGGAAACCAAGTTCGGCCTGTATGTTCGGAACGCCGAACCGGCGGAACTGGAAGGCTCGGGCGAGAAGGCGGGCGTGCTGGTGACCCGGGTCGATCCCGCGAGCTTCGCCGACGACATCGGCATCCAGCCGGGGGACGTGATCACTTCGGTGAACCGGGAGCCGGTGGCGAGCGTGGACGACCTGCGCCGCATCCAGGCGACGCTGAAGCCCGGAGATGTGGTGGCTTTCCGGGTCTTGCGTCCGGTGGGCCGGACGGGCACGCGGGCCCGCACGTGGAACACTTTCTTCCCGGCGGGAACCCTGCCGCAGAAGTAGCCAGCAGGCGACGGCTTTCCGGAATCGCCGCGGAGGGCAGGCGATTCCGGAAGCCGGCTTGCTACACTGAGAGTTACGCGTGGCCAACGCGACCGGCATCCTCGCTGTGCTTCTCGCCCTGGGGCTGATGGCCGCCGGAGCCGCGCAGAATTCCACTTCTGCCGCGAAGAAGAACACGGCCGCGCCGCCGGCCAAGTCTGCGGCCGCGGCAAAGCCCAAAGCGGCCGGGCCATCCAAATCCGGATCTTCCTCTGCTGCCACGCGGGGGCAAGCCGCGTCCAAAGGGCCCAGCAAGAGCGCGAGCGGCAAGACGGGTCAGGCGAAAGCCTCAACTGCGGCTAAAGCGTCAGCAAAGAACACCGCCAAGCGGACCGCTTCCAGAAGCAAGAGACGACGCCCCGCTCGCCCCGCCGTCCAGCAGCAGCCCACGCCGGAGCGGTATCGGGAGATCCAGCGAGCGTTGGTTGATCGCGGGTTCCTGGAGGGCGAGCCCACCGGGCGCTGGGACTCGGCTTCGATCGAGGCCCTGAAGCGGTTTCAGGCGGATCAGCAGTTGCAGCCCACGGGCAAGATTGATGCGCTCTCGTTGATCCGGCTGGGCCTCGGACCGCGGCGGCAGAACCTTGCCCTTGCGCCGTCACCTTCTCAAAGCAGCGAGGTGCAAACGGAGCCATGACCGTCGGCGTCCCAAAAGAGATCAAGGATCACGAGACCCGGGTGGCGCTGGTTCCCAGCGGAGTGGCCACCTTGCGGCAGGCAGGACATCCGGTGCTGGTACAGGCTGGGGCCGGACTGGGAAGCTCCATTCCTGATGAGGAGTTCGAACAGGCCGGCGCGGAGATGGTTCCCACGGCGGCCGAGGTTTGGGCCCGCGCGGACCTCATCGTAAAGGTCAAGGAACCGCAGCCGGCCGAGTATCCCTGCTTCCGTCCCGGGCTGGTATTGTTCACCTATCTACATCTGGCCCCCTTGCCGGAACTCACCGAGCGGCTGCTGGAGACGCAGGTGAGCGCGGTGGCCTACGAGACGATCCAGGAGCCGGACGGCAGGCTGCCGCTGCTGACGCCGATGAGCGAGGTGGCCGGGCGGATGTCGGTGCAGATCGGGGCGCAGTATCTGGAGGCGCCCAACGGCGGCCGGGGTGTGCTATTGGGCGGAGTGCCTGGCGTAGCGCCGGGCAACGTGGTCATTCTCGGGGGCGGGGTGGTGGGGCATAATGCAGCCCGGATCGCCTTTGGGATGGGCGCGCACGTCACCATTGTGGACAAGAACCTGGACCGGCTTCGGGATCTGGACGACATCTACAACGGGCAGATCGTGACCCTTTCTTCCAATGAGTGGACCGTGCGCGAAGCCCTGCGGGAGGCCGACCTGGTGATCGGCGCGGTGCTGATTCCGGGCGCGGCGGCACCGAAGCTGGTGAAGCGGGAGGCAGTGGGGCAGATGCGGCCGGGCGCGGTCATCGTAGATGTAAGCATCGACCAAGGCGGGTGCTTCGAGACCTCGCGGCCTACAACCCATTCCAGTCCTGTGTATTTTGTGGACGGCGTTTTGCACTACTGCGTGGCGAACATGCCCGCGGCTGTGCCGCACACTTCGACGTTCGCTCTGACGAACGCCACCTTCCCCTATCTGCTGGAGATCGTGAATCAGGGGCTGGAGGCCGCCTGCGCCTCGCGGGCCTCGATCGCCGCGGGCGTCAACACCTATCGCGGGCACGTCACGCACGCTGCGCTGGCCGCTTCGCAGGGACGCCCCTACCGTCCGGTGCTGGAGCTCATCTGAGCGGTTTCATACCGGCGCATCCATTTATTTACTTGATTCCTGGCCTGCCTGCTGGCAGAATCTAGATCTGGCTGCGGATTGCCGCTGCCGGAAGCAGGAGGATTTAACATGCAACTCCGTGTTCTGGCATTCGTACTGGCGGGCGGCAAAGGGACACGCCTGTTCCCGCTGACCAAAGAGCGCGCCAAACCGGCAGTGCCCTTTGGCGGCCAGTACCGGATCATTGATTTTGTCCTCAGCAACCTCGTCAACAGCGGCATCACTTCGATCTATGTTTTGATCCAGTTCAAGAGCCAGTCTCTTTTGCAGCACCTCCGGGACGGCTGGCAGTTCAGCGACATCGTCCGAGACCAGTTCATCATTCCGGTCCCGGCGCAGATGCGCACGCCGGGGGAAACCTGGTACCGCGGCACCGCGGATGCGATCTATCAGAACTTCAACCTGATTGAGCAATCACGGCCGGATGTGGTGGCGATCTTCGGAGCGGACCACGTCTACCGGATGAACATCCACGCCATGCTGGAATACCACCAGCGGAAAGGGGCGGATGTGACGGTGGCCGCCATACCGGTGGAGAAGCGCTGGGCGGGGGAATTCGGCGTGATCGAGACGGACGAGGACGGCCGCATCCTCCGTTTCCATGAGAAGAACCCGGAGGCGCCGTGCATTCCGGGGAATCCGGACTACGTGTTTGCGTCCATGGGGAACTACCTATTCTCCACGCCGGCGCTGCTGCGGGAGCTGAGCCGGGATGCGGAGGACTCGGACAGCGGCCACGATTTCGGCCGGGACATTCTGCCGCGCATCGCCGGGCAGTCCCCGATGTTCGCCTATGACTTTCAGACGAACCGGATTCCGGGCGATCCGCCTGAAGTGAAGCCTTACTGGCGCGATGTGGGCACGATCGAGTCTTACTATGAAGCCAATATGGATTTGCGGGCGGTGGTGCCCACGCTGAACCTTTACAACAAGCAGTGGCCGCTGCGCACCGCCAGTTATCCGGATCCGCCGGCCAAGTTCACTTTCGATGAAGAGCGGCGGCGGGGCGAGGCGATCGACTCGATCGTTTCGGGCGGGTGCATCTTGTCGGGTGGCATGGTGCGGCGTTCGGTGCTGGGGCGCAGCGTGCGGGTTCACGCCGAAGCCTTGGTGGAAGACTCGATCATCTTCGACAACTGCGACATCGGCCGGCGCTGCAAGATCCGGAGGGCGATTCTGGACAAGAACTTACAGATCCCTCCGGATACGGTCATCGGCTACGATTTAGAACAGGACCGCCAGCGGTATCACGTCACCGAGGGCGGCATCGTGGTGCTTGAGGGCAGACGTTCGCCCGTGCCTATCGCCAGCGTGCTGGTTTGAAGCGGCCGGGTGGGGCCGCTCTACATCTGCTGCGAGAGGTAGTTCTCCATGCCCAGCTTGTCCATAAGGGCGAGCTGGGTCTCCAGCCAGTCCACGTGATGCTCCTCATCACGCAGGAGACGGATGAAGAGTTCGCGGGATGCGTTGTCGCCGGCCTCTGCGCACAGCTTGGCGTAATTGTTGTAGGTCGCCACCGCGCCCAGCTCCAACTTCAGATCATTGGAGACTTGGGAGCGGACATCCTGTCCCACCGTGAGCGGCAAAGTTTCGGCCATTCGCGGCGTTCCGTCCAGGAACAGAATACGCTCCACGAGCGCCTCGGCGTGCTTCATTTCGTCGATGGACTGCTTCTTGATGTACTCGGCGAGCTTCTTGTAGCCCCAGTTCTCGCACATCTCCGCGTGGATGAAGTACTGGTTGATCGCAGTCAGCTCGTCTTTCAACGCCGAATTCAACGCATCGATGACTTTCGGATCTCCTTGCATCGTTCCTCCTTATAGTCCAGTGTAATCGTACCCGTAGTTTTATTGGATGCAGCCGGAGGCAAGTTGGATGGAGGGTCCCGCCCAGCGGGAGCCAGGTTGAAAGGCCAAAGGCTGGAATCACCGCAGGGCATGGGCGGAGCCGGCGCGGGCGGCCTCCGATCGCAGGCTCAAAAGCTGAGTACCAGATGCCAGATGTAGAGATAGGCGAAGCCTTCGACTTCGTCCCAGACCCTGCGCACCAGGCCCAAATCTCCCCGGACCGCGGCCTGCAAGGAGTCAGGGAAAGGAAGGCACACTCCGGGCGGGACCGGAGGCAAGGGCCACGGAGGCGCCGAGGCGGGAGTCGCAGGCAACGGTTGGGGCAACGCAGGGGTGGGACTGGAAGGCGAGCGGTAGATTCCGAACTCTTTGGCCGCGTCCGTCATGGCGCGGAGGTTCTCGATGCGGATATCGTTTTGCATGATGGCGCCGGCATCGAGGATATAGCCGCCTTCGGCGCCGATGGTCGCGATGAGGTTGCGGCAATGAGCCCGGACCTCTTCTGGGGCGGAGAGCGCCAGCAGCGTGTTGGGGACGCCGCCGCTTAGGCAGAATTTTCGGCCCAGGATTTCATGGGTTCTGTAGGGATTGCCGCGGTCAATGTGATAGATGATGCTGCCGGCGGGCAACTCGGCGAAACGCTCCAGGTGCGCGTCCCACTTGCCTTCGGCGTAGAAGAGGACCTGATTGCCCTGGCGCCACAGCGCCTCGACGATGGGCTTGAGCGTGGGCCAGTAGATGGTTTCGAAGTGTTCCTTGGAGATGAAGGGGGTGCAACCGCGATGCATCCAGATGGGGATGGGGACGGTCCGGGTGGGGTCCGCGCTGGTGAGCGCCAGGTGGCCGAGGTGCGGCATCAGCGCCTGGCAGGCGGCGAGGACTTTGTCCGGGATCTCTTTGAGGTCGAAAGCGAGGCCAATGTAGCCGCGCAGCTTGTCGGCCAGGATGTCGAGCGGGGCTTTCAGCATGCCGCAGATGGCCGAGACCGTGCCGCATTCGCGGCGCATGCGCTCGACTTGCGGCCCGAAGGCGTGGAAGTAGTCCAGCATGGCCATGGCGCTTTTCACCAGGGAGACCTTGCTGCGGTAGCCGCCGACGTGGACTTCGCCGGAGACGCGCGGAAGCCAGGTTTCGTACAGGAAGCGCGTAGGGTCCGCGATGAGCTCGTCGTACTCCTCCCGCTTCATGAAGGCTTCGGCTTCGGCGGGTTCGCGGTATTGGAAGCAGACGTCGGCGTCCACGTCGATGCCGGGGACGCCGTAGTAGCGCAGACCGGCTGCCTGGGTCAGGCCGGTCCACACGTAGACCATGTTGGGCACGGCGGCGTCCCAGTCGAAGTCCCGGCAGCAGCGGAGGACCGCCTCGAAGGCCTTGCGATAGTCGTGCGTCACCTCCTGGCAGGTGAAGCCGGCGTAGCGGGCGGTGATTTCAGCCGCGAAGGGCCGGACCGGCACGCGGTCCGGCATGCCGTTGCGCATGGCTGTGACGTAACGGTTCAGGCGTTCCTGGTAGAGTTGCTCTGGATCTTTGGACATAGAAGCTTCCCGCACAGTTGGAGCAGAGGGGCCCTTTGCAACCATGCCGATTCTACTGAATTTTCCGCGGTGCTGGTACCATAGGGGAGACTCTATGCGTACGGTTGTGCTTTTACTGACAGTTTGTGTTCTGCTCGCGGCGCAGGCGCCGAAGGGCCGCGATCCGCTGCCCAACGAGCAGTGGGTTTCGCTGTTCAACGGGAAAGACCTTACCGGTTGGATCCAGGTCGGCAAGGAGAAGTGGACGGTGGAGGACGGGACCATCCACGGACAAGGCGTGACCAAAGAATACGGCTACCTGATGACGGAGAAGGACTACAGAGACTTCTGGCTGTCGCTCCGTTTCAAATGCGAGGCGGATGGCAACAGCGGGGTCTACGTGCGCACTCGTTTTAAGCCGGGGACGGTGGAGATCGCGCAGGGCGTGCAGTTCGAAATCGACCGGACGCCGAACCGCCACACGGGCGGGCTCTACGGCGACGGGCGCGGCTGGATCGCCTGGCCATCGCCGGAATACGAATACGTGATCCGGCCTACCGATTGGAACGACTTCCTGCTCAAAGTGGAAGGGAACCATTTTGTGGCGATTCTGAACGGCATTAAGGTGTTGGACTTCACCGACCCTTCGCCGAGGTCCTCCGACGGTGCGATCGCCCTTCAGTTGCACTCGGGCGGCGAGGGCAACATGCGGTTCAAGGACATCTACATCCGCGACCTGTCCCGGCGCTGAAAGACGGGGCGGGCGGTCTGCGCGCCGCGGGAAGCGCCCTTGCGGCAATTTCGCGCGGATGTTAGAGTGAGGTCGTCTTGCGGCTTCTGGGGGCTCTGGCATTCGCGGCTTGTTTACAAGGGGCCGGATCGGAGTGGGCCGGAAGCCGGGCTTGCGCCGCCTGCCACGCCGAAATCTACCAGTCCTACATGCAGCGGCCGATGGCGGTGAGCAGCGGCCCGGCGGGAACCGGTTTACTCCAGGAGAGTTTTGAGCGGGCGGAGTTCACGCACGGGCGCTCTGGCTTCCGCTATCGCGTGCTGCGGGAGGGCTCCCAGTATTTCTTCGAGGTGGAAGGCGCGGCGGGCGGGCGCAGGATCCGCGTGCGAAGGCCGATGCCGTACTTCATCGGCTCCGGCATTGTGGCTCGCAGCTACGTCTTCTCATTGGATGGCTTTTTGTATCAAGCCCCGGTGGCCTACTACACGGGGCCGCGGAGCTGGGACTTGCCGCCGGGGTACGATCAATACCCAACGCCGTATCTCACGCGCCGGATCCTGCCCGGGTGTTTGTCTTGCCATGCCAGCGGCCCCCAGTTGGTGACGCGGACGCAGAACCGCTATCGCACGCCTCCGTTCCTGGAAGGCGGGGTGAGCTGCGAACGTTGCCATGGACCGGGCGCGGCGCACATTAAGAAAATGACCGCCGGCGATCTGGAAGGCGGCCCCGCGATCGTAAATCCCGCAAGGCTGGCGCCGGATCGCCGGGACTCGGTGTGCGCCCAATGCCATCTGACCGGGGCAGAGAGGGTGGCGCGGGCCGGGCGCGAGTTAGACACCTTCATCGCCGGGGAGCCGCTGGCGGATTACCTCACCGTCTTTGTGCGCAGCGGCGGAGCGCCCGGCATGCGGGTGACGAGCCACCTGGAGAAGCTCGCACAGAGCGCCTGCAAACGCGCCAGCGGGAACCGGTTATGGTGCGGCTCCTGCCACGATCCGCACTCTGTGCCTAAACCCTCAGAGAAGGCAAGGTGGTTCCGGGCCAAGTGTCTGGAGTGTCACGAAGCGTCGGCTTGCCGGGAAGAACCGGCCCGGCGAAGGGCGAATGGAGATGACTGCACGGGATGCCACATGCCGCGCAGTACGGTGATGGATGCCGATCACGTCGTGTTCACGGATCATTCCATTCCCCGCCGTCCGGGCCTGGCCGCGCCGCCCACGCCGCCGCCCGACGCTCCGCTGGTGCGGTTCGATGGGGCAGCGGCCAGCCCGCGCGACCTCGGGATTGCCTACGCCAGCCTGGCGGGGCGGGAGAGGGTTGCCGCTTATCAGCAGCGGGCGTTCGATTTGCTGCGCGAGGCGGTGGCGGCAGGGGCGCGCGACCCACAGGCGCTGCTTCATCTGGCCGAGTTGTACAAGAACCGCGGTGACGAGAAGAGCGCCATTCCGCTCTACGAGGAGGCGATGCGTCTGGATCCGGATCAAGTGGGCGCGTCGGTGGCCTTAGGGGCGATTCAAGCGGACCGGGGGCAGTGGAAGGAGGCTATCCGCCTCTTCAACGATGCGCTCTTCAAGAATCCCGCGCTGCCCGGCGTCCGCACAGCGCTGGCCATGGCTCTGCTTCAAATTGGGGAGCGGGAGGCAGCCCGGGCGGCGTTGGAGAAGGCGCTCGAGTTTGATCCCGCCTACACGCCTGCATACCAGTTGTTGCAGCAGTTACGGCGGGAGCCTTGAGCCGTATTGGCGGCTCAGGGTTGTTCCATTGAGCTGGTTTCCGCAAGTCCTTGACTCTGGGCGGAAAGGAGTAGTGAAAGGCCCCAGCCGGCAGTTTATTCGTCTGTGCGTGGTTCCATGACTTGCCAGTGCCCCGCGCAGCAGAATGCTGACGGCGCGGTCGGGACAGATAACCTTCAGATGGGTGAAGCCCCCAGAGAGAGGCGCGGCCATTTAGGCCGCCGCCTTCCCCGCACTCAAGAACGGCGAACATGAACTGCGGCTCGACCGGGCTCTACACGGGGAGTATCTGGAGCCGCTGGCAGTTGCCGCATCGGAAGACACGCTGAGCTTCGAGGTCCTGAAAGTAAAGCTCCGCGGCAGCCGCGCGCAGAACGTATGCTACGACGTGGCGTTCAAGATCGTGAGGCGGACCCCAGCGCCCGCGAGTGCGTCGGAGTGATGCGGAGGTATGTCGAGGCCGCGCCCGCTACGCCGACACCGACCGATGATTCAGTCCGAACGCTCTTGAAAGCGGCGATTGCCGCTTACTTCCGGTCCCCCAATCCGTGGGCGATTTGCCCCCTGATCTCTCCAGAAGGATGCTTGTCGGTGTGGACATTCACATACGTCATGCCCTGCCGCATCGCTTCCAAGAGCTCCGCGAATTCCCCCGCTGCGATTCCTTGACCTGAGGGGCCCACGACGTCCGCTGCGGTGGCGACGCCGGATATCGTCCCCGAGCCGGCTGAGCATGCGGGCTTGCCGCCGCCACCGCAGAGCCACACCGACACGCCGCCGTTGACGCCTGCCTGACCGAAGTGGATATGCGCCACCGTGGTGGTGGTCCCTTCCAGCCCGCTGTACGTCAGTTCGTAGGTCAGGGAGGTGTCGCCTGGATCTACCCTAGCCTGGAAACGCCCATAACCGGTTGAAGAGACCGCCGGAACCTCCTCATATCCGCTCAGCGATGCGCTGAAGTTCCTTTGTTTGCCCTGACCAAATGCAACCAACGCAATGCCCAGAAGCCCCATGGCGAGCAATGCCGAGGCGGCCGCAAACCGTTGTTTCATTTCACGTTCCTCCAGTTGAGAATGTAGTCTAGGGAAATGCTGCTGCTAACCCAGTTGACTCAATTATGGAGCCGGTGGATTCACTGGGAGGCGAGGATAGGCGAGGTTTACATCGTTAGCGGTGGTGTTTACCCTTAAGCCGGCTGCGCTGGGCCATGGCGGCTCCTTAGTGTGGGGAAAAGCAGCAGCAGGTCACGTCCAGGAGTCACAAGAGAGGCTTCAGGTACATCCCTGTGTAAGACCCCGCCGCCTTGGCGATGAGTTCCGGCGGGCCTTGGGCGACGATGCGGCCGCCGGCATCGCCGCCTTCGGGTCCCAGGTCGATGATCCAGTCGGCGGCGCGGATCACCTCCAGATTGTGCTCGATGATGAGAACGCTGCCTCCGTTGTCGATCAGCCGGTCGAAAGCCGCCAGGAGCTTGGCGATATCGTCGAAGTGCAGGCCGGTGGTGGGCTCGTCGAACAGGAAGAGCGTGTCTTTGCAAGCGGCGTCGGCGAGGTGTCCAGCCAGCTTGACCCGCTGAGCCTCGCCGCCGGAGAGCGTGGTGGCGGATTGGCCGAGGCGCAGGTAGCCTAAGCCGACGTCGGCCAGCACCTTCAGGCGGGATGTCAGGCGGGGCACGTCGGCGAAGAAAGACAAGGCTTCGCGCACGGTAAGCTGGAGCACCTCGTGGATGTTGAGGCCCCGGTAGCGGACCTCCAAGATGCTGCTCTTGTAACGGGTCCCCTTGCACTCCTCGCAGGGCAGCTCGACGTCGGCCAGGAATTGCATCTCGACGGTCACTGTGCCGTCTCCCTGGCAGGTTTCGCAGCGGCCGCCGGGGACGTTGAAGGAGAAGTGGCCGGAGGTGTAGCCGCGGCGCATGGCCTCCGGCGTAGAGGCAAACAGGCTGCGGATCTGATCGAAGACTTTGATGTAGGTCACGGGGTTGGAGCGCGGGGTGCGTCCGATCGGCGACTGGTCCACCAGCACCACGTTGCCGATC
>JAIMAR010000083.1 GCA_023511855.1 Bryobacteraceae bacterium
CGGGCCAGAAGCTGCGCATCGCCATCAACAATTACCGGGCAGGAGGAAGCGGCGGCTACGGTATGTTCCGCGATGCGCGGATCGTGTGGCGGTCGAACGAGGACATCCGCAGCCTCATCGTGTCCTATTACCTGGAGAAAGGCCGGCTGCCGGAGAAGCCGGACGGCAACTGGCGGATCATCCCCGAAAGCGCAAGGAGGACCCTGGAGGCGGAACTGGCCGGGGCGCACTGAGGAAACGCGGGGTTTCCGGACCGCTGCGCAGCCCTCCGGCGTGCCGAGCGGCTCCAGAGGGCTGCGCCGGACTCCGGGGAGAGCGGGCAGGGACTACAATGGGAATATAAGGTCCTAATTTATGCTCAAGCTCAGCGGCGTCAGCCTGTTGGCCGGAGGCAAGCCAATCCTGCGGGACGTGAACCTGGAAGTGGCCGACGGCGAGATTCACAGCATCCTGGGGGCGAACGGGACGGGCAAATCGACGCTAGCCTCTGTCATTATGGGCCTGAGCGGATACCGGCCCTCTTCGGGACGGATCTACTTCCAAGGGGAGGACATCACGGACCTTTCCATCACGGAGCGGGCGCGCCGGGGGATCACGCTGGCTTGGCAGGAGCCGGCCCGATTCGAGGGGTTGACCGTTGCGGAGTACCTGAGAACCGCGGCGAAGCAGGCTGGGGACGGCTGGCTCAGCCCGCGGGAGTGCTTGTCCAAAGTGGGCCTGGTCCCAGAGAAGTACCTGGCGCGGGCGGTGGATGCCACGCTCAGCGGCGGGGAGCGGCGGAGAATCGAGCTGGCTTCCGTGCTGGCCATGAGGCCGAAGCTGGTGTTGCTGGACGAACCGGATTCGGGCATCGACGCGCTCTCGATCGACTGCATTGTGGACGTGATCCGGACGATTGCGCGGGCAGGAGGATCGGTGCTGCTGATCACGCATCACGAGGAAGTGGCGGCGATGGCCGACCGCGCTTCCTCGCTGTGCGGGGGTACGGTGCTCAAGACGGGTGACCCGGCGCAGATCGCGCGGTTTTTCCGGAATCACTGCCAGGAATGCACGCATGTGAACGCGCCGCTATCTACGGAGTTGAGCCGTGTTTGAAACGGGTTCGGATTTTACCGCCATCGCCAAGTCTTTTGAGAACAGCGGAGGGGACGCATCGGCGTTACTGGACAAGCGGTTTGGCGCCATGGTGGTGAGCCACAACCGGGTGCTGTACTCCAACGGCGTGCCGGGGCTGCGTATGGAGAGCGAGGAGATTCCGACGGGGGTCAAGGCCAGAATCACCGTCGAGCCGGGGGCCGAGATCCGCAACCCGGTTCACCTGTGCTTCGGCGTGCTGCCCAGGGAGGGTTTGCAGGAGATCCTTTCCGAATTTGACATCGGCGAAGGGGCGAAAGTCCGGTTTGTGGCGCACTGCACCTTCCCCAACGCCGAGCGAGTACGGCATGTGATGGACGCCAAGATACGAGTGGGGCGGGGCGCGGAGATGGATTACGCCGAAACCCACTATCACGGTCCGGAGGGGGGCGTGGAGGTGCTGCCCGTGGCGCGGATCCATGTGGAAGAGGGCGGAGTCTACCGCAGTCTTTTCAAGCTCATTCAGGGCGCGGCGGGCGTGGTGAAGCTGGATTATCAAGCCGATCTGGATCGAGAGGCCGTCTGTGAGCTGGACGCCAAGATCTACGGGAAGAAAAACGACCGGATCGTGATTAACGAATCTCTGCGTCTGAATGGGGAGGGCGCAAGGGGGCTGGCCAAGAGCCGGGTGGTTGCCTCGGACCATTGCGTCAGCGAGGTGATCGGTGAAGCGGTGGGCAATGCGGCCGGCGCGCGCGGGCACATCGACTGCGTGGAGATTCTGAAGGGGCCCCATGCCCGCGCGAGCGCAGTCCCCAAGCTGGTCGTGGTCGACGAACGGGCCAAGCTGACCCACGAAGCCGCCATCGGCAGCGTGGACAAGAAACAGGTGGAGACGCTGATGGCCCGGGGACTGACTGAGGACGAGGCGGTGGACGTAGTCGTCAAGGGGATGTTGCGGTAGCTGCCCGCCGCGTCCCTCCGGTTCTGCGCGATCTCCGCCGTAGGGGATTCAGGCCAGCATATCGTCCAGCCAGGGCGGACGCCAAGGTTCCTGCAACACTTCCACTTCGGCTTTGCGGCCTCCGGCTGCCGTTTCCGCCGTCAGCCGGACCTGCTCGACGATCATCCCGGCCATCGGGCAAAACGGGGCGCTCAAAACCATCGAGATGTGAATAGGATCGGTATCGGTCCGGATTTCTTTGATGAAGCCCAGATCGACCACGCTCAGCCCGATCTCCGGGTCCAGCACGGAGCGAAGCGCTTCGCGGATCTGCTCCGCCAAAGCGGCCTGCGGTTGACCTTCTTCCATGGCTTCATCATGGGCAAGGTGCGGAAGATTGTCAACGGGAGGGGAGGCAGGGAGCTGTAGTACGTCCGCTGCGGATCAAGAATGCCGGGACGAAGGGAGGGGGCGGGCGGGACGCGCGAATATAATGAGGTGATGCCATACCGAGTGACGTTGATACCGGGCGACGGCATCGGGCCGGAGGTGGCGGAAGCCGCCGTCCGGGCCGTAAATGCCACTGGGGTCGCCATTGACTGGGAGCGGGTCGAACTTACCGGGAAAATCATCGAGGAGTCGCGCGAAGAACTCCCCGCGGCGGTGCTGGAGAGCGTTCAACGGACGCGCGTGGGCTTGAAAGGGCCGGTGACGACGCCGATCGCGGGAGGGTTTCAGAGCGTGAATGTCGCCCTGCGGAAGGCCCTGGACCTGTACGCCAACGTGCGTCCGGTGCGCACCTTGCCGGGGCTGAAGACGCGGTATCAGGACGTCAAGATCGACCTGATTATCTTCCGGGAAAACACGGAAGATCTATACGCCGGACTGGAGCACGAAGTCGTCAAGGATGTGGTGACCAGCCTGAAGGTGATCACCCGCCGGGCCTCGGAGCGGATCGCACGTTACACTTTCGAATACGCGCGCAGGCTGGGGCGCAAGCGGATCACCGCCGTGCACAAGGCCAACATCATGAAGCTGGGCGACGGCCTGTTCTTGCGTTGCACGCGGGAGGTGGCGCGGGAATACCCGGAGCTCGAATACAAAGAGCTCATTGTGGACAACGCCTCCATGCAGCTTGTGTTGCGGCCGGAGCAGTTCGACGTGCTCTTGATGCCGAATCTTTACGGGGACATCGTTTCGGACCTGGCGGCGGGGCTGGTGGGGGGCTTGGGAATCGTTCCGGGCGCGAACATCGGCGAGGAGTGCGCGGTATTTGAGGCGGTGCACGGCAGCGCACCGGACATTGCGGGCAAGGGGCTGGCCAACCCCACGGCGCTGATGCTGTCGGCGGTGATGATGCTGGAACACTTGGGAGAGATTGCCGCGGCCCGGAGGCTGCAACGAGCGATCGAGAAGGTATACCGGGAGGGCCGGAGGCTCACTCCGGATGTGGGAGGCACAGCCTCCACGCAGCAGTTCACGGACGCGGTTGTCGAAGCGGTGCAGGCGGGGGATGGGGGAGCGTAGCCGGGAGGCCACGCTCCGCCCGAATGCTTCTTAAAGGCCCTTTTGGGCGAGGAATTCGATCAGATCCACCACGCGCATCGAATAGCCCCACTCATTGTCATACCAGGCGACGGCCTTGAGCAGGTTTCCATCGAGCACTTTCGTCATCTGGGCGTCGACGATGGAGCTGTTGGGGTTGTGCATCATGTCGGTGGAAACGACGGGGTCCTCGGTGTAGGCCAGAATGCCCTTCAATTCGCCTTCCGCGGCAGCCTTCAGAGCGGCGTTGACCTCCTCGGCGGTGGTGTTCTTGGCGAGCAAAGCCACCAAGTCGACGACCGAGACGTTGGGGGTGGGAACCCGCATGGCGTAGCCGTCGAGCTTGCCCTTCAGCTCGGGCATCACCAGACCGATGGCTTTGGCGGCGCCGGTTGTGGTGGGGATCATGTTGATGGCGGCGGCGCGGGCGCGGCGGAGGTCCTTATGGGGGAAGTCCAGAACGTTCTGGTCGTTAGTGTAGCTGTGGATGGTGGTCATCGACCCCTTCAGGATGCCGAACTTCTGATGGATGACCTTCACCAGCGGGGCCAGGCAGTTGGTGGTGCAGGAGGCGTTGGAGATGATGTGGTGCTTGGCCGGGTCGTACATGCCCTCGTTGACGCCCAGCACGATGGTGATGTCTTCATTCTTGGCCGGAGCGGAGATGATGACTTTCTTTACCGTGCCCTTCAGGTGAGCCGCAGCGGCTTTGGCGTCGGTGAACTTGCCGGTGGACTCAACGACGATCTGCGCGCCCAGCGAGCTCCAGTCCAGAAGCGCGGGGTCCTTTTGGGCGAAAACTTTGATCTTCTTGCCGTCGATGGAGATGCTGTCTTCCTCCGCCTTGACCGTCTGGGAAATGGGCCCCAGCACGGAGTCGTACTTCAGAAGGTGCGCGAGGGTTTTGGTGTCGGTGAGGTCGTTGACCGCGACGAATTCGAGATTGGGGTTGTCGAGTGCAGCCCGGACGATATTGCGCCCGATGCGGCCGAAACCATTAATTGCGACTTTGATTGCCATATTCTACAGAGCTCCTGTCTAGGTTTGGTTGGGGATGGGGAACGCTAAAACCCTATGATATCAAAGACTAAGCTTGAACGGGCCGGCTCTAGCGGGGCGGGGGCATCGAGGGCGCGACCGCTCCGCCGATGCCGGCGTAGGCTTCCTTGACGCGCACGACCTCGTTGCCTTCGAAGGTCACGAAAATAATCCGGCCGGGAGGCTTGCCGTAGATCCAGTCCTCGTACTCGACGCCTTCCTCGGTGGTGCGGACCTTGTTATCGGGACGGCCCAGGGCGAGCAGAACTTGATCCCGGTCCATGCCCTCGATCACCTTCTTGTCCTTCACGGCTTGCTGGATCTCCGGCGGCAGGGATTCGACGTACAATTCGTTGGCGCTGCGGCGGTTGAAGTCCAGGACCGGGGCCAGCAGGTTTTTGATCTCCGCGGGCTTGAGCGGCGGCAGGCGGTGAGGGAACTCCAAGGCCAGGCTGGTCCCTCCGGGAGCCACCCCGTAACCTGGGCCTGCCACCGGCACCCGGCGCGTCGTGGTACCCACGTCCACCTGGACGCGCTCATACCAGCGGCGCCCGCCGCGGATGCCGCCGTTGATCTCGAAGACAATGCGTTTGTCTTCGAGCGTCACCTTCGTAATCTGGATCAGATCGCCGGGCCGGGCCGCGGGACCGTTCTCGCGCTCCAAGGAAATCCATTTCTTCTGGTCATAAGCCCCTTTGGGATCTACGGACAGGGGATTCCGGGACCGAGGAAGCGAAACCTTGGCGGTGGCGTACTCGGCGGTAAGGCCGCGGATCAACTCGATCCGTTCCTCGTCGGTCAGCTTCCGGTCCTGAGCGTAGGCGGGCGCTGCGGATGCGAGCGCCAGGATCACGATGACCGTGGTGAGCGATCGCGGCATCTTGTCCTCCCCGGCGATAGACGCCAAGTGAGCTGGCTGGCGGCGGATCGGGGCTTTCCAGAGGAAGACGAACAGGAGCAAGACAACAGTGGAGGTCAGCAGCCCCCCTTCCGGGCCGTAGTCACCGCCGCTCCACAACGGCCCGATTTTCCATTGCAGTGTGAATCCTGTCACCTCTATTGTAAACCCGCTCAAATGGACCCCGAACAAGGGAAGCATCCAGTTCCAGCCCAAATGCAGGCCGATGGGAAGCCACAGGTCGCGGCTGCGGAGGAAAGCCACGCCGAGCAGCACGCCCCAGGCGGCGGTGTTGATGAGCCCGAGCCTGGTAATGCCGAGGTTCGAGGAGTGAGCCAGCCCGAAAAGGATCCCGGCGGGCAGAACGGTCGCATAAGGACCGATGGATGCAATCAGGACCTGAAAAGCGTATCCGCGGAAGAGCATCTCCTCTCCCACCGCCCCGAAGGCCAGCACCAGAAGCACGAAGGCGGTGGTGCGCAGGTTGGCCTCGGAGTTGGGAACGGGCCGGAGCTCGGCCAGGCCGAACAACAACGGCAGGCCGAGAACAAGAGCAGCGGCTCCGGCGCCGCCGAGCAATCCCAACCAGAGGTTTCGCTGAGAAGCCTGGTTCCAATGCAGTCCGATGGCTCCAAGAGGCGCCCGCTCATAGATCCGCAGACTAAACACATTGGCCGTCAAAGCGGCCAGAAAGACGCCCAGGGCGCTGGTGACCAGGTATCCGCCGACGGCGGCCAGCAGCCAGGCGAACAGGGTCAGGCAAACAATGACCAACAGGACATAGATGCCCACCCGCAGAACAACGCCGAGATAACGCTGTAGGGCGCCGTCGGGCATGGTGATTCTCATTGTGGCATGCGGCGCACGCTCACGCCTTGTTGAGTGGCCGTCACCTCCAGCACCTTGCCTCCGGCCTGGCGGGCGGCTGTAGCCACGCGCTCCCGGGCCTCCGGCGGGCACAACAGAACCAGGCAGCCACCTCCGCCGGCGCCGCAGACCTTGGCCCCCAAAGCGCCGGCCCGGAGTGCACGGGCGACGACAACATCGATGAGCGGCGTGGTGATGCCCGGGGCGTTTCGCCGGCGGTGGCTCCACTCCGCGCGCAAGAGCCGGCCTGCCTCCTCCCAGTCGCAACGTTCCAGTGCGGAGCGCATGGCGCGGGCGATGGCGGCGATCTCGTCGAAGTTGCGGTGGACACGCCGATTGCCGTCGATGTGCGCCTTCATCACCTCCCAGTTGTTGATCCCGGACTGGCGGGGGATCCCGGTGTAGACGAGCACAAAGCGCCGGTTCAACTCCGCCAGGGGAGCGGGAATGGCATGGCGGCGGATGCCGTCGGCGGCCAGCTCAATCGCGTTGACCCCGCCATACAGGGCAGGGTAGTAATCCTGGCAGCCCGTGGGGACGCGGATGATCCTGGCCTCCAGATTTTGAGCCATCTGGCGGAGCTGCTCCTTGGAGCCGCGTTCGCCCCGGAGCGCTTTCAAGGCGCTAGCCAGAGCGATGATCAGCGTCGAAGAACCGGCCAAACCCGCGCCGGCCGGCGCCTCGCAATCCGTTTCCACCGTTAGCCCGGTCCCCGGCGCCAGGAAACCAACCACCTCGGCATGCAGAGGCAGCCGGGTACGCGGTCTGGCCCGCAAGGCGTCCGGAGACGGAAACTGCTCCTCAATGCCCAGGTCCCGGGCGCGCAGGTGGATGCGCCGGTCCTTGCGCAGCTCGATCCGGCAATGTGCGCGCAAACTGATGGCGAAATTGACGGTCAGAGGGGCTTCGTGGAACAGATACAAGGGCCAGATATCGAGCGTTCCCCCGGCTAAATCCACACGGCAAGGCGCGCTAGCAACGATCTGCACTGCCCATTCTCCTTCCTGCCAAAATGAAGACGCCAGCCGCACCAATAACACCGCCGACGGCGCGGCCTCGTGCTATTCTAGATGGACACAAACCCCACCGAGGTTTTGGATGCGGCAATCCAGGTATTCTACCGCGAGCGGCTTGCAGGTGATCCGCACCGTCTCCCGCCTCCCATATCGAAAAGGCTTGCAGCACCTGCTGCGGGAGCTGGATTCCTACCGGGGAATCTATCTCTCCTCCGGCTACGAGTATCCAGGCCGATACTCGCGCTGGGACATCGCCTCGGTCCGGCCGCCGCTGGAGATTGTGGCCGGGGACCGCTGGGTGGAGTTCCGCCCGCTGAATCTGCGCGGCGAGATGCTGAACCAGATGCTTTTGCCGATCCTGGAATCGCACCCGCATTGGGAGAGCTTCGAGCCGCGGGCCGGGGCTCTGGTTGGGCGGTTGAAGCCCCTTCCGCCCTTGTTCCCCGAAGAGGAGCGGAGCAAGCAGCCGTCAGCTTTCTCGATTCTGCGCACGCTGATCCAGGAGTTCCGACCCTTGCGCGACCCTCATCTGGCGCTGATCGGGGCCTTCGGCTACGACCTGCTGTTCCAGTTCGATCCGATTGAGCTGCGCCTGCCGCGCCAGGGCCGCGAGCTGCTGCACTTGTATCTGTGCGACGACATCTGCTTCATGGACCGCAAGCGGGAGCGGATCGAGCGCTATCAATACGACTTCGAAAACGGGGAGGTCTCCACGCTCGCCTTGCCGCGGGACGGGCAGCCTGTGCCCCCACATCCGGACCGCGGGCCGGGCGAGATCACCAGCGATCACACGCCGGAAGAGTACATGGCCATGGTGGAGGCCGTGCGCCGGGGCATGAAGCAGGGCGACTACTATGAGGTCGTGCTGCGGCAGACCTTCCGCGCACCCTACGCGGGCAAGCCTTCCGAACTGTTCCAGCGCTTTCAGCGGACCAGCCCCAGCCCTTACGAATTCTTCCTGCAATTCGGCGAGGAACAGCTCATCGGCTGCTCGCCGGAGATGTTCGTGCGCGTGGAGGGCAACCGGGTGGAGACCTCGCCCATTTCGGGCACGGCGCGGCGCACGGGCGATCCGCTCAAAGACGCCGAGAACATCCGCGAGCTGCTGGATTCACGCAAGGAAGAGTCCGAACTGACCATGTGCACCGACGTGGACCGCAACGACAAGAGCCGGGTCTGCGTGCCGGGGAGCGTGCGGGTGGTCGGGCGGCGGCTCATCGAGTCCTACGCCGGCGTCTTCCACACGGTGGACCACGTGGAGGGCATCCTCGCCCCAGGCTTCGACTCGCTGGATGCTTTCTTGACGCACATGTGGTCGGTGACCATGATCGGCGCGCCGAAGAGGGCGGCGGCGCAGGCGATCGAAAACCTCGAGAAGGACGCGCGGGGCTGGTACGCGGGCGCGATCGGCATGATCTCCCTCGACGGAGGGATCAACACCGGCATTCACATCCGGACGGTGCATCTGCGGGACGGAATCGCCTCTTATCCTGTGGGCGCGACGATCCTCTACGACTCGGTCCCCGAAAAGGAGGAGCAAGAGACCCGGATGAAAGCCACGGTGTTCTTCCGGACGATTCAGGGGGAGCGGCCAGTGGAGAAACCCAAGACCAAGACCGTCCGCCGGGGGAAGCCATACGGCCGGATGCTGCTCGTCGACAACGACGACTGCTTCATTCACACCCTTTCCAACTACGCCCGGCAGACCGGGGTCGAAGTAGTGACTTACCGGGCCGGGTTTCCTCTGGAGATCTTCGAGGAAGTCAAACCGGATGTCCTGCTGATCTCGCCGGGGCCCGGTCGTCCGGAGGACTTTGGCGTTCCAAAGCTGGTGCGGCAGGCGGCGGAACGGAGGCTGCCGGTTTTCGGCGTGTGCCTCGGCTTGCAAGGGGTGGTGGAGGCGTTCGGCGGGACGCTGGGCGTGCTGGACTACCCCATGCATGGAAAGCCTTCCGTGATCACCCACAAGAATGTCGGGGTTTTCCAAGGGCTTCCGGAGAAGTTCACCGTCGGGCGCTACCATTCGCTGTTCGCCCGGCGGGAGACGTTTCCCGAGTGCCTGGAGGTGACCGCCGAGAGCGAGGACGGCGTCATCATGGGCGTGCGCCACCGGGAGCTGCCGATCGAAGCGGTGCAGTTTCATCCCGAGTCGATTTTGACGATGCAGGGAGACTGCGGCCTCAGGCTGATGGAAAACGTAGTCCGGCTGTACGTCCGGGGGAAGCGCTGAGCCGGCGGCCCGGCTCGCGGCGTTGCGGCGATGGCTCACGTACTGATTGCCGGAGGCGGACTGGCGGGCATGGCCGCGGCGCAGTCGCTGGCGGAGGCGGGTTTCCGGGTGACGCTGTTCGAGTCGCGGCCGTTTTTGGGCGGGCGAGCGTCCTCCTATCCCCTCCGCGAGGGCGAAGAGGGCGCCGAGGTCATCGACAACTGCCAGCACATCCTGCTGCGCTGTTGCTCTAACCTGCTGGACTTCTACCGCAAGCTGGGCGTTGAGGACAAAATCCGGTTCTACCGGGAGTTCTACTTCCTGGAGCCGGGCGGTCGGCCGAGCGTGCTCAGCCGGGGCAGGCTGCCGCGGCCCTTTCATCTTTTGGGTTCGTTTTGCAGGCTGCCTTTCTTGCCGCCAGAGGCCAAGGTGAAGATTGCGGAGGCGCTCGCGGGAGTCTGGAAGGAGTGGGGAAAGCGCAAGGACTTGGACCGCCTAACCATGCTCGAGTGGCTGCGGGAGAATCGGCAGCCGGAGGAGGCGATCCGGCGCTTCTGGGGACCGGTGCTGGTGAGCGCCATCAACGAGAACCTGGAGGATGCCGCCGCCGTCCACGGGCTTCAGGTCCTCCGGCTGGCGTTTCTAGGAAGAGCCTCGGCTTACGAGATGGGAGTGCCCTCCGTGCCGCTTGGGGAGTTGTACGATCCGGTGGCGCTGGCGGGCGGGGGCGAGGTGGAGGTGAAGCTGCGGTCGCCGGTGGAGCGGTTCGCCGTCGCGGACGGAAAGGTCCAATGGGCCGAATCCCGGGGCGAGCGGTGGGAGGCGGATTACTACGTGAGCGCTCTGCCCGTGGAGCGGATGGAGCAGGTGCTCCCGGAGCTCGGGGTGAGAACTTTGGATTGGGACTTTTCACCGATCACCGGCATCCATCTTTGGTTTGACCGCGAGGTGACCGATTTGCCCCACGCCGCGCTGTTGGACCGCACCATCCAGTGGTTTTTCAACAAAGGGGACGGGCGGTACCTGATGCTGGTGGTCAGCGCGTCACGCGAGCTGGTGGAGTTGGGACGCGAGGAGATCGTCGAGCTGGCGCGGCGGGAGCTGGCGGAGTTCTTGCCGGAGAGCGGCCGGGCGGAACTGGTGAAGGCCCATGTGGTAAAGGAAGTCCGCGCCACCTTTTCGCCTGTGCCCGGGGTAGAGGCGCGGCGCCCGGCGGCAAAGACCGAGATTTCGAACCTGTTCTTGGCTGGGGACTGGACCCGCTCGGGCTGGCCTGCCACCATGGAGGGCGCGGTCCGCAGCGGGCGGCTGGCGGCGGAGGCCGTGTGCGAAGCGGCGGGCGTTTCGAGGCGGTTCCTGATCCCGGATCCGATTTGAGCGACCCATTTCTGCGGGGTGCGGTTTTGCCATAATCGGAGCATGAGAGGGATTCTGGCTCTGGCTATGGCGCTGGCGCTCATGGCGCCGCCCGCGCTGGCGGATTCCGACGAGGCCATCGTGTATGTCGGGGTAGCGACGCTGCGGGGCAAGCCGATCGAGCGGGCTAGCGTGATTCTGCGGTTTGTGGAAGGGCGGTCCATCGCCAAATTCGGCAGGAAGATTCGGACCCAATGGCAGACCCGGACCAATCAGGAAGGGGTCGCGAGGTTTCCTTCCATCCCTAAAGGTAAGGTCTTGATCCAGGTCATCGCGCAAGGCTACCAGACCTTCGGCAAGGAGTTCGAGATCACCGAGGACAAGCAGAAGATCGAAATCACCCTCAATCCGCCTCAGCCGCCGTACTCCGTGCACGAGTAGCCGCGCTGGGCGTCAATCCAGTACAGCGATCGCGTCGATCTCGACCAGCGTGTCGAGCGGCAGCCGGGCGGCTTCAAGAGTGGCACGCGCCGGCGGGTCCTTCGGGAAGAAACGCGCGTAGACTTCATTCATCTTCCGGAAATCGTTGAGGTCTTTTAAGTAGACCGTAGTTTTGACCACGCGCGAGAGGCTGGAGCCGGCTGCCTCCAGCACTGCCTCCAGATTCTTAAGGACTCTCTCGGTCTGCGCAGCGATGTCCGCCCCGGTCACCTGCCCAGTGGCCGGATCGACGGGACCCTGGCCGCAGCAAAACACGAAGCCTCCGGCTACGACGGCCTGGCTGTAAGGTCCGATGGCTTTGGGTGCGTTTGTGGTGTGAATGATCTGCATCGGTTAAGCCTCCCTTGCGGCGCCGCTTTGGTTTCATAATGAAACCATGCAATCGCACGGCGTCGCGAAGACTCATTTTGGCACGCGGCTGGCAAGGGCCGCTATCACCTTGGGCGTGTTGGCTGTGGCGGGATTCGCCCAGCCCTCGCCGGCGCCCCAAGACAAAGAACCGCCTTCGGATCAGCCGCCGGTGGGGGAGTGGCGGCGGCTGTTCGACGGGCAGTCGCTCAAGGGATGGAAGGAGACGCCTTTCACGGCTCGTGGCAAGGTGCGGGTGGAGAATGGCGCCCTGATCCTGGGCGCCGGCTACATGACCGGAGTGACCTGGACCGAGTGGTTCCCCAAGTCGAATTACGAGGTGCGACTGGAAGCGGCGCGCCTGGAAGGGAGCGATTTCTTCGCCGGCATCACCTTCCCCGTGAAGGATTCCTACTGCACTTGGATCAACGGCGGATGGGGCGGAGGCGTGGTGGGACTGTCGAGCATCGACGGCCAGGATGCGTCGGAAAACGAGACCAGCAGCTTCCGCCAGTTCGAGCGCGGGCGCTGGTATGCGCTGCAGCTACGGGTGACCGACGACGAGATCGAAGCCTGGATCGACGGCGAGGAGGTGATCTACGTGGCGCTGGAAGGGCGCACGATCGGGCTGAGGTTCGGCGAGATCGAGCTCTCCGTGCCCTTCGGCATCGCTACTTACTCCACCACGGGCGCCATCCGGAACCTGGAATACCGCTTACTCCCGCCTCCCGCCAAGCCGGCGGCGGATCCATAGCGGGGAACCGCCAGAACCGGCCTTAAGGAAGTGTTTTGTGGGTTCCGTCGCAGAAGGGCTGCCGGGCCGTGTGCTTGCACTGGCAAAGCGAGACCGCTCTTTTGGCTTCCAGCGTGAACTCGAGCGGCTCAATTCCGGTGCCTTCGTGCGAGCCGTCGCAAAACGGCTGAGTCTTCGACCGCCCGCAACGGCACCAATAGTAAGTCCCGGCTTCCAGCTCCAGGCGCGCGGGAAATCGTGCGGCAATGCAGACTTCACTCATCGGCAACTCTCCTTCGCGTCAGTAAAGGACTCGCAGCATGTGTCCTTATTGTGCCTGATGATTCTACCGCTTGCCGGGATGCCCAAAGTCTTCGCCCAGCCCTGGGTGATGGCGAAGTGGCCATAGGATCGCGTTTCAAAACCAGCGGAATGGCCCAGGGCGCTGTTCAGCCCCACCTGCAAACCGTTTGCTGATAGAAGTTGACAATCATACCGCCGGATCTTATTATGGGGCTTGCGGGACTGAAGGGTCAGGGCCGATCCTAGTTGCAAATGAGTTGCAACTAGGTTTCGGAGGTTTGTTGCGAATATGTCGCAAGAAGGCGTCACGAAAACGGTGCCGTTTCCAAGGCGGCCTCTCATCGACGAGCTCTCTCGCCGCGGCGTGCGGATCACCGCCCAGCGCCGCGCCGTTCTGGAGACGATGGAGCAGGCCCACGGGCACCTGGATGCGGCCGAACTGCTGGCGCGGGCCAGCAAACGGGCTGAAGGGCTGGACCGCGCGACCGTGTACCGAACCATTGATCTACTGAAGCGGCTTGGTCTTGTGGATGAGCTGGACCTGATGCATGTGGAGGGCGAGAAACACTACTACGAGATCCGGTCGGACAAAGAGCACGCTCATGCGACCTGCGTGGAGTGCGGCCGGGTGGAGGAGTTCGACAGCCCGCTGCTCGAACAAATCCGAAAGGAAATTTCACGGGAATTGGGCTTCGTGGTGGAAGTCGCCCGGCTCGAGATCGGCGGACGCTGCGCCCAATGCCGGGCAAGCGCAAGGGAGGGCGCAATCAAGCCCGTATCCAACGGGCGTGCTCGTTGAGTTTATACAGGCAGGCCCCTGCGGCTGACTCTGGGCCGAGCTCCGCAGGGACCTGAGAATCGTCAACCCGGAAGGCTGGCGACCACTCTCATTGTAGGTTTGTCAGCCAGGGCTTTCAAGCAAGGAGGATACAGAGAGATGGCTGACAGCCGTATCAGAAAGAGAGTGTGGTTCGCGGCGGCCTTGTGGCTGGCCGCGTCTTGGGCAGGAGCAGCGCCGGTTGCCGCCGAGCAGAGTGGCGGGATCCGCGGCGTGGTGGTGGATCCGACCGGGGCCCCGGTTGAAGGCGCCAAAGTTCGCGCGTTGGGGCCCTCAGGGGAGCTTGAAGCGGCCACGGGCTTCCGCGGGGAGTTTTCTTTCGAGGTCGGCGCAGGCGAGTACAGGCTCGTGATCCAGGCAGCGGGTTTCCGCGAGGAGAGCGTCACGGCTCGGGCGCCGCTGGGCGGGCAGGAGGAACTGAAAGTCGTCCTGCAACTGGCCGGCCGCTATGAGATGGTCACGGTGGTGGAGAAGGCTGGATACCGTGTGCCCGAGGTCGACAGCGGGTTGAAAACGCCGGCGCCGCTGTTGGACATCCCGCAATCGGTAACGGTCATTAGCCGGGATCTGATCCAGGATCAGATGATGGCCAGCATCGCCGATGCCGTGCGCTACATTCCGGGCGTCACCGCGCAGCAGGGGGAGAACAACCGGGACCAGCTCACCATCCGCGGCAACACGACCACAGCCGATTTCTTCGTGAACGGCGTGCGGGACGATGTTCAATATTTCCGGGACGTGTACAACTTGGAGCGGATCGAAGCGTTGAAAGGACCGAACGCCATGATCTTCGGCCGCGGCGGCGGTGGCGGCGTGATCAACCGGGTGATCAAGTCCCCCGAACTCTCCCCGCTCGGCGAGATCACCCTGCTTGGCGGGTCTTTCAACAATAAACGGACCACGCTCGATCTGAACCGCCCCCTGGCGGACCGGTCCGCGCTGCGCTTGAACGGAATGTTCGAGGACTCAGGCAGCTTCCGCGACTACGTCACTTTAAGGCGGTACGGGATCAATCCTGCGCTGGCGCTCAAACCCTTTGGCGGGGCGCGCCTGACGTTGAGCTATGAGAGACTGCGGGACGACCGGGTGGCCGACCGCGGGGTGCCTTCTTACC
>JAIMAR010000084.1 GCA_023511855.1 Bryobacteraceae bacterium
GTCTGAAACCTGGCGCAACGTCCTGCTGGCGGCGGCGCTGGTCTCGGCGACGTTCCTCGCCTACACTCCGGCGATTCAGGGCGGACTGGTTTGGGACGACGCCAGCCACATCACAGCGCCGGATTTGAGGTCTCTCCAAGGACTGTGGCGCATCTGGTTTGAGCCCGGCGCAACGCAGCAGTACTATCCGCTGTTGCACAGCGCCTTCTGGCTGGAGCACAAGCTGTGGGGCGATTCCGTGCTGGGCTACCACGCCGTCAACATCCTGCTACACGCCATCGCGGCTTTGCTGGTGGCCGGAATCATGCGCCGGCTCAGTCTGCCGGGAGCTTGGCTGGGAGGATTCCTCTTCGCATTGCACCCAGTTTGCGTCGAGTCGGTGGCGTGGATCTCAGAGCAGAAGAGCACGCTCTCGGGCGTGTTCTACTTGGCGGCGGCCCTCACCTATCTGAACTTCGACCGGACCCGCCGCAAGCAGCACTACTGGCTTGCGCTCGGCCTCTTCCTCCTCGCTCTGCTCAGCAAAACGGTGACCGCCACACTGCCGGCGGCGTTGCTGGTGGTGCTGTGGTGGATGCGCGGACGGCTGCAATGGCGGCGCGACGTGGCGCCGCTGTTGCCCTGGTTTGCTTTGGGCGTGCCGGCCGGGTTGTTTACCGCGTGGGTGGAGAAGACCCACATCGGCGCGCAGGGCGCGGAGTTTGCGCTCAGCCTCCCGCAGCGCATTCTGCTCGCCGGGCGGGTCCCGTGGTTCTACGCGTCCAAAGTGGTCTGGCCGTTCGATCTGATGTTCTCTTACCCCCGCTGGGAGATCGACCCGCGGCAGTGGTGGCAGTATCTCTACCCGGCGGCTCTCATCGCCGTAGCCGCAATCCTGTTGCGCCTCGCCCGTAACAACCGCGCAGCTCTGGCCGGATTCCTATTCTTCGTTGGCACGCTGTTTCCGGTGCTGGGTTTCCTGAACGTGTATCCGTTCCGCTATTCCTACGTTGCCGATCATTTTCAGTATCTGGCGATGTTGGGTATCCTTGTGCCGGCCGCGGCGGGGCTGGCCCGGTTCCCGGCGCGGATGCCGGCGGCTCAAGTCGCCACGTCCATCCTGATGCCGCTCGCGCTTGGCGTATTGAGCTGGCAGCAGAGCGGCGCCTACCGGGACGTTGAGGCGCTGTATCGTCAGACCCTTGCGCGCAACCCGGCCGCCTTTTTCGTGCGTCTGAATCTCGGCAGCGAGCGGTTCAAGCAAGGCCGCGTCGAGGAAGCAGCCGAGGAGTTCGAACAAGCGGTCCGCCTGAAGCCGGACAGCGCCGAGGCTCTGGAGAACCTGGGCAACGCGTTGGCCGCGCTGCCCGGCCGCCTGCCGGAGGCTGTCGCCACACTGCGCAAGGCAATCGAATACAATCCGCGGTCCGCGGAGATCCACAACAACCTCGGACTCGCCCTCCTTTCCCTGCCCGGTCACCAGGAGGAAGCGGCTGCGGCCTTCCGCCGGGCAATTCAGCTCAAGCCGGACTTTGCGCCGGCGCACAATAACCTCGGACTCGCCCTGGCCTCCATGCCCGGACGCCTGGAAGAGGCCATCGCCGAATATCAAATGGCACTGAAGATCGATCCCAACTACGCCGCGGCCTACAACAACCTCGGGACGGCTTACTCGAGAATCCCGGGACGCGCACAAGACGCGATAGCCGCCTACCGGGCTGCGTTGCGCGCGAATCCCGATTTCGCAATGGCGCACTTCAATCTGGCCAATGTCCTCTCAGAGATTCCCGGCCGGACGGAGGAGGCGGTTGAAGAGTACCGGGCGGCGCTGCGAATCGACCCGGCCATGGTTGAAGCCCATGTGAATCTCGGCCTCACGCTGGCGCAGGTGCCGGGACGGCTGCCGGAGGCGATCGCCAGCCTTCAACAAGCGTTGCGGATCCGGCCCGGTCTGGAGCCGGCGCAGCAGATCTTGGTGAAGCTGGAAGCGGCTCAACGCGGCACACAGCGCTGAAGCGCGCCCGCACGATGCGGCAAAGTTCAGGGAAGAAGCGACCGCCCCATCAGCCAAGCGTCGATGTGCCGCGCCGCCTGGCGGCCCTCTGTGATGGCCCACACCACCAGCGACTGGCCGCGCCGCATGTCGCCGGCCGCGAACACGCCCGGGACGCTGGACATGTAGTCCTCGCCGGTCTTTACGTTGCCGCGCTCGTTGAGCTCCAAGCCGAGAGTCTCGATGAGACCGCCGCGGACCGGACCGGTGAAGCCCATCGCCAGCAAGACCAAATCAACGTCGATGGTGAACTCCGTTCCCGGAATTGGCTCAAACTTGGGAGGCGACCCCACGCGCACCGCCTTGAGCTGGCGCACGTGGCCGGACTCATCGCCAAGAAACTCGGTCGTGGCCACCGACCACTCGCGGATGCCGCCCTCTTCGTGCGAGCTCTCGACGCGCAACTGGAGCGGCCACAACGGCCAGGGGGTCAGCTCGCTGCGCTCATTCGGCGGCTTGGGCAGGATCTCGAACTGAAGGACCGAACGCGCCTTCTGGCGGTGGCAGGTGCCCAGGCAATCGGCGCCCGTGTCGCCGCCGCCGATGATGACCACGCGCTTGCCGGTGGCGAGAATCTCCTCGCCCAGCCGCGTCGGGTCCGCGGCCAGATCCCGGTCTCCGCTGACCCGCTTGTTCTGCTGGGCCAGAAAGTCCATGGCGAAGTGAATCCCCTTGAGGTGGCGGCCCGGAACGTTCAAGTCTCTGGGCTGCTCGGCGCCGCCGGCCAACAGCAGCGCGTCGAACTCCTCGCGCAGATCCTCCACGGGCACGTTGCGCCCCACGAAGGAGCGGGTTTCGAAGCGTACGCCTTCTTCCATCATCTGGCCCAGCCGCCGGTCGATGTAGCGCTTCTCGAGCTTGAAGTCGGGGATCCCGTAGCGGAGCAGGCCGCCGGGCCGGTCCGCCTTTTCGAAGACCGTGACCCAGTGGCCCGCGCGATTCAACTGCTGCGCCGCGGCCAATCCCGCAGGTCCCGAGCCGACGATGGCGACCCGCTTTCCGGTACGTACGGCGGGAGGCTCCGGCCGCACCCAGCCTTCGGCGAAGGCGTGTTCGATGATGGCCTTCTCAATCGCCTTGATGGACACAGGCGGTTCGTTGATGCCCAGCACGCAAGCCGCCTCGCAGGGGGCCGGGCAGACGCGCCCGGTGAATTCCGGGAAGTTGTTGGTCGAGTGCAGCACGCGGATCGCTTCCCGCCACCGGTCCCGGTAGGCAAGGTCGTTGAAGTCGGGAATGATGTTGGTGAGCGGGCAGCCCGTGTGGCAGAAGGGCACGCCGCAGTCCATGCAGCGCGCGCCCTGGATGCGCACTTTCTCTTCGGGAAACTCCGCGTAGACTTCAAACCAGTCGTTGACGCGCTCCGCCACGGGCCTTCGCGGCGGAGTCTCCCGAGCGTATTCTTTGAACCCTGTAACCTTACCCATGGAGCACCGGCCTTTCCACCTGCGCGGCAGGCACAACAGAGGGAACGGTCTCGACGGCGGCGGGCCGGGCGGCCTTGCGCGGCACGCCCATCACCCGCTTGAGCTCGTGCGGGAACACCTTCACGAACTTCCCCAGCAGTTGTTGCCAGTGTTCCAGCACCCAGCGGGCCTTTGGGCTGCCGGTGGCCGCCCGGTGCCGCTCGATCAGATCGCGCAGAACGCTGACGTCCGCTTCGGCTTCCACGGGCTCCAGATCCACCGAAGCCTGATTGCAGAGCACCGAAGAAAACTGCCCGGTTTCGTCGAGCACGTAGGCGATGCCGCCGGTCATCCCGGCTGCGAAGTTGCGCCCAGTCTGACCCAGAACCACCACCACGCCTTTGGTCATGTACTCGCAGCCGTGATCGCCGACGCCTTCCACGACGGCCATTGCGCCGGAGTTGCGGACGGCAAAGCGCTCTCCGGCAACCCCGTTGAAGTAGGCTTCCCCGCCCGTGGCCCCGTACAGAACCGTGTTGCCAATGAGGATGTTTTCCTCGGGGCGGAAGGCCGACTCACGGGGCGGATAGACAATGAGTTTGCCGCCGCTGAGGCCCTTGCCCGTGTAATCGTTGGCGTCGCCTTCCAGGATGAGAGTGACGCCATTGGCCAGGAACGCGCCGAAGCTCTGGCCGGCTGAGCCGGTGAAGTGCAGGCGGATGGTGTCATCGGGAAGTCCGGCTGAGCCGTAACGGCGCGCGATCTCGCCGCTGAGCATCGTGCCCACGGCGCGGTGGACGTTGCGCACCGGCATCTTCAGCTCGACGGGCGTGCCGTGATCCAGCGCTGGGCGGCACTGCGCGATCAGCTCATGATCCAGCGCGCTCTCCAGCCCGTGGTCTTGGGCGATCAGGCAGCGGCGCCCGACCCGGGCTGGAACCTCGGGATGATAAAGGATGGAGGAGAAATCCAACCCGCGGGCTTTCCAGTGATCGATGGCCCGGCGCATGTCCAGGCAGTCCACACGGCCCACCATTTCGTCCACGGTCCGGAAGCCCAACTGAGCCATCAGCTCCCGGAGCTGCTCGGCGACAAAGAAGAAGTAGCGGATGACGTGCTCGGGCTGGCCAGTGAATTTCTTCCGCAAATCCGGATCCTGCGTGGCGATTCCCACCGGGCAGGTGTTGAGGTGGCACTTGCGCATCATGATGCAGCCCAGGCTGATGAGCGGCATGGTGGAGAATCCGAACTCCTCGGCGCCGAGCAGGGCGGCGATCGCCACGTCGCGCCCGGTGGCCAGCTTCCCGTCGGTCTGGAGCCGCACGCGGCTGCGCAGGTCGTTCATCACCAGCACCTGCTGCGTCTCGGCCAAGCCGAGCTCCCAGGGAATGCCTGCGTGCTTAATGGAGGTCAGCGGAGAAGCGCCGGTGCCGCCGGAATCGCCACTGATCAGGATCACGTCGGCGTGCGCTTTGGCCACGCCTGCGGCCACAATGCCCACGCCGACTTCGGCGACCAGTTTCACCGAGATCCGGGCCTTGGGGTTGGCGTTCTTGAGGTCGAAGATAAGCTGAGCCAAGTCCTCGATCGAATAGATATCGTGATGAGGCGGAGGCGAAATCAGTTGGACGCCGGGCGTGGAGTGCCGAACCCGGGCGATGACTTCGTCCACCTTGTGGCCGGGAAGCTGTCCTCCTTCGCCGGGCTTGGCGCCCTGGGCGATCTTGATCTGCAACTCGTCGGCGTTAACCAGATAGTTGATCGTCACGCCGAAGCGCCCCGAGGCGACCTGCTTGACGGAGCTGCGGCGGTCATCCCGGAACCGTTCTTCGTCTTCGCCGCCTTCGCCGGTGTTGGAGCGCGCCCCGATGCGGTTCATGGCCCGGGCCAACGTCTCGTGAACTTCTTTGCTGATCGAGCCGAAGGACATCGCGCCGGTGGCGAAGCGTTTGACGATCTCCGAAGCCGGCTCCACCTCCTCGATCGGAACGGGCGCCGCGGCGGGCTTGAACTCGAGCAGACCGCGCAAGGTGTACAGCTCTCGGTTTTGGTTGTCGATGGCGTCGGCGAATTCCTTGAAGGTTTGGTAGTTCTGCTGGCGGACGGCGTGCTGGAGCTTGCTGATCGTCAACGGGTTGACGATGTGGCGTTCGCCATCGGCGCGGTAGTGGTAGACTCCGCCGCCGGGCAACTCGAGCTCGGATTCGCTGACCGGGCGGAAAGCGAACTCGTGCTTGGCGCGAGCTTCTTCGGCCAGCACATCCAGCCCGACCCCTTCGATGCGCGACGCCGTGCCGGTGAAGTACTTGTCCACGAGCTGGCGGTTCAGGCCGATCGCCTCAAAGACCTGCGCGCCCCGGTAGCTCTGCAAGGTGGAGATGCCCATCTTGGAGAAGACCTTGAGCAGACCCTTGTTCACGGCCTTCTTGTAGTTCTTGAGAGCGGTCTCGAAGGGCAGATCGAGCTGGCCGGTGCGGCACATGTTCTCGATGGTCTCGATGGCCAGGTAGGGATTGATGGCGCTGGCGCCGTAGCCGATCAACAGGCAGAAATGCATGACCTCGCGCGGCTCGCCGCTTTCGACGATGAGCGCCACCTGAGTGCGCGTGCCCTCACGGATGAGATGGTGGTGCACCGCCGACAGCGCCAGCAGGCTGGGGATGGCGGCGTATTCCGGCTCGATGCCGCGGTCGGAGAGAATCAGCAGGGTGTAACCGTCGCGGATCGCAAGTGAAGCGCGGCGGCAGAGTCCCTCAATGGCGCGTTCCAACTCCTGTTCACCGCCGTCGACGCGGTAGACCATCGGCAGCGTGATGGCGAGAAAGTCTCCCCAGGAGACGCGGCGGAGTTTTTCCAGGTCATAGTTCGTGAGGATAGGGTGCGGGAGCTTGAGCGTGTGGCAGTGCTGCGGCGTCTCCTCGAGGATGTTGCGCTCAGTGCCGATGTAGCTGGTGAGCGACATCACCATCTCTTCCCGGATGGGATCGATGGGGGGATTAGTGACCTGTGCGAATAGCTGCCGGAAGTAATTGAATAAGGACTGCGGCCGGTCGCTGAGGCAGGCCAGCGGCGTGTCCGTCCCCATCGAGCCGACGGGTTCCTCGCCTTGGGTGGCCATGGGGGCGAGGATGAACTTCAGGTCCTCGCTGGTGTAGCCGAAGGCGCGCTGGCGCTGAAGGATGGTGTCGAAATTGGTGGGGTGCCAGCGGGGCGGCGCGGGAAGCTTTTCGATGGTGACTTGGTTTTCCCGGATCCACTCTCCGTAAGGCTGACGGCTCCACAGCCGTTCTTTCAGTTCTTCGTCGGGAATGATGCGGCCTTCTTCGAGGTCCGCCAGCAGCATCTTGCCGGGCTGAAGGCGCCCTTTGGCCTGGATCTCCTCTGGCGGGACCGGAAGCACGCCGGTTTCGGAAGCCATGATGAGCAGGCCGTCGTTGGTGACCAGCCAGCGGGCGGGGCGCAGGCCGTTGCGGTCGAGTGTGGCGCCGATGACGCGCCCGTCGGTGAAGGCGATGGCCGCGGGTCCGTCCCAAGGCTCCATCAGCGAGGCGTGGTACTCGTAGAAGGCGCGCTTCTCCTGGCGCATGGAGGGGTCGCCGTCCCAGGCTTCGGGGATGAGCATCGCCATCACATGAGGCAGGCTGCGGCCCGCCATGTAGAGCAGCTCGGCGGCATTGTCGAGCATGGCCGAATCGCTGCCACCCGGCGTGATGATGGGAGACAGCTTGTGAATGTCATCGCCGAACAGCGGGCTGGCCAGGACCTTCTCGCGGGCCGCCATCCAGTTGATGTTGCCTCGCAGGGTGTTGATTTCGCCGTTGTGACAGATGTAGCGGAACGGGTGAGCGAGCTGCCAGGTGGGAAAGGTGTTGGTGGAGAAGCGCTGGTGCACCAGGCAGAGGGCGCTCACGGCCTCGGGATCGGAAAGGTCTTTATAGAAGCGCGCGATCTGCGGCGCCAGCAGCAATCCTTTGTAAACGATGGTGCGGGTGGACATCGAGGGCACATAGAAAAACCCCTTCTGCTTGAGGTCGGAAGCGGCCACTTCGGCCTCGGCGCGCTTTCGCACGACGTAGAGCTTGCGGTCCAGCTCCTCTCGCGTCATCCCGAGGGGGCGGCCAACGAAGATCTGCTGGATGTAAGGCTGGGAGGCGCGGGCCAGACGGCCGATGGCGTCAGCTTCGACCGGCGTGTCGCGCCATCCCAGCACGGTCAGACCTTCTTCGCGGATAATGCGCTCGAGGATGCCTTCGACGTGCAGCCGGTCGTGCCGCTCCACCGGCAGGAAGACCATCCCCACGCCGTACTCGCCCGGTCCGGGCAGGCGGATGCCGAGCGAGGCGCACTCGCGGGCAAAGAACTCGTGAGGGATTTGGATGAGCACTCCGGCGCCGTCGCCGGTGTCTGGGTCGCAGCCGCAGGCGCCACGATGTGTCAGATTGACCAGGATCTCAATGCCTTTGATAATGATGTCGTGGGACTTTTTGCCCGTGATGTTGGCGACGAAGCCGATGCCGCAAGCGTCGCGTTCCAGCGACGGGTCGTAAAGCCCCTGCTGTGGAGGTAGACCTAGACTAAGGGCATGTTCGCTCATAAGGGAGCCCTCTACAGGGAGGATGAGACCATTATAGCAGCCCCTCAATATAAGTCAAGTAGAAATTCAGGATCGAAAAAATAAGAAATACTTATGGTATAGTGGGGAAGGAATGTTTGAACACTTGAAGCTTTTCCGAGACATAGTGCAAAGCCGCAGCGTGAGCCGGGGGGCGGCGCTGAATGGCATCAGCCAGTCGGCGGCGAGCCAGCATTTGCAGGAGCTGGAGAGGATGTTCGGTACGCAACTGCTGGACCGGAGCACCCGGCCGATTACGCCGACCGAGGCGGGCAGGGTGTATTACGAGTTCTGCCGGGATGTGCTCCGGCGCAAGGAAGAGCTGGACGTGGCCTTGGAGAAGGTGAAGGGACGGGCTGAGGGGACGGTGCGGGTGGCGGCGATCTACTCGGTGGGGATTTCGGACATGGCAGGCCTGGAGGAGGAGTTTGCGCGGCGGATGCCTTCGGCGGAGTTGCAGGTGGAGTACTTGCGTCCGGAGAAGGTCTACGAGGCGGTGGTCAACGATCAGGCGGACCTGGGGTTGCTGAGTTATCCGGAGCCGAGCAAGGAGGTCACGGCGATTCCCTGGCGGCAGGAGCCGATGATGGTGGCGGCGGCGCCGAAGCATGAGCTGGCGCGCCGCAAGTCGCTTCGGCCGCAGGACCTGGAAGGGCAGGATTTCGTGGCGTTCGATGATGATCTGCGGGTGGGCCGGGAGGTGAAACGGTTCCTGCGGGAGCAGGGAGTCGAGGTCAACGTGGTGATGCACTTCGACAACATCCAGACGATGAAGGAGGCGGTGGCGCTGGGCACGGGGGTGAGCATTTTGCCGGTGCGAATGCTCCGGATGGACATCGAGCAGGGGCGGCTGGTGGCCATCCCGCTGGAGGGCGTCAACCTGGTGCGGCCGCTGGGCATCATTCACCGCCGGAAGAAGAAACTCAGCCGGGCGATGCAGTGTTTCCTGGAGCTGCTGCAAGAGTTGGCAGCGCGCGAGACGGCCTCTGCGGGACCGTTGGTCCAGGCTCACTGACCGGCCGCCGGCGGCTGTGGGGCAGCCGAAGCCTGGATGACGCGGATTGGCCTGGCCGGCTCGGGCTGCGGCTCGAGGCGGAAGACCGGCGGCGGGGGTAGCGCGAGCCGGTCGAGCAGCACCGTCCAACGTTCCGGACCTTGGATCTGAAGCCCCGGGGGCAGAGTCTGGGGATCCAGCCAGATTTCATAGGGCCCTTCGCGGAGGTTGTAGAAGCAAAACCTTCCGTCTGTCTCGGGAGTGGTGCGGAATCCGCGCGGCTGGAGGATGAGCACGATGGAATCCACCTGGACGCCTTCCGGCCCTTGAATCGAACCGCACAGGTCTGCAAGACGGGCGACGTGGAAGTCCTGGCGGGTGACGGCTCGGCTGCGCACCGAGATGTGCACCTGGGCGGGCGAGTCCGGCTCGTACTCGGCGGGCAACAGGCGCATTTCCAGCGAGACGGTGTGTGCGCCTTCGGGCACTTCGGAAAAGCGGTAGCGGCCGGCGGCGTCGGTGGCAGCCGTGCGGTTCTCGCCCAGGCGGACGGTGACGCCCGGGGCGGGGGCCTTAGCGCTCCGGCTGACTTCGTAGACCATGCCTTCGACGGAGCCCGCGATGGGCAACCGCTCGGCGGTCCATCGGTCGAGTCCTTGCGAGGGCAAGGGTCCACCCCAGCTCAGACTCTTGCTGAAGCGGAAGAATAAGCTCCACTGATTCAGGCCACTGAACAGGACAGGGTAAGGGACGCCTCTGGATTCCAGAAGAAAGATGCTGGCGGGGTTCAGCGAGAGATTGAGGTCATGGCGGAAGACCTCGGTGTGTGCGGTCCAGCCGCCGGGCAAAGAGGCGGACACTCCCGCCACGATGGCTTTCACGGCCGAGGTGGTGAAGACGCTGCTGCTGAGCAGGTCCCGGCCGTGTTCGAACTGGCCGAACAAGGTCAGCCTGGGCAGGCGCAACTGGGCGTTGCCGCGGGCGAAGACGGAGTTTCGGATCTGGTCTTGGATGGAGCGGTCCAAACGGACGCCGCCGCCGAGGGTCAGGTTGCGCCAGTGGAGGTGGTCCTCCAGTTCGAGGCTGCGCTGCCGCTGAGGGGAGGCGCTGCCGCGCATGGTCACATTTCGCAGGCGACCGCGGAGGTAGTGGCGCCCGGCGGAGCAGCCGAGGTCGGCGCTCCACATCCGGTTGTGGGAGCGGTCGGTGGGGCTCAGGCCGGACGTCAGAGCCTCGAAGTGAAGGTCCGAGATCTGAAAACCGGCGGAAAAGCCCAAGGGCAAATCGGCTAAGGCGCCTCCGGAGCGGCTGGATGTGCGGAAGGTGGGGATGGCCGGATTGCGTTCCAGCTTATTGGAGTAGCGGGATGCGGAGCCAAACAGTTGCAGGCGGCCGGACGGACGCACTCGCACTTCGGCGAAAGGGCCGGCCCGGTCGCCGGCAAAGTATCCTGCGGCGGGCAGATACAGGGCTCCCTGGCGGAGGTAATTGACCTGGGCAGAGAACTTCGGGGAGTCCCACAGGGCGCCGGCGGAAGTGGACCAGGGACGAGACGTACTGGAGCCGCCTGCGGGGCGGGCCCAAGCGGCTTCTCCAAAAAGCTGAAAGTTCCGGGAGGCGCGGAAGGAGGTTTGAACCGAGGCATTGTTCACAGCCTTGTAACGGCGGTTCTCTGGGATGAGAAAGCCGTAGTCATCCGCGCGGGTCAGATCCGTCAAGATGCGGTAGGCGGAGACCCCGACAGTAAAGCGGTCTTCGCGGCTGTAGCGGAAGGTTGCGCCGGCCACGCGCTGGGGCGTCGAGACACGGAACGAGACGCGGGGTCCGACGGGCAAGGTTTGCACCACGTAGAAGGCGGAGTACTGGCGGCTGCGGCGGGCGGCGCTAATCCGGGTTCCGCGCAGGGAAAGCTCGGGGAAGTTCCAATTCGAGGCAGGAAACTCTACCAAGCGGGTGGGGGTCCGGAAGTCGCCGCCCGTGAGATGCCAGCGGTGGCTCAACCAGGGCATTTCGCGGAGCTCCAGATAATTCTCACCGAAGCGCCAGCGCCCCTGCCCGCCGTAGTTCTCGAATCGGCCATCCAGGAGGCCGAGGTTGTCGACAAAATGCTGGAAGCGAAAGTCCAGGCCGGAGAGGCCGGAGAACGCGCCGTTGGATCCCAGATAATACCCTTGGGCCGACAGTTCGGCTTGCCCTCTGGATTCGGCCCGCAGGAGCGCGGGCGCGAGGATGGCGCACAGAATAGGCGACAACAGCGCCTTCCCGATCCGGTGTTTCGAGAACATGGCCTCGGCGGGCCTCACGGCGTGTGTTCCGGCGGGGGAATCTTATAGACGACTTCGTAGATCTCCGGCAAGCCGAGATCCACGCGGGCGCGAAGCACGCCGCCGGGCTCCGGAGCCGCTTCAAGCGGGAGCAGGATGCGTTGGAGGCGGTTCGGCAACACGGGCAGGGAGGGAATCTCACGCACCTCCAGGGGGCGGCCCTGCGGATCCAGCAGCACGAGTTCGCCGGATGGCCTCAAATAGCGGGTGCTCCAGTTGCGCACCAGAAGCACGCTGCGCCATTTGCCGCCACCGGGCAACGGCTCCAAGGTCAGCCCGGCGACTTCGGCCTCGATTCCAGGCTGTCCGACCAAGACGTAGAAAGCGGCGATCATGCGCACGGCGGTGTGGATGCCCATGCCGACGGCCTCCCCAGCAGGCGGCAGGGTGGTGAAACCGGCGGCGCAGTTGAAACTTCCCGGGGCGGCATCCAACGGCACGCGCAGGGTGTACCGCACATCGACGGAGCCGCCCGGTGCGACTTCCACTTCGCGCGGATTGAGGCTGAGCCACTGCCGGCAGGTGTAGCGGGCCTCCGAAGGCAGCACACGTTCGAATTGCGGGGTGCCGTTGTCATCGAGGTTGAAGTCCAGCAGATCGGCGCGCACGCGGATCGGGCGCGGGCTTTCGTTGCTGATGGTGAGCGCATCGGAGTGGACCACTCCTTCGGCGAGGCTGAGTTCGATGCGCATTGGACGGAGGCCCAGGCCGGTCTGGGCGGCTAGCCGAGCGGGTCCCCACCAGAGGCAGCCGGCAGTCGCCAAAGCCAGAGCTATTGCACGTAAATGGTATAAGTTAGCGTTAGTGAACATGGGGGCGCATTGGCTCCTCTATATTTCCAACTGTCGGTAAACTCATAAATGATATTAATGTTGTAATTCGCAAAGATGCGACCCTGGGTTCCGGCGGCCACCTGTTGACTGGCAGTGGTCAGCAGGAACGGCTGCGCGCAGGCTCCTGAGCCGGCCGGAAAACCGCCCACGCTCACCGAGGCGCAGCGCACGCGGATGGCCGACACGGGCACCGACGGACAATTGGCGAGCGTGGGGCTGCCGGCGCGAACCGAGAGGTTCCAGGAGCCCCTGCCAAGCCAGACCGACCAAGTTACGGAGGCTGTTGCGGTGACGGGAGCCGAGTCGGGGTCGGAGGATCGGAACGAGAGGGTCTGCGGGCTGACGCTCATGTTGGTTGGGTCCGCCGCCGGCAATGCGGCGGGCAAAGCCAGCCCGAGCATCAGCATCAGCCGCGCGGACATGAGTGGCTCCTCCTAGGCGGCGCTCACCGTGAAGGTGACGACAGCGCTGTAGGATCCTGTTTCGTAGAGGGGGTCGTTCGTGAGCGTCCAAGCCACCGAACCGCTATTGCCGGAACGGTCGGAGCGCGCATTGGCCCCGAAGCTGGCGACCGGAGTGGACGAGGTGGTGCTGGCCGTGCCAGCGGGGCATCGCTTCGCCGCGCGGGCGACGGTCGCGCTGTCCGAGCTCGAAGATGAGCCGTTTGTTGAGCGGGAGGGCGGCTCCGGGACGCTCCTCAGCGTCCGGCGCGCGCTTGCCGAGCGGGGGCTGAGCCTGCCCACGTTCCGCGTTGTGATGGTCCTGGGCAGCACGCAAGCCGTCGTCTCGGCGGTCGAGCAGGGTCACGGGCTCGGCTGGGTGTCGTCGCTGGCGGTCGCCCATCGGCGACCGGAGTACGTCGCCGCCGTACGGTTGGCCGAGCTGCCGATCCGGCGCACGCTCTACCTCGTCACACCGACGCGACGGGCGCTGCCGGCCGTACCGGCCGCGTTCGTCGACTGGCTGCGGCGGGAACGGCCGGTGCCGAAGCGATGACGTGTCACCATCGGCCGTCCGCTTCCGGCCCTGACGCTGCCAATGGCAGCACCGCCATCGGGATGCAGGCGCACGAACAACGAGGAAACGGCTCCCTCGCCCCGAGCCTGCACGAGCGACCGCACGCTGTCGCGCTCCGCTCGGTGGGTGTTGGTCGCGACTCCTTCGCGACTGTTGGCGAGGAAGCGAGCCGGCAGGATGACCTGCCCGGCCTCGGGTGCCCCCGTCTGGTGAGTGGGGCGGCGACATCGCACTGCCCTGGCCGCGCGGCCTGCGGCCGTGGCATTTGACCCTGGGGCGGGCCGGCAGTACCCTTGCGCCGTCAGCACGGGGCCGGAGCCGGTCGGCGTACGGTGCCGGCCGCCGCGCACGCGCCTGGTGCCCCACATGCACGGAGGAGTGTTCCGATGAAAGCCGCCATCTTTCACGGCCCGCATCAGCCACTGACCATTGAGCAGGTGGAGATCGACACGCCGATGGCGCGCGAGGTGCTCGTGCGCACCGTCGCCTCCGGCGTGTGCCACAGCGATCTGCATTTCGTCGACGGGCTGTATCCGTTCCCCGCGCCCGCGATCCTCGGCCACGAGGCGGCCGGGATCGTCGAGGCGGTGGGCGACCAGGTGACCACCTTCAAACCGGGTGACCACGTCATTGCCTGCCTCTCCGTGTTCTGCGGCGAGTGTGACTACTGCCTCACCGGCAGGACGCACCTCTGCTCGACCCGCCCGATGCGGGCGAAAACCGACCCGCCGAAGCTGACCTGGAATGGTCAGCCGGTCAACCAGTTCGCCAACCTCTCCAGCTACGCCGAGAAAATGCTGGTGCACGAGCACGCGCTGGTGAAGATCGACGACGACATGCCGCTGGACCGGGCAGCGCTGATCGGCTGCGGCGTCACCACCGGCTGGGGGTCGTCGGTGTATGCGGCCGGCGTCCAGGCGTCCGAATCGCCGTATTATTATTTTTTCAACTGGATGAACATCTTCTTCAAGTTCGGGACGCCCTGCTTCATCTTCCTGAGCAGCTTCGTGCTGTTCTACAACTACGCCGGGCGTCCGGTGAACCGCGGGCTGATCTTCGGCTTTTACAGGAAGCGACTGCTGTACATCGTCATGCCCTATCTCGTCGCCTCGGTCTGTTATTACTTCGTCAACCAGGGGTTCAACGGCGACCTGAGCCTCCCCGTGGGAACGCATCTCGCCAAGCTGGCGGCGGGGGTGGCGACGGGCACGGCCTACACGCACTTGTATTTCGTGTTTATCAACGTGCAGTTTTATTTGCTGTTCCCGCTCGTACTGCTGCTGCTCAAGCGGTTTCCCGGCCTCGCGCCCTGGGCGGTGCCGCTGGGGCTGGCGATCGAATGGGGATTCGCCCTGTGGAACAAATACGACCTGCAGCTTGAGGACAAGGCGAGCTATGCGCCGACGTACATGTCTTACTACATGCTCGGTCTGTGCGCGGCTGCGTATTTCGACAGGCTGAAGCCGTGGCTCGCGCGGGGGT
>JAIMAR010000085.1 GCA_023511855.1 Bryobacteraceae bacterium
CTCTTTGCGCCTTTGTAGACCGTCAGCTCCAAGCCGATGCGGTTGGTCTTTTTCGGAGGCGTTGCAGTGGCGCTCATAATCCCTCCTGACGAACGATCTCTTCGGTGACGGTGCGGGCATCCAAAGGCAGCCCGCCGTAGTAGCGGACGCTGGCCAGTTTGGCGGTCAAGGCCGGGTCCAGGTCCATGCGCATGAGCGACAGCATTTGGGCGTCCCGGTTCTGCTCAACGACGTAGACCCGCGCGTGGCGTTCGAGAAACTCGTTGAGTTGTGGCGTGAATGGATACGCCTTCAGGCGCAGCAAGCCGGTCTGGAGGCCAAACTCCCGCAGCAGTTGGTCCCGGCTTTCTTCGACTGCATAGCGCGAGGTGCCATAACAAATGATGCCTACGGAGGCATTCTCCTGGAGCTCCACCTCCGGGGGAGGAACCTCTTTGCGGATGCTCTCGAACTTGCGGGCCAGCCGGTCCATGTTGCGCACATAGTCGGACGGGCGCTCGCTGTAACGGGCGTATTCGTCGTGGCCGCTGCCCCGCGTGAAGTAGCCGGCGGCCGGGTGCTCGGTTCCGGGCAAAGTGCGCCACCCCACGCCGTCCCCGTCGACGTCTTTGTAGCGCGCGAAGCCGCCCAGCCGCTCCAGGTCCTCGGCGGTGAGGACTTTGCCCCGGCGCAGAGGTTGGGTGGGATAGCGGAAGGGGTCCGACATCCAGTTGTTCATTCCCAAGTCAAGATCGGTCATTACGAAGACGGGCGTCTGAAAAAGCTCGGCCAGATCGAAGGCGGTCTGCGCCATGCTGAAGCACTCTTCGGGCGAAGAGGGGAAGAGCAAGGGGTGACGGGTGTCGCCGTGGGAGAGCACGGCGGTCGAGAGGATGTCGCCCTGCTGGGTGCGGGTGGGCAGACCGGTCGACGGTCCCACGCGCTGCACGTCGAAGATGACGGCGGGGGCCTCGACGTAATAGGCCAGCCCAGTGAACTCGGCCATCAGGGAGATGCCCGGGCCGGAGGTGGCGGTCATGGCGCGCGCGCCTGCCCAGCCGGCGCCGATCGCCATGCCGATAGAGGCCAGCTCATCTTCGGCCTGGAGCACGGCGAAGGTGGCCTTGCCCGTGGCCGGGTCCGTGCGGAAGCGTTTCAGGTAGCCGGTCATGGACTCGACCAAGGTAGAGGAAGGGGTGATCGGATACCAGGTGACGACGGTGACGCCGGCGAAGATCGCACCCAGCGCGCAGGCAGCGTTGCCGTCGATGATAATTTTGCCTTCGGTGGCGTGCATGCGCTCGGCGCGGTAGGGGTCGCTCTTCACCAGATTCTTGGCGGCAAACTCGTAGCCTGCCTGGACCGCGCCCCAGTTAAGCTCGGCGGCCTTGGCCTTGCGCGGCCCGAACTGCTTGACCAGCGCCTTGCGCATCTCGGCCAGGTCGATGCCGAGCAGTTGAGCGAGCACGCCGTCATAGATCATGTTGCGCACCAGCTTGCGGAGCTTCGCTTCCGGGCAGACTGGCGCGACCAGCTTGTCGAACGGGACTGGGTAGAAGTGCAGATCGCTCCGGAGCGCATCGAGTTTCAGTGGCTCGTCATAGACGACCGCGGCCCCCGGGCCCAGCCCCATGACATCCTCGCGGGCCGATTCGGCGTTCATCGCTACCAGGATGTCGGTCTCGCGCTTACGCCCGATCCAACCATGCCGCGAGGCGCGGATGGTGAACCAGGTCGGAAGGCCCGCGATGTTGGAGGGAAACAGGTTCTTGCCGGAAACCGGGATCCCCATCTGAAACAGGGACCGCATCAGAACCGTGTTGGCCGTCTGGCTGCCGGATCCGTTTACGGTCGCGACCTGAATGCTGAAATCATTGACGATGAGTTGCTGCCCCTCGCCGGAATGCACAGCTTCCGGCGCCGCTTCCAGAGTGGACATGAATCAGACTGCCTTTCCAGAGGACTCAAACGCCCCTCTTGTTTCATTTTATGCAAACCAGCCTCGGTTGACGACCTGCCGCCGGAGCCGCGATACTGAACCTTAGATTCTGGGTATGGCTATTGGTCTACTGGCCGCATGAAGCTTCGGATCGTCAATCTAGGTGTGACCTTTTCTGCCCCCGGCGGGCCGGTGCACGCCTTGAGAGGGGTCTCCTTTGGGACCCGGGACAGGGAATTCCTGTGTATTGCGGGGCCGAGCGGCTGCGGCAAGACCACCCTGCTCCGAGTGGTTGCCGGTCTTCAGAAGCCCAGCGAAGGGCAGGTGGAGCGCCTCCCCTCGGCCGCCGACCGCAATCCGCAAGTCCTGCTGGTTTCCCAAGAACGCAATCTCTTTCCCTGGATGACGGTGCTCGACAACGCGGCCTTTGGGCTAGAGATGCAAGGCGTGCCGCGCCGCGAACGGCGGGATCGGGCGCGGAGTTTGCTGGCGCGGCTGGGTTTCGAGGGCAGGGAAGAGGCTTGGCCGCACGAGCTGTCGCTGGGGATGAAGCAGCGTGTGGCGGTGGCGCGCTGTTTTTTGAGCGACCCCGCCGTGATGCTGATGGACGAGCCGTTTGCCGCGCTGGATTGCCTGAGGCGGATGGAGCTTCAGCAGGAGCTTCTCAGACTCTGGGACGAGAGCCACAAGACGGTCCTGTTTGTCACGCACGACATCGAAGAGGCGATTCTGCTCGGCGACCGGGTGCTGGTTCTGGGCGGTTCGCCGAGTCACATGCTGACGGAATTCCGGGTTCCATTTGACCGTCCGCGCAGCCCTGCCCTCACTTTCACCGCTGAGTTCCTGGATTTGAAGAAGAGCATTGCCGCCGCTCTTGGCATGCCGATTCTCAGGGGGATGACTGCCGGATGAGGGCGACCTTCCGCCTGCGCGATGCCGCTGTGGCCTGGTGGTTGCCGGCTGCGTTTCTCGGCGCGTGGGAAGGGGGTGCTTGGCTGCGCCTGCTGAACCCTCTCTTTTTCCCGGCGCCATCCGTGATTCTGGCGGCAGGCTGGAACATGGCCCGGTCCGGCGAGTGGACGGCGGAACTGCTCAGCACCTTGCAGCGCATGTTCCAGGGCGCCGGCTTGGGCGTCTGCATTGGGTTCGCCTTCGGCCTGCTGATGGGCGTATCCACACCGCTCCGCACCTCATTTGAGCCCGCGGTGTCCGTGCTCAACTCGACTCCCAAGCTTGCTCTTATGCCCCTGCTGCTGCTGATTGCGGGGGTAGGCGAAACGGCGCGGCTGGTCCCGATCTTTCTGACGGGCTTCGTGACCCTGTCCATGCAAACGATGGACGCTGTGCGCGGGGTCGACTACGCCTATGTCGAAATGGCGCGGAATTACGGGGCGCGGAGCAGGGACCTCATATGGAGGGTGTACTTGCCAGCCTGCTTCCCACAGGTCTTTACGGGCTTGCGCCTGGCAGCCGGACGGGCGCTGGTGATCACGATTTCGGTGGAACTGCTAGGCGCGCCGGACGGTTTGGGACGTGTGATCTGGATGGCTTGGCAGACGCTGGCCACCGAAAAGTTGTACATCGGCATTTTCACGACCAGCCTGCTGGGACTGGCTTTTCATCAAGGCCTGGCGTACTTGGAGCGGCTCGCCGCGCCATGGGCCGCTGCGAAGGCGAGGGGGCAAACGGAGTGAGGCGAGTTTCCGAACTGGCTGCTGAACTGAGTTTGCACTGGGGCATAGTGCTGGGCATGCGCCAGTTTCTGGCTTCGTCCCCCTGGGCGGATCCGGAGGAGGAGGTCCGCCGATTGTATCTTGAACGGGAGTCGAACTTCCTGAATCTGGTGCGGGCCACGGTATTCTCCAATCCAGTTCACCCATACGCCCAGATGTTCCGTCTGGCGGATTGCCGCTTCGGGGATTTGGAGCAGCTCGTGCGCTCGAAAGGTTTGGAGGCGGCGCTGACCGATCTCCGCCGAGCCGGCGTATACCTTTCGCACGAAGAGTTCAAGGGGAGTGCGCCTTTGGTCCGCTCCGGGCGCCACATCCCGTGCAGCACGGAGAGTTTCCGGAATCCACTGGCGCCTGCCGGTATGATGTCGGTGTCTAGCGGCAGCCGGAGCCGCGGAACACGCACGCCGAAAAGCACCGCGGCCCGCCTGCACGCGGAAGCCTGGCGAAACATTCACCAGCGTGAATGGCAGGTGGAAGACCGAGTCCCGGCGGCCCTCTACCCCATCCTCCCTTCCACGATTTTCCTGACAGCCGGTTTGGCGCAGAGCCGGCGGGGACGTCCCTGGCAGCGCTGGTTTACGGTTGTTGGATCGCGGGCCCCGTTTTCGCTCCACGCGCTGGCCACGCAAGCTATGGTGGCGCTGGCCCGAATCCACGGCGCGTGGATCCCGTTCCCAACTTTTCTTCAACTAAACGATTTTTCACCTGTGGCGCGTTGGATTGGGGAACGCAAGCGGGAGGGCCGCTCCTGCGCCATCTGGGGCTTCGCCAGTCCGTGCGTGCGAGTGGCGGCCGCCGCTCTGGAGCTCGGCCTGGACATCAGCGGGACCATTTTTGTGACTGGAGGGGAGGCGCTATCGGAAGCCAAGCGCGCCGTGTTGGCCCGGGCTGAGGCTGAGGCCATTGCCACTTACTACATTTCGGAGGTCGGCTGCATCGGCGTGGCCTGCCGACAGATGGGTCCTGGCAACTCAGTCCATGTTCACGAGGATGAGGTGGCCGTGATCTCCTGGCCACAGCAAATGCCGGGGAGGGGGGCCGAGGTGAATGCCCTGTTGTTCACCACGCTTCTACCGTTTGCTCCCCACGTTCTGATCAACGCGGAGATGGGCGATGCAGGCGTTCTGGAGACCGCCTCCTGCGAGTGTCTGTTCACCCGGCTCGGATTCCGGCGGAAGATCAGCGGAATTTATAGCTACAGCAAGCTGACCGGTCAAGGGGTCACTCTGGTGGGTAAGAGCATTGTGAGGCTTCTCGAGGAAGCGTTGCCAGCACGCTTCGGCGGTGGGCCCGGAGACTACCAGCTAGTGGAGCTGGAGGGATCCGCTCAGACTGAGTTGCTCTTGCGAGTCAGTCCGCGGACGGGGATCCGCTCTCCGGAACCCGTGCGGGATTGGTTTCTCAGAGAAATCCGAAACTGTTATGGAGGAAGCCTGGCGGCGCGGAGCTGGCGGCATAGCGACGGCATCACGGTAGTGTTGGCGGAGCCATTGATGACGCGGGGCAAAATCCTTCCACTGGTGTTGCTCAATACCGGGCATCGGGAGAGTCATGAGGCGCAGGACGTTTCTGGCCGCTAGCGTTTTGTCCAGCCTTGCCTGCTCCCGGCGGGGCGGGGGACCTCTGCGGAAGCTCCGAATCGGCGCGCCGCTGGGATTAGGGACCGCGGCTCTGTACCTGAGCCACGAACTGGGCTACTTCCGTGAGGCCGGCTTTGAAACAGAGATCACCACTTTCGCCCGAGCGGCCGAAGGAACCACGGCCCTGGCTGGCGGGAAGCTGGAGGTTCTGCTCGCCGCCCAGAATCCCTCGTGGATGAACGCTATTGTTCGCGGGGTTCCCATCCGCGTGGTGGCGGCGCGGGAGAAATTCTCGCCATCCTGCCGCCGAATGGCTTTTCTGGCCGCGTTGAAGAGCAAACACCCCCAAGGGTTGCAAGACCTGCGGGTTCTGAAGGGGAAGCGGGTGATTGTCGGCGGCGGCGTGGGGACGCTCCAGTTTGCTTTGACACAGCACCTGGCCCAAGCCGGCCTCACGCTGGACGACGTAGTGATCGTCAATTTGACCGGCCCGGACGCCATGGCGGCCCTGTTCAGCGGTTCCGTCGACGCGATGATGGTCTTCGACGAATCACTACTCCCCGACAAGAGCCCGGAGCTGGTGCTTTCGCGTGGCTTTGCCGAGCTTCATCCCAACTATCAATACGGGTTGATTCTATTTGGCGACAGCCTGCGCCGGGAAGATGTGAGCGTTGGGCGGAGATTCCTTCAAGCGTATTTTCGCGGCGTGCGGGGATTCGTGCAGGGCAAGACCCCCAAGTTTGTGAAGGAGTTCGCCGAGTACCGGGGGGTGGACGCTCTCAAAATGGAGCACGTCTGCCGCGACAATTACGTCACGGATGGGCAGGTAGACCTGGAAAGCCTGCGCCTGTTCGCGGGTTGGGCTTTCCGCCATGGTTACCTGACACGGCAGGTTGAGGTTTCCGAATTGATTGATCTCCGTTTCTTGAACCGACACGATGCTTAGCAAGACAAGAAAGTTTCTTCTGGGAATTGTGCTGATGACTGGATTGGCGTACGGCCAGCCTGCCGGCCAGATTGAGGGCTACGTGCGCGATCCGCAAGGCGCACCGGTGCCTGGAGCGGTGTTGAGAGTGACTCAAGCCGCCACGGGCGCGGAACGGCGTGTGGTGACCGGCGAGAGGGGCTGGTACGCCGCCGCAGGGCTGGCGCCGGGCGCGTACCGTCTGGAACTGACCCACCCAGGTTTCCGCCCGGAGACCCTCTCCTCGGTTGCCTTGGATGCCGGACGCGTGGTGCGGGTGGATTTTCAACTGGAGCTAGCCCAACAGCAAGATAGCGTGGAGGTCGCTGCGGAGCCGCCCGCCATCAGTACCTCGCCTGCGGACTGGAGCCGCTCGGTCAAAGAAACCGAACTGCGGTCGCTGCCGTTGAACGGAAGGGACCTTTTTGATTTGGCCGCTCAGCTGCCCGGGACTCACATCGCTTCGACCGCAACCCGGGCCATGCTCACGGGACGGGGGGCCCGTTTGAGCGTCAACGGCTCGCGTCCGAACCAGAACAGCTACCGCCTGGATGGACTCCAGATCAACGACGCGACGGGCGCGGCGCCCACCAGCGCGCTCGGCTTGCTGCTGGGCCTGGAGACGATCCGGGAGGTTCATTTGGCCTCAAGCCCGTTCGACGCCGAATTCGGCCGCGCGGCGGGCGCCGTGCTGACGGCGGTATCGAAGTCAGGCTCCAATGAATGGCACGGCAGCCTCTTCGAGTATCTGCGCAACAACGCCTTGGACGCCCGCAACTTCTTCGACCCGCCCGGCGGTGCGCCGCCCTTGCGCAAGAACCAGTTCGGCGGGCTCCTAAGCGGGCCCTTGCGCCACAACCGCCTGTTCGCGTTGGCCAGTTACGAAGGCTTGCGGCAGGTCAGCACGCAAACCAGACGCTCGGTGACGCCCAACGCAGACGCCCGGGCCGGAAGGCTCCCCGGCCGCACCCTAACGGTTTCGCCGGACATCGTTCCCTACCTGGCTCTGTTCCCCTTGCCCAACGGCGCCGACTACGGCGACGGCACGGGAGAATTCATCGCTGCCGTAAAGACTCGCTCACATGAGGACCTGTTCACGGTCCGCCTGGATTCCATCGTCTCGCCGCATCTCCGGTATGGCGGCCGCTTTACCTTTGACAGCGGAGAGACCCGCGGGCCGGAGCCGCTGTTGGTCTTCGACTTCCAGAACACTTCCCGCTACCAGTTTCTACACCAGCAGGCCGACTTCGTCCCCTCACAGAACACCGTGCACTCGCTGCGCGCCGGGTTTAGCCGCGTCTGGGAGCGCCAGGATAGCCCGCAGCCCGCAAACATCCCTGCTTCCTTGTCCTTTATCCCAGGCCGGCCTTTCGGCGTCATCAATTTCACCGCCGGACTCACCAACCTGGGCGGAGACCGGCTCACCGGACGCAGCCTTTTACCTCGCCGTTACGTGCTCAACGCGTTCCAGTTTAATCACACGGTGACCCACCTGCGCGGTTCGCACACCTGGAAAGCGGGTTTGGCGTTCGACCGGACCCAGTTCAACCAGCTCGCGGATCTGTACGCCAATGGCTTTTACTCTTTCAACTCTCTCACGGAACTGTTACTGGCTACGCCCAGCAGCGGGAGCGTCATGCTGCCGGGCTCCGACAGCGCCAGGGGCTGGAGGCAGGTCTTTCTTTCCGCCTTTGTGCAGGACGAATTCCGGGTGAGGCCGAGCCTGGGCTTCAGCGTCGGCCTGCGATACGAAACGTACACGACGCCTTCGGAGGTCAATGGGAAGACAGCAGCTTTCACGGGTGACTTTTTCTCCTCCCAGAGCCCCGTCACCGGCGCGCCGCTATTCCGGAATCCTTCCCGTCTCAATTTCGCGCCTCGCGCGGCTTTGGCATGGTCGCCGTTTGCTTCCGGCCGCACAGTGTTCCGCGCCGGCGCGGGCGTCTTCTACGACGCAATCAGCAGCCGCGAGCTGGTCATCGCCGGGGCCCGCATGCCGCCATTCTTCCAGCGGACCACCATCACCCGCCCGGCCTTCCCGAGAATTCTGGACGCCGTGGCCGGACGCGCACCCGAGAATTCCCTCGACCTTCTCGATTATCACCTCGAGCAGCCCTACGTGCTTCAGTTTCAGTTTCAGATCCAGCACCAACTGGCCTCCGGCGTCCTGGCGCAACTCGGGTATGTGGGATCCAGGGGTGTCCACCTGATGGGGTATATCGGTGACTACAATCCCAACCGGCCACAACTGCTGCCTGACCAAAGTTTGTATTTTCCCGAAAACATCACCCGGATGAACCCGGCCTACGGCTCGGTAGCCGCCCGCAGGTCACAGTTTGACTCTAGTTATCATGCTTTGCAGGCGGGGCTGTCACGGAGGTGGGCGCAGGGGGTGGCGTTCCAGGTTAAGTATGCTTGGGGCAAGTCGCTGGACAATGCGAGCACTTCGATCATCTCGGATTTCGCCAACGTCAGCGGCGTGCCCACCATGTTTAACTACCGCTGGAACCGCGGGCCTTCCGACTTTGACCTGCGTCATGTCTTGGCGATGAGTTTATCCTGGGCCATCCCCGGAGCGGGCCCGGCGGCCGCCGCCCCTTTCCTGCGCGGCTGGGAATTGTATCTGACGGCACAGGCTCAGTCCGGACCGCCGTTTAACCCGACGGTCGGGTTCGACCGCGCGCGGCTGTCCGGCGCCCGCACCGCTGATCTCAATCAGCGCCCGGACTTGGTGTGGCCGATTCCGGGCAGGGTGATTCTGCGTGATCCGCAGCGATGGTTCGACCCGCTGGCGTTCGCACTTCCACACGCCGGCCGCTACGGCAACCTTGGGCGAAACAGCTTGCAAGGTCCTGGGCTGGCGGTAGTCGATGCTGCGCTTCACAAAGTGTTGTGGCGGACCGAGCGTCAGTCCGTGCGTTTCCGGGCGGAGACTTTCAACTTGACCAATCACCCGAACTTCCAAGTCCCTTCCGTGCGAGCTCTGTTCGATAGCTCGCTCAACCGCGTCGGCTCGGCCGGTCAGATCACGGCGACCACGACAAGCTCCCGGCAGATCCAGCTCGCGCTGAGGTACGAATTCTGATCCGGGCACGGCCGTTGCTACATTGGAGAGAGGAGGCCGTTCCCCTGAGGTCCGCCGCCAGACTTGCCGTGCTCGCCGCCTGCGCGGCCTCTGTCTTGACGGCTCAGCCGGATCCGCGCGAAATCGTGCGCCGCGCCGTGGCCCACGAGCTCGGCCCCAGCTCGGAATTCGCCTTGCGCTACAACTACACCGAGCGGATCCGAGTCAAGAACCTGGATAGCGAAGGCAGGGCCCGCTCCGAAATTACCAAGACCCATAGCGTCGTTCTTCTAGAAGGTTCCCCTTACCGGATCCTGCTGGAAGAAAACGGCGAACCGGCTCCGCTGAGAGATCCCGAGGCTCAGCAGAGGGAACTCAAACGGGTGCTCGCCTTGCGCCGCCAGGAGTCCGCCGCCCAGCGCGAGCGGCGCCTGGCCGAGTTCAAATCTCGGCGCCAGCGCTATGACAAAGCCATTCAGGAAATCCCCGACGCCTTCCAGTTCCGCCTGCTGCGGGAAGAGGTGCACCGCGGGCGTCCCACCTATCTGATCGAAGCCACCCCGCGCCCAGGCTACCGCCCGATCGACCGCTACTCCAAGTTGTTCACCCAGGTCAGCGGCAGGCTCTGGATCGACAAGGAGGAAGGTTTCTGGACCCGGCTCGACGCCGAGCTGCTCGATACCGTAACATTCGGCTGGATTCTAGTCCGCATTCACGCCTTCTCGCGCGTGTGGATGACCCAAACGCGGCATGCCGCAGGAGTCTGGCTTCCGGAACAGATGTGGTACCGGGTTTCACTGAGGGTGGGCTTGCTCAGGTATTACCACTTGGAGGAGGACACCCTCTACAGTGGCTACGTGCCGACTCAGGAGGATCCGCGCTTAGCCCGGCTCCGCTGAGCCCGCCTTCGTTTTTGCATTCCCCCTGGCTTTCTTCTTGGCCCAGTCGAGGGCGCGGCGGACGGGCGGGAAGTACTCGCTCAGGATCAACAGCCCCGGAATCATGAACATCCAGCCCTGAATCACGGGCAGCATCCCACCTATGATCCCCAGGATCACCAATGCAATCCCCAGGCTGATTCGCAGCGTCTTGCGCATCTCTCCCGCCTCAATTCTACCATCCGCGCACGCCGGAACCGCGAGTTGCATTCTGAAATTAGGACGAATAGCGCGTAAGTACCATTACGCCCCTGACAAAAGTGAACTTCTAAGGGCTTGATTTCATTGCTTCGACAACACGACAATAAAGATGGGTTCGTGAAGTGATCGAACAACGCAAGGCCCGACGGTTCGAGCTCCGCCTTCCCATCGAGGTGGTCCGCAAGTCCTTCGCCCCCGTCTCGAGCGTGGGCGAAACCAAGAACATGAGCGCCGCCGGCGTGCTGTTTTCCGCCACCATCGAGATGGAAGTCGGCGAGCCGATCGAGTACATCATCACTTTCCCCTCTCACACCTCCAACGGCGGCGGGGTCAATCTGCGCTGCCTGGGCAAAGTCGTGCGCACGGTGCGCGAGTCCAACGGCAGCAACGGATCCTCCACGATCTTGGTCGGAGCTACCCTGGAACGCTACGAATTCGTCCGCAGTTGACTATCCGCTGCCCCGGGGAGCGTGTTGCCCGCATGAGAGTACTGTTGTATTCTGGCAAAGAAAAGGCGAAGGAACGCGTGTGAACCTATCCCTGCCATTTCCGGACCCCTCTGATAGCTCCGCTGTGAGCCGCAGCAGCCTGGAGGCGGCGCTGGCCCGGTTCCAGGAGTGGATGGCGGACCCGGACTCGCCGGTCCGAGCGATCCGCTCCTCGCCTGCACGCGCCGGAGAGTTTGCCCCCGTTCCGGAGCGCATCCAGCCGGCGCTTCGCCAGGTGCTCGCCCGGCGCGGCATTGCCCAGCTCTATTCGCATCAGGCGGAGGCCGTCCGCCACGTTTTGGAGGGCAGAAACGTGGTGGTCGTCACGCCCACCGCCAGCGGCAAAACCCTCTGCTACAACCTTCCGGTGCTCAACCGGCTGATGGAGGAACCCGAAACCCGCGCCTTGTACCTGTTCCCGACCAAGGCGCTGGCCATGGACCAGTTGCATGAGCTTCAGTCGGTGCTGGAAGCCCTGGGATCGGGAATCTGCGCCTTCACCTACGACGGCGACACGCCGCAAGACGCCCGCAAAGCCATCCGCGAGCGCGCCAACATCGTGCTCAGCAACCCGGACATGCTGCACAGCGGCATTTTGCCCCACCACACGCGCTGGGCCAAACTGTTTGAGAACCTGCGCTATGTGGTCATCGACGAGCTGCATTACGCGCGCGGCATCTACGGCAGCCACCTCGCCAACGTCCTGCGCCGCTTGAAGCGCATCTGCGAGTTCTACGGCTCCTCGCCGCAATTCATCTGCTCGTCGGCCACCATCGCCAACCCTCTGCAACTGGCCGAAGCGCTGACCGGGCTCCCCTTTGCGCTCGTGGAACGCAACGGGGCGCCCTCGGGCGAGAAGTATTTCGTCTTCTACAATCCGCCCGTGGTGAACCGCCAGCTCGGCATCCGCCGCAGCTATCTCAACGAGACCCGACGCATCGCCGTGGAGTTTCTGCGCCGCGGCCAGCAGACGCTGGTTTTCGCCAACAGCCGGTTGGCCACCGAGGTCCTGGTGACGTATTTGAAGGACGCGGCTGAGCGGTCCACGCTGGGCCCGGATGCGGTCCGCGGCTACCGCGGCGGTTATCTGCCCAAGGAGCGCCGCGAAATCGAGCGCGGCCTGCGGGAAGGCCGCATCCGCGCCGTGGTGGCGACCAACGCTCTGGAGCTGGGCGTCGACATCGGGTCGCTGGACGTGGTCATGATGGCCGGCTACCCCGGCTCCATCGCCTCCACTTGGCAGCGGGCCGGACGCGCAGGGCGCCGCCAGACCGCTTCGCTGGCCGTTCTGGTCGCCTCCAGCGCCCCCGTCGACCAGTACATCATCGAGCACCCCGATTACTTTTTCGAAAAGTCGCCGGAGCACGCCTGCATCAATCCGGACAACGCCGAGATCCTGCTCAATCACCTGAAGTGCGCGGCCTTCGAGCTGCCCATCCGCGACGGCGAGAAGTTCGGCCCGCACGATACCGCCGAGTTGTGCCAGTTTCTGGCCGAAAACGGATTCCTGTACCACTCCGGCGGCGCCTGGCACTGGACCTCGGACACTTATCCGGCCGACGCCGTCAGCTTGCGCTCGGTGACCAGCGACAACTTCGTCGTCGTGGACATCACCGGCGAGCCTGCCGTCATCGCCGAGGTCGACTTCCCCAGCGCACTCACCGCTCTGCACGAGAAGGCCATTTACCTGCACGAGGCGCGCCAGTATCAGGTGGAACGCTTCGACTACGAGGGCCGCAAGGCCTACGTCCGCCAAGTGGACTCGGATTATTTCACCGACGCCATCGATTACACCCAGGTCAAGGTTCTCGATGAGTTCGAGTCCGTCCCCTTGCGCGGCATCCATGCCGTTCATGGAGACGTGCGCGTCAACCGCCAGATCGTGGGCTTCAAGAAGATCAAGTTCTACACGATGGAGAACGTGGGCGCCGGAAACCTCTCCATGCCGGAGCAGGAGATGCACACCACGGCGTTCTGGCTGCACTTTCCAGCGGCTTTTCTCAATCGGCTGGAGGGCTTCACGCCCACCGAACGGCAGGCGGGGTTGGCCGGTCTCGGCAACGTCTTGCGGGCCGTCGCCTCGCTGTTGCTGATGTGCGATCCGCGCGATCTGGGCATCGCGCTCACCGAAGACGCGTCGCAAGGCCTGCGGGCTTTCGAGCCGGATCTCTTCCTCTACGACAACTACCCCGGCGGAGCGGGGCAAAGCGCGCCGCTGTTCCGGATGGCCCCGCGTCTGCTGAAAAATGCAGCCGAATTGCTCGCCGCTTGCCCCTGTGAATCGGGCTGTCCAAGCTGCGCCGGTCCGGCGGGAGAGATCGGGGAGCGCGGCAAAGAGGCAGCCTCCCGCATCTTGGATCTGCTGCTGGCGGATGCGCGGGACCCCTTGGAGGAGCCGCCCCGCTCCGTCCCGCCGGCTTAGCGCTCAGCTTCCGTTGATCCGGCTGAGCTCCTCCGGGAACACGGCGTAGCCTTCCGGCGGCGGGTAGGCTTCCTCGAGCAGCTTCAGCCGCCTGCGCAGATAACGGCTGGGTAGCTGCCGGGGACCGGGTTCGACGTCAATGTCGCAACAGATGCCGTGCAGATAAAGCGCCAGCGTATCCGCCAGGGCTTGATGCGCGTACTCCAGGAAGGCTTTCGTCTCCCGCCGGAGCTTGGTTCCACGGCGCATCAGGGTCTCTTTGAGATGCCAGCTATCCTGGTCTACTTCGCCGTGGACGCGGCTGCGCAGCTCCTCCCTCAACAGGCTGTAGAAGCGGTTTCGAGTCTCCTGGTCACAGTGTTCGGCCGCCAGCTCGGCAACGGCGCGGTAAAAATAGTAGTGATAATCGGCTACGCTCCGGTCGCGGATGGCGAACAGCAGCACAATCCTTCCGCTATCCGTGGTGCGAGCATAAGCCGCCTGGCGGTTTTCGGGCGGCCGCTCGAAGGTCACGGCGGGGCCCGTGGCGTCGCCCTTTTCCTTGGCTTCGGGCTTCTCCAGATAGGGTACCAGAACCACCGAGAAGGGCGGCAGCGCGGCCACAAGCTTCGGTGGCAGGGCCGCCAGCGGCTCGTCTACGTAGTCGCGAACGTCTTCCTCTCCCAGCGGGCAGGCCTGGAAGTAACTGAACCGGCTGCTGACCGGAACCAGCGCTTCCCGGCACTGGGCGGCAAACTCTTCCACTCGGAGGGGACGAGGGTCAACCTGAGAGGACATGTAGCTTCGCTTTCATGGTAGCAAACCTTTCCTTCCCGGAACCTGGTCAATTCCCTTGCTAGACTAGCGCTTGATGGCGCATCGGATCCTGGTGTCGGCGGGCGAAGCTTCAGGCGATCTTTACACCGCCATGCTGGTGGAGCGGCTGCGCAATCTATTGCCTGGAACGGATTTCTTCGGCTGCGCGGGTCCCCGGATGCGCGCCGAGGGGGTTCACCCGGTAGCCTTGGCGGAGAATCTGTCGGTGGTGGGCCTGCTCGAGGTGGTTGCGCACATCCCCCGCGTTTACCGCGAATTCCGCAAGTTGGTTCGCGCGGCGCGTACCATGCGCCCCGATCTGGCGATTCTCACCGACAGCCCGGATTTTCATCTGCGGCTGGCCGCCCGCTTGAAGAGGGCTGGGATTCCCGTGGTTTACCTGGTCGCGCCCCAGGTCTGGGCTTGGCGCAAGGGCCGGATTCATGC
>JAIMAR010000086.1 GCA_023511855.1 Bryobacteraceae bacterium
CGTCGCCGGGGCGGCGGCCATCGGGCGGCTGATCGGCGAGCGGGCGCTGGCCAAGGGCATCAAGAAGGTTGTGTTCGACCGGGGCGGTTACGCCTATCACGGCCGGGTAAAGGCGCTGGCGGAGGCGGCCCGCGAGGCGGGACTGGAGTTCTAACACAGATGACGAACTACGAGCGGATCGATCCGTCGACGTTGAACCTGAAAGAGCAAGTGGTTTCGATCAACCGCGTCACCAAGGTGGTCAAAGGCGGCAAGAACTTGAGCTTCTCAGCGCTGGTGGTTGTGGGAGATCCAGACGCCAAGGTCGTCGGCTTCGGCACCGGCAAGGCGCGGGAAGTTCCCGCGGCGATCAAGAAAGGGATCGAGGCCGCAAAGAAGAACTTGCGGAAGATCAACGTGCTGCCGACGACAATCGCACATCCGGTGCTGGGCCGGTTCGGAAGCGGGCTGGTGCTTTTGAAGCCGGCGCCGGAAGGCACGGGCGTCATCGCGGGCGGTCCGGTGCGAGCCGTGGTGCAGGCGGCCGGCATTCCGAACGTATTGACCAAATCGATCGGTTCGCACAATCCGCACAACGTGGTGCGGGCCACCATTGCGGCGCTGGAGCAGCTCCGCGACAAGCAGGCCGTGGCGGACCTGCGAGGGCTGCCTCTGGAGAAGATCTGAAGGAGGCGCAAGGATCAGGGTGGGACGGAATCCTATGGCGGAAGGGAAGATCAAGATCAAGCTGGTGCGCAGTCCGATTTGTGCGCCGGAAAAGCACAAGCGCATTGTGCGCTCGCTGGGGTTGCGGAAGTTGAACCAAGTGGTGGAGAAGCCGGACACTCCGGTATTCCGGGGCATGGTGGCGAAGATCCCCCACTTGCTAACGCTGTGCGAGTAAACAGGAGGTTACGCCGATGAACCTGAGCAATCTGAGACCCCCGGCCGGGCAAAAGCATTCTCGGCGGCGCGTGGGGCGCGGCATGGGCACCGGCCGGGGCAAGACCTCGGGCCGCGGCCACAAGGGCCAGCACTCCATCTCCGGGGCCAGTCTCATGCGCGGTTTTGAGGGCGGGCAGATGCCGTTGCACCGGCGCCTGCCCAAGCGAGGCTTCAAGAACCCGTTCCGCAAGGAGTATGCGGTGGTCAACGTGGGTCGGTTGGAGAAGCTGGAAGGCGACAGTTTCGACCCGGTGCGCCTGATGGAATTGGGCGTGATTAAGAAGCTAAAAGACGGGCTAAAGATTTTGGGCGGCGGCGAGCTGAAGCGCAAGATCACCGTGGCGGCCCACCTGTTCTCACAGTCAGCCCTGGAGAAGATTCAGGCGGCCGGCGGCAAGGCGGAGGTCATCGGAGCGGCCGGCCAATAGCCGGAAGGCGTACGACCCATGAACAAGTTCTTCGAAGCCATCGCGAACATTTTCCGGGTGCCGGACCTGCGCAAGCGCCTTCTGTTCACCCTGGCGCTGCTTGCCGTTTACCGCATCGGCGGTCACATCCCTACACCCGGCGTGGATGCGGCCCGCTTTGAGGACTTCATTCAACAAAACCAGGGGACCGTGTTCGGATTTATCGACCTGTTTTCGGGCGGAATGTTCCGGCGCCTGACCATCTTCGCGCTGGGCATCATGCCCTACATCACGGCCTCCATCATTCTCCAGTTGCTCACCGTGGTGATCCCCACGCTGGAGAAGCTTCAGAAGGAAGGGGAGCTGGGCCGCCGGAAGATCACCCAGTGGACGCGGTACCTGACGATATTGCTGGCTGGATTCCAGTCGGCGACGATCGCCATCAGTCTTCAGCAGTCCGAAGGCGGATTCGTGCTGAACCCCGGAATCGGTTTCATTCTGATGACCATGTTGACGCTGACCACCGGCACCGCCTTCATCATGTGGCTGGGCGAGCAGATCAGCGACCGCGGCATCGGCAACGGCATGTCGCTGATCATCTTCGCCGGCATCGTGGTGGGGATTCCCAGCGCCGTCGGGAACTTCGTCACGAACCTCTCGACGGGGCAGTGGGGCGCTTTGCACGTCATCATCATCCTGATCTTCATGGTCCTGGTGGTGGCCTTCATTGTGCTGGTCGAGCGGGGTGAACGCCGCATCCCGGTTCAGTACGCCAAGCGGGTCGTGGGGCGCCGCATGATGGGGGGCCAGGCCACGCATTTGCCCCTGAAGGTCAACGCCGGAGGCGTGATTCCGGTCATTTTCGCGTCGTCGGTGCTGGCTTTTCCCCAGACCCTGGCGGTGATGCCGGCTGCCCGCAACAATCCCTGGCTCAAAGGGATGCTGGATGCGCTGGCCCCACGCGAGCCGCTCTATGCCGTGCTGTTCGTGGCGGGCATCATCTTCTTCTGTTTCTTTTACGTGTCGATCATTTTCAACCCGAACGAGGCCGCCGACAACATGCGCAAGTACGGCGGCTTCATTCCGGGCATCCGTCCGGGCAAGAACACGGCCGAGTACATGAACCGGATTCTGACCCGCATCACGGTGGTGGGCGGGCTGTACCTTTCGGTGCTGAGTCTGATCCCACAGATCATGATCTCCGGCATCGCGCTGTATCATCTGCCGCTGGTGGGCGGATGGATCGAGCAGTATTTCCCAAACTGGCTGTTGTACGGATTGAACGTCAATTTCTACTTCGGCGGCACTTCGCTGCTGATTGTGGTGGGCGTGGCCATGGATTTTGTCAACCAGATCGAGGCCCAGCTCATCATGCGTCACTACGAAGGATTTACCCCGCGCGCGGGGCGGATCCGCGGCAGGAGGAGCGTATTCTAGGGTGGGCGCGCGGCTATGAGGGCGCAAGTCGTTTACAATAAAGATATCGCCCGCCTGCAAGAAGCATGATTGTCCGCAAGAGTCCCGAGGACCTGGAGAAGATGCGCCGGAGCGGCCTTCTGGTCTGGCAGGTGTTGCGGGAGCTTGAGTCGATGATTGAGGAAGGGATCACAACGCTGGATATGGAGAAGGCCGCGGAACGCATGTTCCGCGACGCCGGCGCGCGTCCAGCATTCAAAGGCTACTATGTGCCGGCAGCGGGCGCGGCCTATCCTTTCGTGCTGTGCACCTCGGTGAACGAAGAGGTGGTGCATGGCATGCCGTCGGCACGGCGGGTCCTCAAGAAGGGAGACATCATCTCCATCGACACGGGCGCGGAACTGGAGGGTTTTTACGGAGATTCGGCGATCACCGTTCCGGTCGGAGAGGTGGACGCCCGAACCCAGGAACTGTTGCGGACCACCCGCGAGGCGCTGGAGCAGGCGATCGAGAAGATGCGGCCGGGCAACCGGCTGTTCGACGTGTGCGGGGCCATTGAGAATCACGTGACCTCGCGGGGTTTTTCGGTGGTGCGGGAGTACGTCGGGCACGGGATCGGCTCGCGGCTCCATGAGGAGCCCCAGGTGCCGAATTACGTGGACCGGCGCAATGAGAACCCGCGGCTTAAAGAAGGGATGGTGCTGGCGATTGAGCCGATGGTCAACGCCGGCGCGCCCGGCACGCGGGTGTTGAGTGACGGCTGGACGGCTGTTACCCGCGATGGATCCCGCTCGGCGCATTTTGAGCACTGCGTGGCGGTGACGTCGAACGGACCGTGGGTTTTGACGAGGCCGTGATGCGGGAGCAGGATTCCGGCGGGAGCCGGCGAGGCCGGCAGGAGGAAGCTACGGTGGTTGAGCTTTTGCCGAACGCCGCCTACCGTTTGGAGCTGGACAATCGGGCCAGGGTGATTGCCCACCCGGCTCCCGGCAGCCAGACGAACTTTGTCCGGCTGCGCTTGAGAGACAGGGTTTTGGTGGAGCTTTCTCCCCGGGACGATACCCGGGGCAGAATTGTAAAGCTCTTGGGTTGAGGTTGAAACGAAGATGAAAGTACGAGCCTCAGTGAAAAAGATTTGTGATAAGTGCAAGATCATCCACCGCCATGGGGTGGTTCGGGTGATCTGTCCGAACCCCAAGCATAAGCAGAGGCAGGGTTAACAGGAGGCCAACGATGGCGCGAATTGCAGGCGTCGATCTTCCCGTCCGGAAGCGGGCGGTGATCGGATTGACTTACATTTACGGAATTGGGCGTAGCCGCGCCATGAGCATTTTGCACCGGGCCGGCGTCAACCCGGACAAGAAAGTGGGCGAGCTCAGCGAAGAAGAGGTAACGCGGATCCGCCAGATCATCGAGGATGAAGGCGCGGTCGAGGGGGATCTCCGCAAAGAGATCTCGATGAACCTGAAGCGGCTCATGGAAATGGGCTCTTACCGGGGCCTGCGGCACCGGCGCGGGTTGCCCGTGCGGGGGCAGCGCACCCACACCAACGCCCGCACGCGCAAGGGACCGCGGCGCGGAACCATCGCCAACAAGAAGAAGGCGACCGCCAAGACGTAAGGACGGGCAATCAGGGAAACCGTGATCGGATAAGGTATGGCCAAGGCAGCAGCGAAAACCGCGAAGAAGAAGACGTTCAAAAAAAAGGAGAAGAAGGTCGTTCCGGTGGGTGTGGTGCACATCCAGGCGACTTTCAATAATACTATCGTCAGCGTCACTGACCCGGCGGGCAATGTGGTCGCATGGTCGAGCGCCGGAGCTTTGGGTTTCCGCGGTTCCCGCAAAGGGACCCCGTTTGCGGCGCAGCAGGCCTCGCTGACTGCCGCCAGCAAGGCCCGCGAGGCTGGCATGCGCACCGTGGAAGTGCGGGTGAGCGGGCCTGGAGCGGGCCGGGAGTCCGCCATTCGCGCCTTGGCCACGGCCGGCTTGGAGGTCAAAGCCATCAAGGACGTGACGCCCATCCCGCACAATGGGTGCCGGCCGCCGAAAAGGAGAAGGGTTTGATTTGGATTGCGGAGCGGATCTGGGCGCAGGGCGTGCGAGCAGACGAACGGTCGTCGCCGGCCGCTCCGGCAAGCAGGAGGAAGGCTCAGGAGAGCCGTAAACTGCACCTGAGGTTTCAGGTAGGGAGGTAAGATTGGCACGATATACTGGACCCGTTTGCCGGTTGTGCCGGCGAGAGGGGATGAAGCTGTTTTTGAAGGGCGAGCGCTGCCACAGCGAAAAGTGCGCCATTGAGAGGCGCAACATTCCGCCCGGTCAGCACGGCAAGGACCGGCGGCCGAAGCTTATCGGCTACGGCTTGCAGATGCGGGAAAAGCAGAAGCTGCGGCGGACCTACGGTGTGCTGGAGCGGCAGTTCCGCAACCTTTTTGAGAAGGCCAGCCGGCAGAAGGGCATCACCGGCGAGATGCTGCTGAGCATGCTCGAACGACGGCTGGACAACGTCGTCTACCGGATGGGTTTTGGGACCAGCCGCGCCCAGTGCCGGCAGATGGTGCGCCACGGACACTTCCAGGTCAACGGGCGGAAGGTGAACATCCCATCCTACATGGTGAAGCCGGACGACGTGATTGAAGTGCGCGAGAAGAGCCGCAAGAACCCGGCGATCCTTTCCGCGCGGGACGCCACGGCCCACGCCCCGGCTCCGAACTGGCTGGATGTGGACCGGGAGAACCTGCGGGCCCGAGTGATCGGAATGCCGAAGCGCGAGGAGCTGGTTCAAATCCAGCTGAACGAGCAGTTGATTGTCGAATTGTATTCGAAGTAAGAGGCGATGGCCTCACCGCCGCGCCCGGCGGCGCGGGGAACGAGCGGGAGTTTTGATCAGCGCCCGATGGAGGATTTAGAGGCATGTTTACAGGTTTTCAGAAGCCTAAACGACTGGTGGCCAACACGGAGACCCTGACGGACCGTTACGGCATGTTCACCGCCCAGCCCTTCGAGCGGGGCTTCGGCACCACCATCGGCAACAGCTTGCGGCGTATTCTGCTGAGTTCGATTGAGGGCGCGGCCATTACGGCGGTCCGGATCGAGGGCGTTCCACACGAGTTTAGCCCGATCCCCGGTGTGGTCGAGGACGCCACCGACATCATCTTGAATCTGAAACAAATCCCATTCAAGATGATTGGCGACGGGGTGAAGACCTTGCGTTTGACGGTCGACGAGCCGGGCGATGTGCTCAGCGGCCGAATCGAAACCGACGCCGACGTGGAAGTGCTGGACCGGAACATTCACATCGCCACCGTGAGCGAGCGCGGCAAGTTGCACATCGAAATGCGCCTGAAGAAAGGGCGCGGGTACGTGCCTGCCGAGAGGAACTTTGAAGAGAATTTGCCCTTGGGATACATTCCCATCGACTCGGTGCATTCGCCGGTGCGGAAGGTCAACTACACGGTGGAGGCGGCGCGCCTGGGTCAGATGACCGACTACGACAAGCTCACGCTGGAGGTGTGGACCAACGGCGCCGTTTCGCCCCAGGATGCGATTGGTCAAGCGGCCAAGCTGCTCAAGGATCACATGGCGATCTTCATCAACTTCGAGGAGAGCGCCGAGCCGGCCGAATCTGCGCTGGAAGGGGTCGGGCCTCAGCTCAACGAGATTCTGAACCGCTCGGTAGAAGAGTTGGAGCTGAGCGTGCGGTCCTACAACTGTCTTAAGAACGCCGGCATCCAGACGATAGGGGACCTGGTTCAGAAAACCGAATCGGAAATGCTGCGGACCAAGAATTTTGGCCGCAAGTCGTTGAACGAAATCAAAGAGCTGCTCAGCGGCCTCGGCCTTACGTTTGGCATGAGGTTCGATTCCCAGGGCCGGTTGATCGCGCCTTCCGGCATGCCGGTTCCCGCGGGTCGGCAGCCGGAGCCCGAGGCAGCGGAGTCCGGCAGCTTGGAAGGTCCGGATGCGGAGGAGTAGCCGAGGAAGCCCATATGAGACACAAGCGTGGCGGATTCAAGTTGAAGCGTGACCCGGCGGCGCGAAAGGCGCTGCTGCGGGGTTTAGTCACCAGCGTAATTGAACAAGAGCGCGTGATCACCACGGTGCCGAAGGCCAAGGCGGCCAAGCCGCTGGTGGACAAGATGATCACGCTGGCCAAACGCGACACGCTGCACGCGCGGCGCCAGGCGGCGGCTTTCCTTGAGACGCCTGCCTCCGTCAAGAAGCTCTTCGACAAGCTCGGGGCCCGCTTTGGGCCTCGCAACGGGGGCTATACCCGGATTGTCCGATTAGGGTGGCGCAAGGGCGACGGCGCCGAGCAGGCCATGCTCGAACTAGTGGGCTCGGAGCTGGTCAAACGGGCGGCCGAGCGCGCCAAGCGGCGGGAGGAACGGCTGCGGGCCATCAAGGAAGGCCGCCAAGAGGAATCCGATCAGGCTCAGAGTTAGGATCCGCCTCGTTGTTGCCCGAGAAAGCTCTGTGCTAGCGTGAAGTTGATGCGAGCAGGCTTGCGGTTTGGTTGGAAGGCAACGCCGGCGGAGGGGTTGCGGTCTCTCCTACCACGTCTGCTACTGCGGCTGCCCGTCCGAGTTGGCGGGACGCAAAGCGATTCGAATTCGCAGACCGATGTTCGGAGGGGTGGGGGCTTTGTTGCCGTGGAACCTTGGGTGCGGTCCTGGCGGTTTCTGGCGGTTGTTTGGGCCCTATTGGCCGTGCTTGCCGGTTGCAGCTTCAATCCCGACACCGCCAAGCGCAAGTACGTCGAGAACGGGAACAAGTACTTCGCCCGTGGCAAATACAAAGAGGCGTCGATCCTCTACCGGAGCGCCTTGAAGAAGGACCGGCGCTACGGGGAGGCATACTACCGGCTGGGGCTGGCCGAGATTCAGTTGAACCGGTATGGCGAGGCTGTACATGCGCTGCGCCGGGCGGTTGAGCTCCTGCCGTCTAACCTCGACGCGAAGGTGCGGCTGGGCGAGCTCTATGTGATGTTCCTCACAACGGCGCAAAACACCAAAGCACGGCAAGAAATCGCAACCGAATTGGAGCGACTGATTCCCGGGATCTTCAAGCTGGCCCCCGATTCGTTCGACGGTTGGCGCTTGCAGGGGCTTTTGGCCTGGAGACTGGGCGATCTGGAAAAGGCCCGCCGGCAATTCGAAGAGGCTCAGCGGGTCCAGCCATGGGATCCGAACGTGGTCTATTCCCTTTTTCAGGTCCTGGAGCAGTCGAATCGGCCTGAGGAAGCGGAAAAGCTGGCTTGGGAACTCATCTCCCGGCACAAAGAGTTTGGACCGATCTACGAAGCCCTATACAACATGCATTTGCGGCGCCGCCAGATTGATCAGGCTGAGGCTGTTTGCCAAATCCGGGTGAAGAACACCCCTAAGAGCCGTGCGGCCTACTTCGCGCTCGCCACACACTATCATACGTTCGGTCCGAAAGAGCGCTCCCATGAGGTCCTGCGGCAGTACATTTCCCAAGAATCCGATCAGGCCAAGGCGCGCCTGGAGGCAGTGGACTACTGCCTTCAGGTCCGCGACTACGAGAACGCGCTGACGCTGTTGCGGGAAGGACTGGCGGGGCTCCCAGGAAACGCAAAGCTTACTTACGAGCGGCGTGTCGCTGGAATCCTGCTCGACAGAGGGAACACCAAGGAGGCGGCGTCCTACATTGATAGCTTGCTGCGTCAATATCCAAATGATCCTGAGTTGCTAAGTTATCGCTCCGGGGTGCATTTGGCCGAGGGCGGCCGGCAGGTGGGCGAGTGGATCAGGCGTCTGGAAAGAGCCGCCCGAGCCGCACCGGACAACCCGGTTGTCCGATTCGCGCTCGGGCGCCTTTATTTGGTGAGCGGGCAGGAGCAACGCGCGAGCACCGAGTTCAAGAAAGCCATGAGCTTGGGGCCCAGTTATGCCGCGCCCCGGGTCGCGATGGCGCAGATTCATCTGAACAACAAAGATCATGCCGCGGCTCTCCTGGCGGCCTCTGAGGCGGTTCGCATAAGCCCGCTCGACCGTAGCGCTCGCTGGCTCTACGCTTACGCTTTGCAGGGTTCGGGCAGGCTCCAGGAGGCTCACGGCGAACTCAAGGTGGCGGCAGACCAAGCGCCGTCGGATCCCGACGGTTGGATCCGGCTCGGCCGTTTCGAGATTCAGATCGGGGACTTCGCCTCTGCCGAACGAAGCTTCCGTGCCTGCCTGGAGAACAGCGGCTCCGCCCAATGCACCGCCGGGCTGGCCGAGGTTCTGGCGATGCGCGGCCAGACCAACCGCAGCATCGAGTTGCTTCAATCGGAGATCCGGAAAGCTCCCCAGGACCTGGAGCTGCGCTACGCACTGGCGGAAACGCTGCGCAAGAGCGGCCAACACGCCCGAGCGATGGCCTTGTATCAGGACTTGCTGACTGCTCAGCCGAAATCTGCCCGTTTTCTGGTCCGGTTAGGAATTACATACGAGGCCACCGGCGACCGCGACCGCGCCTTGGCCTGCTACCGAAAGGCGCTCGAGCATGAACCGGACTACCCCGAGGCTCTCGCCACCGCAGCCGCAAACCTGACGGCTTCGGGCAAGCTTTCGGAAGCCATCCCGCTCTACCAGCGCCTGGTTCAGATTCAGCCCGAAAATGCTGTGTTTCTCAACAATCTGGCCTATCTGATCACCGAGTCTGGTGGAGACCTCGAACAGGCGCTCACCTATGCCCAGCGCGCCAACCGCCTCATGCCCTCTCAGCCGGATTTCCTGGATACGCTCGGCTTCATTTACCTCAAGAAAAACCTACCCGGTGCGGCTTTGGGCGTATATCGCGAACTGGTAGGGCTCCATTCCAAGCACCCCAATTACCCTCTCTTCCGTTACCGGCATGCCCTGGCGGCTTTTCAAGTTGGCCAGCTAGAGCTGGCCAAGCGCGAAGCCGAAGCGGCCTTGGCGCTTAATCCGCCCAACCGCGAGGCCAAACAGTTACAGGAGTTGCTCGGGCAAATCGCCCGTAATTTGCGACAGTGAACCGGCGGACGTGTTGGACCGCGCCGCTTTTCAGGCGCCTGCCTGTGTGACCTTTGCTGCGGCCTCTGGAGCACGGGCCAGGCTGGCGGCACCGCGCAGTCCATGCTGGAGCTGGTCATTTCGGAGCTCGTCAAGCGCGCCGGCGAGCGCGCCAAGCGGCGGGAGGAACGGCTGCGGGCCATCAAGGAAGGCCGCCAAGAGGAATCCGATCAGGCTCAGAGTTAGGATCCGCCTCGTTGTTGCCCGAGAAAGCTCTGTGCTAGCGTGAAGTTGATGCGAGCAGGCTTGCGGTTTGGTTGGAAGGCAACGCCGGCGGAGGGGTTGCGGTCTCTCCTACCACGTCTGCTACTGCGGCTGCCCGTCCGAGTTGGCGGGACGCAAAGCGATTCGAATTCGCAGACCGATGTTCGGAGGGGTGGGGGCTTTGTTGCCGTGGAACCTTGGGTGCGGTCCTGGCGGTTTCTGGCGGTTGTTTGGGCCCTATTGGCCGTGCTTGCCGGTTGCAGCTTCAATCCCGACACCGCCAAGCGCAAGTACGTCGAGAACGGGAACAAGTACTTCGCCCGTGGCAAATACAAAGAGGCGTCGATCCTCTACCGGAGCGCCTTGAAAAAAGACCGGCGCTACGGGGAGGCATACTACCGGCTGGGGCTGGCCGAGATTCGCCGACGGCAAATCCCATCGGCGGTTGCCGCCCTGCGCCGCGCCGTCGAACTCCAGCCGGACAACGAGGACGCCAAAGTGCAGTTGGCCAATATTTACCTGGTCAGCTACACGGTGAGCCCCAACAAAAAGGAGGAGATCCGGAGGGAGATCCAGCGGCTTGTGTATCTGATTCTGAAGCGCAACCCGGGCTCTTTCCACGCTTTTCGCATTCAGGGCCAATTAGCCTTGTTCGACCGAGACTATGAGGCTTCGCTGGCCCATTTTGAGGCGGCAGAGAAGATCCAGGCCGGCGATCCTGACGTGACCCTCGGCTCATGCCAAGCTCTCAACGCCCTGAATCAGTTTGAACGATGTGAGCAGATCGCCTGGGGCCTTATCCAGCGGCAGCCGAAATTCGAACCGGTCTATGATCTTCTCTACCGGTACTACCTGGACCGCAACCGGATCGACGATGCCAGCCGCGTTCTGGAGGAGAAGCTTTCCAACAACTTCAACAAAGTTGGCAATGTCTTAGCTCTGGCGAGACACTATTGGATCTTTGGGAAGCCTGAACTCACGGCGAAGACTTTCGAGCGGGTCATCGCTACCCGCCACCTTTACCCTCATGGCAGGCGGATGGCGGCCGAGTTCTACTGGAGATCGGGGGATCCTCAGGCCGCGCTCAATCACCTGCGCGCCGGGATTCGCGAGAACCAGGGCGCTGAACGCCAAGCCTGTGAGCGGCGCATGGTGGAGATTCTGACGGATCAGGGCAACCTGGAGGAGGCCCGCCGGATGTTGGCCCCCTTGTTGAAAGCGAACCCCACGGACCCGGATCTGGCCGCACTGCGCGCTTCCCTGGCTCTCGCGTCCGGGGCTTCCAGTGGTCTGGCCGGCGAGGTGAGCGAGCTGGAGAGTCTCGTGCGGAAGTCGCCCCGGAATCCGGTGTTGCAGTATCAGCTTGGACGCCTGCTGTGGGACCTTGGGCAGACCGAACAGGCCAAGCCGCATTTGAGCGAAGCCGCGCGGCTCGGGGAGAATTATGCTGGGCCCCGCATGGCTCTGGCTCAGATCTTCCTCAATGAGCGTGATGCCGCCTCGGCGCTGAAGTACTCCGAAGAGGCCCTCAGGTTGGCTCCCATGGAACCCCGGGCTCACTGGCTGCACGCCGAAGCGCTCTTTGCGGCCGGCCGCACTGCGCAGGCCTTGGATCAACTCCGTACGGCCACCGCGCGCTTTGCTGACCGGCAAGAAGCCTGGCTTCGGTTGGGAAACGGCGCGCTCCGCGCCAAGGACATTACGACGGCCGAGCTGGCTTTCCGGGGATGCGCCGAAAAGTTCCGCTCAGCGGCGTGCATCGCCGGGCAGGCCGAGGTTCTCACCGCCCAGCGGCAAGCGGCACGGGGGATTCGTTTGCTTGAACAGCAGATCCAGCAGCGTCCGAGTGACCGGGAGCTTAAGCTTGCGCTCGCCGACCTTTACGCCGCGCAAGGCCGCCGTTCCGAGGCGCTGACCCTTTATCAAGAGCTGGTGGCGTCTAATGAGGGCTCCCTGGGGCTACGCCTGCGGTTCGGCAAGACCTTGCTGGAGGCCGGAAATCCCAACGGCGCTCTGGCCCAGATCCAGGCCGCTCTCGAGCTCGATCCCAACAGTCCCAACGGACTCCACTTGCTGACGGTGGCGTTGACGGCCCTGGGCCGGAAGGCAGAGGCCTTGGCGGCTTGTGAGAAGCTTCTCAAACTTCAGCCCAACGACCCGATCGTGCTCAATAACGCCGCCTACCTGCTGGCTGAGACCGGCGGGGACCTGGAACGGGCTTTGACGTACGCTCAACGGGCCGCCCGGATGGCGCCAGCGTCGCTGGAGTTCTCCGATACGCTGGGCTGGGTCTACCTAAAGAAAAAACTTCCGGCGAGCAGCGCCGAGGTCTACGGCCTACTCACCCAGCAGCAACCGAACAACCCAACCTTCCGCTACCGGCACGCTCTCGCCCTTTACCTGAAGGGGGATACGGAGCGCGCTGCTTCTGAAGCCTTGGCCGCTCTGCAACACAATCCGCCGCCGGATCAGGCGAGGGAAATCCGAGAGCTGCTGGCCAAAGCAAGGTGAGCGCTCGCCACAGCACTGGCGGGATCCGTCCATGAGCCAATCGGAATCGGAGGCACGGCGCCGGGACGAGGACGGTTCACCTGTCTTCTGATTGGGAATCGTTATATTATTTACAATAAGTTATAGGACAGATGACGGCCTCGTTCGCCAGTTGGCGCGGGCGAATTTCCTTACCGGCGGTGTTTCCGCAGAGGTCTCAATTCCGGGTCGGTACGAGTACTAAAGCTCAGTGTTTCTACCTTGACCGAGGATCACTTTTGCCCTAGCATTAAGGAGTAACAGGCGGAAGGGATGCAACGCCTCTGCCGAATCGCAGGCCGAAAGGAAAAGTTGACATGAACGGGCGGTTGAGTCTGAAGGTGGTGGTATTGGCTGCGCTTGGGGCGCTACTGGTCCTCCCCGCGAAAGCCGGAATTGTAGTGACACTTGACTTCACTACCGGATACGTGACAGGTCCGTGTCCGATCTCAGGTACCGACGACGATTGCAACCGGGGTACTTCGCTCACCCTGGGTGACCCTGGTGTTGTCATCACCGCACGCACGATAATGGGCAACATCACCAACCCGGCCGCGCCTTCTTCGGACCCGTTCACGATGGGGCAGGCTGGTATCGTTTACTGGGGCGACATGGGGAATCTTGGCGACACCTGCGTTTCGCCTTCCAAGGCCAAGTGTCCTGGCTTGGGCGTGAGAAACGACAAGGGCCTAGGTTCGGAGGGGATTTCGGGCGTAGGAGTACACCAGGACGAGATGATCGTCTTCAACTGGGATCCCCTGTTGCAGGTGGCGCCATCGTCCATCATTCTGACGCTGCAAGGATTCAAAGCGAAGGACGACGAGACCTGGGTCTACTTAGAATTTGCTTCGAATACGAACCCTACCGGTCCTGACTACATCTTCAAGTGGGAAAACCTCACCACCGGTCTGACGCTTAGCTTCAGCACAATCGTCGGCCTGCCGAAAGGCGTATACGTAACCAAGCTGGGCGTGCTTGAAAATGATGACCACACCGGAATCGGGGGCATTACCTACGAAGCCGTGCCTGAGCCGGCGGCGTTCGTTCTGACCGGCGTCCCGCTGTTGGCCCTCGGGTTCCTGTTAAGGCGCCGCGCCCGGAAGAATCAAGTTTAGACCCGGCCTTAGACTCCTCTTGTGAAGCGGGGGACGGGAGAGTGCCTCCCATCTCCCGCTTGTATGCTGTGCCCTCCCGCTGTGCGCCCTCTTTCCGGGCACGTTTGCCTGCTCGATTCCATGTTTCGCATGGCGCGGGTTACGCAGCCTGCCCGCGGCTCTTGTCACAACCGAGCCTCCCTCGCCGGGGCGCCACGGCTTCGTCTCCAGCGAGCTGCGGCTGCACCACTCTACCGGGCCTGAATCGTCACATTGGGCGCCGAGGATTCCACGACGAGCACCTTGGTGGCCGGATCCCACTTCATGCGGCCGCCTTTGACAGAGCGCGGGCTCCAAGCCCCGAGCTTGAATTTCTCCGTTGAGCGGGAGTCGAACTTGGTGTAGGTGATTTCCCTTGGACCGTAGGAAATCTTCTGGATCACCGAAGAGGTTCGCAACAGGTGGTTCTGATCCTCGGGGGCCAGCTCCGGCGCGGCCGCCATTGCCCGCAGATAATGGCGCACGTAGTCCCCGTAGCCGTCGGTCAGCCAGATGTCATCGCGCGGGTAGCGGTTCTTGCCATCCACATCCACCATATATGTGGCCCAGTTCAGACGCCGGATGGCGGCGTCCTTATCGGCGCACTCGCCGGTTTTCTCGCAATACAAGAGCTCAACCGAGGCGTGCCTGGACGTGTGACTGTTGCCCGGCACCCGGTAGACGGTCTGCTCGTTGATGGCGACCACTCCGTACTTCACGAATTCTTTATTGGCGAACGTTTCGTAGCTCCACTTCAGAATCCCCTGCGCGTGCTGTCTCCATTGCGGATCCCACTGCGGGTTTTCCAAGATGTACATGGCAAGGGTGTCGGCGTTGTGCTCGGTGTCCGAATAGTCACTGGTGGGGAT
>JAIMAR010000087.1 GCA_023511855.1 Bryobacteraceae bacterium
TGCCGCGGTAGACGGCGGCCCTCATGGTGGGTGGAACCGGGAAGTCAGAATTCACAAGCGGCAAGGAAATCTCCTAAGGATTTGGCCGCCGCGCGGCTGCGGCGGTAGAGCTGATACAGTTCGGGAAGCTGTGTGCGGGGATTCTGGAGCGTGGCGCGGAGGACGCGGGCATCGGTCAACCTTCCTTCGGGATCTCTGGCGCGGTTCAAATCCAGTGTAAAGGTTTCCCCGGCCAGGTCGGTGACGCTCTTGAGGCAGAAAAACGGGACTCCCCAGGCGCGGGCGCGCTCGGCGACGGCGGCGGCTTCCATTTCAACGGCCAATGCGCCGAGCGAGGCAAGGCGCGACTTTTCCTCGGCGCTTCCAACGACGTGATCGACGGAGACCACCGGTCCCTGGCGGTGAGGCAGGCGGCACCGGGGCACGGAGGCGGTGAAGCGCCGACCGCGCTTGGCGTCGATGACCTCGTTGGCGGCCAGGATGTCGGCAGGGCCTAGTTCGGGGCTCAAGGCGCCGCAGAAGCCGACGCTGGCCAAGGCTTGGGGGCGGCAACGGTTCCAGGCGACCTCGCAGGCTTGGGCGGCCAGCCGCATGCCGCTTCCGTGGGCCACCAGGATGAAGCGGCGCGCGCCAAGGCGAACCGAGCGCGCAAAACGCAACGGCCACGGCAGTTTTTCCTCATCCCGACACCGGCGCCGGAGCCCGGCGAACTCTCTGGCTTCCGCGGCGATCAACAAGAGCGTTTCCAAATCAGCAGTACCCGTTTGCACGAAACCATGTGACCGCGCCGGCCAAGGCCTGATCCACCGGGCCGGGGGAATACCCCAACTCGCGTTCCGCTTTCCGGTGGGTCACCCACATTTTGGTTTTGGACATCCGGACGGCATCCAGCGGCACACTGGGCGGGCGAGCGGTCAGGCGGCTCCATGCCGTGCTGGCAAGGCCCGCGGCAAAAGCGACAAAGTAGGGGATGCGGGCAGTGGGCGCTTTGAGGCCGGAGATGCGGGCGAGCCGCTGGAGGATCTCCTGCAAGGTCAGGTTCTCCGCACCGAGAATATAGCGCTCGCCGGGCCGGCCGCGCTCGAAGGCCAGCCAGTGGCCCAGGGCGACGTCGCGCACGTCCACAAGATTGAGGCCGGTGTCCACGAAGGCGGGCATGCGACCGCGCAAAAAATCCAAGATGATCTTGCCGGTGGGCGTTGGTTTGAAATCGTGATCGCCAATGGGGGCGGTGGGATTCACAATCACCACCGGAAAGCCTTCGGAGGCGTAACGAAGCGCCACTTGCTCAGCCTGGAACTTGGAGCGTTTGTAAGCGCCGGTCATATCCTCCAGCCTCACCGGGGTGGTCTCATCGCCGAGCCCGCCGGGGACGAAGCCGATGCAGCCGACGGTGCTGGTGTAGACCACGCGCTCGACGCCCGCCCGGCGCGCGGCCTCAAGCAGGTTGCGTGTGCCGTCCACATTGGATTGGTAGAGCTCTCTGGGATCCGGAGCCCACAAGCGGTAGTCGGCGGCGACGTGGAAGACGGCGCCGCAGCCGGCGACGGCCGCCTGGAGCGAGGCGGGATCGCGCAGATCGCCGGTGACGGTTTCGGCCTCTAATTCGCGGAGCCGGCTGCCGGGGCGGAGCAATGCGCGAACGCGGGCGCCACGTTCGAGCAACAGGCGGGCGACATGCCAGCCCACGAAGCCGCTGGCGCCCGTTACGAGGACCGGCTTGGCAAGAATGCTTAACGCAGAACCCATTGCAAGAGCCGGAGGTTGTCCCCGGGCTTGGCGTTGATGCCCAGGGCGGCCGAAGGCTCGTAGCCGCAGTGCACCATGCAGTGCTCGCAGCGGGGATCTTTGCCCCGGCCGTAGCTCTCCCACGGCGTTTTGGTCATAAACTCTTCAAAGGTTTCATAGTGGGCGTCGGTGATCAAGTAGCAAGGCGCCTTCCAACCTTTGGTGTTGTAGGTGGGGTTGCCCCAGGCGGTGCAAGGCAAATCGCGCTTGCCCTGGAGGAAGTCGAGATAGACCGGGGTGCTGTTGAGTTTGAAGCGGCGCGCCAGCCGGTCGATATCCTTGAATTTCTCGTGGACGTCCTCGCGGGTCATGAAGATTTCGCGGTCGTCGACGGCGGTATAGCCGTAGGCGGGCGACAGCATGTGCCCGTCGAGCTTCAGCGGCTCAAGGAACTCGAACAACGCCTCGATCTCACGCATGTCGGTCTCTTTGTAGACGGTGGTGTTGGTGGACACCTTGAAACCGGCAGCCTTGGCGGCCTTGATGCCGTCGATGGCCTGCTGGAAGACCCCCTGGCGTTCGACGGCGAGGTCGTGGGTTTGCTCCAAACCGTCCAGGTGGACGTTGAAGAAGAAGGAGACGTCGGGTTCAAACTCGGCCAGCCGCTTGCGGATCAGCATCCCGTTGGTGCAGAGGTAAATGTGCTTGCGGCGGGCGCGCAGGGCGCGGACCAGCTCGCCGATGTCGGGATAGAGCAAGGGCTCGCCGCCGCAGATGGAGACGACGGGGGCGCCGCACTCGTCGACGGCGCGGAGGCACTGCTCGACGGTGAGCTTCTGGGTGATGGTGGATTCGTACTCGCGGATGCGGCCGCAGCCGGTGCAAGTGAGGTTGCAGGCGTGGAGCGGCTCGAGCATGAGCACCAGGGGGAAGCGTTTGTGGAGGAGGGGATGAATCTCGGCAGAGGCAGAGCGCTGAGCCGGGCGGTGCAGGATCTGGAAGGGATTGCCGGCGCCGTTGCCGTTGCCGGAGGTGAGGTCTTTCTGCCATTCCGGCTTGGGACGGCACTTGTTGCGGGCAATATAGGTGGCCATCGAGGCCGTCATGGAAATGGGGAATCTCATGCTGCCTCCCTTGGGCGCGGGCCCTGGCTCTTCTGAAACTCAGCCAAGGCCAGCAGAGGAAACGATTGCCGGTATAAGTGATACGTCAGATAGAAAACACGGGGAAAGCCGGTCCCGGTGGCGAGATCCTCATGCCAGGAACCTTCCGCCTGCTGGGTCCTCAATAGGTACTGGACTCCGTACTGCAAGCTGCGGCTGGAGGTGTCGCCGGCGGCGAGCAGCCCCAGAACAGCCCAAGCGGTCTGAGAGGCGGTGCTGGGGGCAGGCACGAAACACCCCTCGTCATAGCTGGCGCAACTTTCACCCCAACCACCATCGGGGTTTTGAACCGAGCGGATCCATTCGGCGGCCCTTAGAATATGGGCCTCGCGTTCGGATTGGCCGGCGGCGCGCAGGCCGCGCAGCGCCAGAAAAGTTCCGTAGAGGTAGTTCACGCCCCAGCGGCCGTACCAGCTTCCGTCAGCCTCCTGCGTGCGGATGAGGTATTGAACCGCGCGCCTAACGGCAGGGTGAGTGCTATCCAGACCCCAGGCGCAAAGCGCTTCGAGAACACGGCCGGTGATGTCGGGGCAAGTGGGGTCGAGCATCGCGTTGTGGTCGGCGAAGGGCACCTCGCTGAGCGGCTTCCAGTTATTGTCGGCGTCGAAGGCAGCCCAGCCGCCGTCGCGGGATTGCATAGCCAGCAGCCAGCGGATGGCCCGCCGGACGGCGGGGGACTCCCCCGTAGCTGATTCCCGCAGGGCCAGCAAGACCATGGCGGTATCGTCGATGTCGGGGTAGAACTCGTTGGCGAACTCAAAATACCAGCCGGAGGGCTCGACGCCGGGCCGTTTGACCGCCCAGTCGCCTTTGTGGCGGACTTCTTTGGACACAAGCCAGGCGGATGCGTTCGAAAGCGATTCGGCGGGAGCGCCGGCACGGCCCAGGGCGAAGGCGGCAATGGCGGTATCCCAGACGGGCGAGAAGCACGGCTGGAAGAAGAAGCGCTCTCCGTCATCGACCAGCAGGCGGAAGAACTGGAGTTCGGCTTCGGCGAAAGCCGGGTGGTTGCGACTGTAGCCCAAAGAATCCAGCGCCATGAGGATGTACATCATGGGCGGGTAGATTGCACCCAATCCATCGGAGTAGCGGGTGTGCTCCAACATCCAGCGTTCGGCCTCGCGGATGGCCTTGCGCCGGAGGGCGCGGGAACCGTGCTGGTCCCAAAACTTGAGCAGGCGGTCCAGGCTGAGGAATACGTTGCGCCAGCTCAGGCGGCGGGGACTTGGCGCATAGGTCATGGGTGCGCCCGGCAAGAAAAGCTCCTTGAGATGGAAGCCATCGGGAACGGGACGCTGCGGGTTGAGGCCATGAAGGATGGAAAGGGGGACGACGATGGTCCGGGTCCAGGAAGACATCTGGTAGATGAAGTTGCCCGGCAACAGGATCATCTCCGGGGGGATGGAGGGGCAGTGTTCCCTCGGATAGAGGCCGAACAGGCTGAGGTTGATCTTGACGTAGCTATTGGCGGCCTGGAGGCCGCCGAGCGAGAGGATGACCTGGCGGGCGCGGGTCAGCTCAAGGCTGGTTTCGGGGAGACCGGCCAGCTTGAGGGCGAAATAGGCCTTGACGGTGGCGCTGACGTCGGCGGGCCCATGGGGATAGATGTTGAAGCCGCCGTCCGGCAACTGGCGGGAGAGGATGGAGGCGGCGGCCTTTTGGATGAGGCCCGCGGTAGGGGGTCTCCAGACGCCGTCCGCGGGAGGGTAGAGGAACAACTGAAGCAGGATGAAGTCGGACTCCAGGGTGGTGTCGGCCGTCAGCTCGCCCCACCAATAGCCCTCGGGATGCTGAAGGTGAAGCAGATGCCCTGTAGCCCTGGCCAGGGCGTCTGAGACGTCCAGGCTTTCGGAGCACGGCTGGAGCTGGGGGGTCATGCGCGCACGGGGGAAGAATCTCCGGCCGAGATGTGGACCAGCTCGGCGGGCAACTGAAACCGGATGTCCTCCTCTTTCACTTCCAGTTCTCGCAGGTTGTCAAAGCCAAGCGAGCGAAGCCATTCTAAGAGCTCCTGGACCAAGTTCTCCGGGGCGGAGGCGCCGGCGGTGACGGCGACGGTGGAGACGCCGGTCAGCCAGGAGGGGTCGATCTCGGAGGCGTCGTCGATGAGATAAGCGGGAACGCCGTGCGTCCGGGAGACTTCGACGAGCCGTCTTGAGTTGGAGCTATTGCGAGAGCCCACGACGAGCAAAAGGTCGCAGCCGGCGGCAGCCGCAGCCTTGACAGCTTGCTGGCGGTTTTGGGTGGCGTAGCAGATGTCGTCGGCGGCCGGGCCACGGATCGCGGGGAAGCGCTCTTTGAGCCGTTCGACGATGGCGCGGGTTTCGTCGAGGCTGAGGGTGGTTTGGGTCACGTAGCAGACCTTGGAGGGGTCGGGGACCTGAATCTGGTCGGCCTCCTCGACGGTCTCGACGATGATGGTGGACTGGGGCGCCTCGCCGAAGGTGCCCTCCACTTCTTCATGGTCCCGGTGTCCGATCAGGATGATCGTGTAGCCGAGCTGGGCGAAGCGGACGGCCTCCAAGTGGACCTTGGTTACCAGGGGGCAGGTGGCGTCGATCACTTTCAACTGGCGCTCCGCGGCCAGCTTGCGCACGGCGGGCGAGACTCCGTGTGCGCTGAAGATGACGCGGGAGCCGGGCGGGGCCTCGTCCACTTCATTGACGCAGATGGCGCCCATGGCTCTCAACTCGTCGACGACGTAGCGGTTGTGGACGATTTCTTTCCTAACGTAGACGGGAGGTCCGTAGGCGGCCAAGGCGATCTTCACGACGTCGATGGCCCGCACCACCCCGGCGCAAAAGCCCCGCGGGGTGAGCAACAGGACCGTCCTACTCCCAGTTGAATCGGCCAACTCACTCTGAGGCATCAAGACAAAGCTCATTATAGCAAGCGTTTGCGGGGCAAGAATGAAGTAAACTTCGGACATGGGCTTCTGGAATGTTTTGGAAGTCGGCGGCTGGGGCGCCATTCACCTGTCTGCGACAAGCGGCGGCATCACCGGGATTCGCATCAGCGAGGATACGGCGGGGTTTCTGATGGACCAAGCGCGGCGGACGGGCGAGCAGGAGTGGGAGCGCGGCGAGGGCGGGCTGCTGGCGGAGGCAGGTGCCCAGATCCGGGAGTATTTGGAGGGAAGGCGGCGCGAGTTTGACCTGCCGCTGGATCTGCGGGGGACGGACTTCCAGAGAGCCGTTTGGAAGGCGCTGCGGGGAATCCCTTACAGAGAGACGAGGGCTTACGGGGAGATTGCCTTGGCCGTGGGGGCTCCGCGTAGTGTTCGGGCGGTAGGGGCAGCCTGCGGAGCGAATCCGATTGCAATTGTCATCCCCTGCCACAGGGCCGTTGCAAGAGGGGGCGGTTTGGGGGGCTACTCGGGAGGGCTGGAGCTGAAGCGGCGGCTATTGGACCTTGAGGCGGGCGCGGTGAATCGTCTCCTTCACCAGGCGTAGAAGTACCTCCTCGCCGTCTACGGCGATTCCGATGCGCAGGTAGTAAAGCTGCAAGGGGGCGGCCAGGTCGCAGGCGCCTTCGCAGAGGTTCACGGCATCCTTTTCGGTCGTGACGAGCGCGGCAGCGCCGAGGCGGGCCGCTTCCTGAGCCAGACGCCGCAGTTCCACCGGCCTATAAGAGTGGTGGTCTCCAAAGCTGCGCTGAAACAACGGCCGGTAGCCTAAGCCGCGGAGGGTCTTCCAGAAAGAAGCCGGATTGGCAAGTCCACAGAAGGCAGCCAAGGGGGCGGCGGGCGGAGGCGAAGGCGGTAGAGCGTCGCCGGTGCGGCAGTCGACCCAGGCCTCAGCGACGATGCGGGCTTTGAGGATGGGGGCGCGCGGGTTGATCTGGCGCAAGCGGGTGGTGAGACCGCGGTAGCTGCGGTGTGGCTCACAGCGGGTAAGAAGGATCAGGCCGGCGCGCTCCAAAGCCTCCAGAGGCTCGCGGAGGCGGCCAAGGGGAACGAGGCTGCCACCGCCGAAGGGGTCCAAGGTGTCGATGAGGACGATGTCCAGGTCCCGAGCCAGACGGAGGTGCTGGAAGCCGTCGTCGAGGACCAGGATATCGGGGGCAAACCGTTGCTCCAGAGCGCGGCCCGCTAGGCAGCGGTCGGCGCCGATCGCGACCGGCGCTAGGGCGGACCGGATCAGGAGCTGGGCTTCGTCGCCGGTGCGCGCGACCGGGAGCGGAGCGCCAGGTTCAGCCAGCGTGATTTTCTCGGGCACGTGTCGGCGGTAGCCGCGGATCAGGATGCCGGGCTGTAGGCCGTCTTTACGGAGCTTCCGCACCAGCCACAACACGAAGGGCGTCTTGCCGGAACCTCCCACGGTTAGGTTGCCGGCGCTGATGACGGGGGTTTGCAGGCGGCGCCGGCGGGCGAGGTTCCAACGGCGGCCGAGGGCAGCGGCCGCGGCCCAGAGTTGGGAGAGCAGCCAAAGGAGCTGGAAGAGCGGGAATGGAGGGCGGTCGTGGGGGATGGCGGAGTCCCAAAGCTCGACGGCGGCTTCGAGAACTCGGGAGGTGGCCCCTCTCCGCGCCTCCGCGATCTTCCGCGCGCTTTGGCCGAGGCTAAGGCAGGCGGCAGGATTCAGCAGCAACCGCGTTGCAGCGCCGGCGAGTTCGCCGGGACGGGAGATGGTAACGCAGGCGTTGGCGTTCCGGAACTCCTCTGCGATTTCCGCGAAGTTTTCCATGTGGGGCCCGATGATCACCGGTCTGGCGTAAAAGGCGGGTTCCAGGAGGTTGTGGCCGCCCCGGTTCGCCAGCGAGCCGCCCATGAAGACGACGCTCTCGAGGGTGAACAAGGAGGCCAGCTCGCCGATGGAGTCGAGCAGCAGCACGCCGGGAAGGCGCTCCAGGCGCGCGCCGCTGGCCAGACTCGAGCGGCGCACAAAAGGGATTCCGCGCTGGGCGAGCTTGGCGGCGGCAGCGTCGAACCGCTCGGGCTTACGCGGAACCAGGATCACAAGCAGGCGCGGGAATTGCGGGGCCAGCCCGGCAAAGGCGTCCAGGACGACGTCGTCTTCGTCGACGTCGCCGGGGCGTGCGGGCGGCATGGTGCTGGCCGCGATGAAGACGTGATCGGGGGCGGTCTGATCCAGGAACTGCCGGATGTCGGCAGGGATGGCCGAGGGGCCGGGCTGAAAGTCATACTTGAGGTTGCCGGCCTCCAGCACGCGGTCCGGCGGCGCGCCCAACTGGAGGAACCTCTGCCGGCCGAGAGCGCTCTGCGCCAAGATGCGGTCGGGCAGGGAGAGGACGGCTTGGAAGAAGGCGCGGAAGCGCTGGTAGCGCGGGAAGGCTACGTCGGAGATGCGGCCGTTGACGAGGAGGAGGCTGCTGCCGGCGCGCTTGGTCTCGCGGTAGAGGTTGGGCCAGATCTCGGTTTCGGCGATGACGACCAGCGCCGGACGGAGGGTTCGCAGCACGCGCCGGACCGCAAAGCAGTAGTCGATGGGGGCGTAGAAGACGCCATCGGCGAGGCCGTTCAGCCTTTCGGCCGCAAGGGCGCGGCCGGCGAGGGTGGAGGCGGAGACGAAAACGGGCACGCCGGGTAGCTTCTCCCGCAGGCGGCGCAAAAGAGGCACAGCGGAGAGGACTTCGCCCACGGAGACCGCGTGCAGCCAAATTGCGCCGGCCGTTGTCTGGCGGAAGGAAGCGGGAAGGAAACCGAGCCGCTCGTAGAACCGTCCGAGATAGCGGCGATTCTTGACGAAGCGCCCCAGGAAGTAGAGTATCAGTAGGGGCGAAGCGGCCCACTGGAGGGCTCTGTAAATGAGAAGCGCAATCCTAACATTCAAGACAGTCGTTCTCCTCCTGAGTATAGGCGCACTGTGGGGAGCGGACAAGGAAAAGTCCTTCAAGCCGGGACCCATCGAGTCTTACCCCTGCCGTCTGACGCAGGAGAAGGTGACCATCGCCGCCGAGCCGTTCGACAAGGAGGAGGAGACCAAGAGCGCCTTCGGCAAGTTGAATCCGAACCGCTACGGGATTCTGCCGGTGCTGGTGATCATCCGTAATGACAGCGGTGAAACGATCAGCCTGGAGGACCTCCGCGTGGAGTACATCACGGAGGCCCGCCAAAGGATTGAAGCGACTCCGGCGCACGATGTGGCAAAGACAAACTCGCCGGCTCGGCCGCGGGTGACTCCGGGGCCGTGGCCGGGGCCGGTGCCGCGCGGGACGCGCAACAACCCGCTGAACGCCTGGGAGATCGAAGGGCGGGCTTTTGTGGCCCGCATGCTGCCGCCGGGAGAGACGGCCAGCGGCTTCTTCTACTTTCAGGCACCGCACCGGGCGGGAGCTACCCTTTACATTACGGGCATCAAGGAAGCCCGGAGCCGCCGGGCGTTGTTCTATTTCGAAATCCCGTTGGACAAGTAGGGTGTTGCGGATCCGCTCTTGCGGGGGAAGTGGCGGTGGGGAGTTTGTTTTCGCTCGAGGGCAGGATTACTGGCGTCCTGCTTTGCTAGGGGCCAACACAGTCCAATAGGTCTACGACATCTGGGCGCACACGCCGTTCCGCCCCTACACAGGATTGGGTTGAGAGGGGGCGGCGCCGCCGGAGAGGGTCGACGGGCTTATCCGGTACAGCTTGCCGGAAGGGAGAGCGGCCACCTCGGGGCTCAGGTTGAAACGCCGCGTCAGGGCCGCTCGGGGCCAGAGGTCGTCTTCCAAGTCGAGGCAACTCCCCTCAGGAGGGTCCGCCGGACCGATCGGCATCCAGCAAAACCGGTAGGACCATTGCTGTGGGTAGAGCGGAGGGTCCCAGTACAGCCGCAGGCGGTCGTCTGAGTAAGGGTCGTAGTCGTCGGTTTCTGAAGATGGTGAAGATCCCTTCGGGCGTATAATCATCGAATAGTCCCAAAGCCATTGCCTCCGTGCCGCATTATCCCAGCGGGGAAGCGCGGGCGCAAGCGGCGCCGGCCAACGACTTGGCAGAAGCACAGTTGAGGGACTCCATCGGCAATGCAAAAGGTTTCGGAGGCGCAAATGAGTGGAAATTGGTTCGTGCGAGCAGGGTCTTTTACTCGCGAGGCTTGTGAGAGCACGCTTCAAAGCCCGAGAGGCAGTCTGGCGGTTCTCGCCGGCCTGATGGGCCTGAGCTTCGTGGCGCGGGCCGTTTCGGCCGGGGCCAAACCGTTCTGGTTTGACGAACTTTTCACCGTCCTAATGGCCGGCCTCCCATCCATGGCGAAGGTCCGGGAAGTTCTGGCGGCCGGCGCGGACGCGATGCCGCTTTTCTATTACTGGCTGGAGAAACAGGCAGGGACACTGCCGCTGGACCCGCATGTTGCGTTCCGGTTGCCTTCGGTTGCGGGCTATGTTTTGGCGATCGCCGGTGTATATTTCTTCGTGCGCCGGTGGTTGAGTCCGGCAGCCGGACTGATTGCCGCCCTGGTGCTGGCCTTGTCGCCCTTTCGCGAATATGCGATTGAAGCCCGGCCGTATGCGCTCATGGTGGGTTTTATCGCGCTTGCGGCAGCCTTCTGGCAGAGGATCGACGACGGGCGGCGGTACCCATTGCTGCTGGGCGCGAGTTTGGCTTTGGGCGTGGCGTCGCACCATTACACCGTGGTAGCGCTCGTCTGCTTCGGGATGGCGGAGTTGACCGTGGTGTGGTTGCGGCGGCGGTGGCGATGGCGGGCGTGGATCCCGCTGGCGGCGGCGACGGCGCCGTTCTGGTTAGGCTTGCCGCTGCTGCTGCGGTTCCGGCAGGTCGCCGGGCCACATTACTGGGCCAAGCCTGACTGGACTGGAATCACCTCCACGTTCCCCCTGAGCGGCTTGCCGCTGGCATATTTCGTGCCATGGATCCTGGCGATTTTGGTAGCGCTGATGGAATGGTCCCGGCTGGATTCCGAATCTCTCTCCGGATCGATTACGCGACATGGGATGGCGCTTCCGGAGATGGTTCTTAGCGGGTCTTTGCTGATGTTTCCCGTGATTCTATTGCTGGCGACGCACGCGAGCGGCGGCGGTTACACGCTGCGGTACAATTGGCCGTTCATTGTTGGGTTTGCGATCCTGTGCGGGTTGGCGTCGCAGCTATACCTTAGGCCGAGAACCGCTGCCTTGCTGGCTTTGGCGTTTGTGTTGTCCTTGTTTCTTCGGGAGGCTTTCGAGTCTGTGAGCAACCGGGCCGCGATCCCCGGGCCGAGTATGTATCGGCGTTGCGGAATCTGGAGGAAGCGGAGAAGTCATTGGAGCCGGGGCTTCCCATTGTCGCCTCCGACATGCTGGAATGCCTGCCGCTGCATTATTACGGCGATCCATCCGTTGTGAAGCGGCTTGTGGTGCTGGTCGACGTGGAGTCCAGCCGGCGTTACACCGGCCACGATACGGTGGCCCATGCCGTGCTTGGGTTGAACCGGATCCTTCGGTTGAACATCTGGGACACCGAAGAATTCCTCGCGGCCCATCCACGGTTCTACGTCTGGTCTCCCCGCAACCAGTCCCGCTGGGTGCTGCATTACCTCAACTCGAGGGGACTGGAAGTCCGCGTAGCGGCTGGGGTTGGGACAGAGGATCTGTTCTTCTTGGTCGGGTCCGCGGTAGGCCGGGACCCGAAAGCGAAAGATCGCCTCCCAGCTCGGGGAGCGGCCTCAGGCACGGACAAACAGGGTGCATAGCGGCGTAGAGTGGCGAGCAGAATGAGGTTCTTGATCTTTATCCCCACCTATAACGAGGCCGGTAATGTAAGGCCGCTGGTGAATCAGATCCGGGCCTTGGGGCTGGATGCGGACCTTCTCTTCATCGATGACAATAGCCCGGACGGCACCGGGCGGATTCTGGATGAGCTGGCGGCTTCCGACCCCCGGATCCGGGTGGTCCACCGGGAGGGCAAGCTGGGCATCGGAACCGCGCATCAGGTGGGGATCGCGCGCGCTTATCAGGACGGCTACCGCACGCTCATCACCATGGACTGCGATTTCACCCACCCGCCCGAGGACATCCCCAGGCTGATCGAGGCGTCCGGTGGGTGGGATTTGGTGGTCGCCTCCCGGCATCTGGCGCCGGGAAGCCTGGACGGCTGGCAGTGGCACCGCATCTTCCTGACCAAATCGGCTTACTTTGCTTCCCGGTATCTGCTGGGCATGCCTTTGGACGCCACGGGCGCCTTCCGGCTATACCGCCTCGACCGGATCCCGCAACCTCTGTTCGCTGAAGTGATCTCCCCCAGCTACTCGTTTTTCGTGGAAAGCCTATACGTGCTGTGGTCGCACGGAGTCCGCATCGGGCAGATTCCTGTGCGCCTGCCGGCCCGCGCGCAAGGGCATTCGAAGATGCGGCCGCAGGACGCCTGGCAGAGCCTCAAGACCGTGCTGCGGCTGGCTTGGGGGCGCCTGTTGCGGCCTTAGCCGGTTAACCTGGGGCGCGGCGTGGGCCCGGGGAGTCTCTCCTACTTCTTTGCCGGAGTGGCCGTCCGGGCGGGCTTGGTGAAAGCCGGCGCGGCCGGAGCCGGAGGAGGGCCCACGCGTTCGATCACGACCCGAGTGATCCGGACCGGCGTTTTCGGCTTGTCATTGGCATCCCGCGGGACGTTGGCGATCTTGGTGACCACGTCCAGGCCTTCCACCACCTGCCCGAAGATCGAGTGAGCATTGTTCAGGTGGGGTGTGGGAACCTCAGTGATGAAGAACTGGCAGTTGCCGGTGTTCTTCTCGCCGATGTTGGCCATGCCCAGGCGCCCGGGGCGGTCGAAACGCAGCGAGGGGTTGAACTCGTCGGGGATTGTGAAGCCAGGGTCGTATGCTCCCGTCCCGGACGGGTCGCCCGTCTGGATCATGAAGCCGGGGATGACGCGGTGGAAGGTGACGCCGTTGTACAAGGGGCGGCGGACCATCTGGCCGGTCTTGGGGTCGCGGAAAGCCTTGCGGCCTTCGGCCAAGTCGACGAAATTCTTGACAGTGATGGGCGCTTCGGTTTCAAACAGCTTCACCACCATGTTCCCCATCGTTGTCTCTAAGCGGGCGTATAATCCCGGTTCCCGCTCGGGTGTTCCAGGCGGGGGAGCCGTCAACTGGCCCTGGGTCTGAGCCTGTGCGGAGAAGACAAACAGAAGAACGGCGAGCAAAGCAAACGTAGCTCTCATGACCCCAGTTTATACTGGAAATATCCCTCATGCGGCCGCGCAGATTGCTCCCGCTTCTCCTCTTGCTGGCGGCGACGGTACATGCCGAAACCGTCACCGTCACGCTGCTGGCGACTTCGGACCTCCACGGCAACATTTATCCCTACGACTACTACACGGGCAAACCGGCCCAGCGCGGACTGGCCAAGATCGCAACGCTGATCCGGGAAGCCCGGCGGGAGAATCCGAATTCCATCCTCATCGATTGCGGCGACACGATCCAGGGCTCGCCCTTGGAATCGGTCTACCAGGGATATGTGCGGCTGGGCCGGCTGCCCCAAGCTCTCAAGTGGAGCGGTCCGGTTCCACCCCAGGACCCGATGATGGTGGTCATGAACGCCCTGGGCTACCAGGCGATGGTCCCGGGGAATCACGAGTTCAACTTCGGGGCGAAGAACTTCGAGAAGGCACGGAGGGAAGCCAAGTTCCCGTGGATCACGGCGAACATAACGGCAGAGCCGGGATCCCCGTTCCAGCCGTTTCAGCCTTACGTGCTGCTCACCGTTGGAGGCGTCCGAGTGGCGGTGATCGGCATCACGACGCCGAATATCCCCGCCTGGGAACCGCCGGAGCACTACCGGGGCCTGCGTTTTCTGGATGGCGTCGTGGCCGCGCAGCAGGCGGTCCGCGAAGTTCGCCAAAAGCACCGCCCGGATCTGGTGATTGCCGCCGTGCACGCCGGACTTGGCTCCGATCCCCGCCCGAATTCCCAATACCGGCCCCGGCGCGCCGAGAACATGGTCTTGCAGATCGCGCGCCGGGTGGCCGGCATCGACGCGATCGTCTACGGCCACAGCCACCAGCAGGAAGACGGCCGCCTGGTGAACGGCGTCTTGCTGGTTCAGCCGAAGAACTGGGGGATTTCGCTGGCGAGGTTGGACTTCGAACTGGCCCGGAACGGCTCCCGGTGGAAGCTGCAACACAAGAAGAGCCGCTTGATGGCGGTTCGCGCCGAGACATCCGCGGACGAGGAGGTGCTGCGCCTGGCCAAGCCGTATCACGAGCTGGCGGAGGCGTACCTGGATACGCCCATCGCCACGGCGCCCTTGGAGCTGAGCGGGGCGCGGGGGCGCATGGAAGACACGGCTCTGGTGGACGCCATACACGAAGTTCAAATGCACTATACCAAGGCCGATGTTTCCTTCACCGCTCTGTTTAATTTGCAGGTGAGAGTGGCGAAGGGGCCTGTCACAGTGCGGCAGATCGCGGCTTTGTACCTGTACGACAACGAACTGTACGCCGTGGAAGGCACGGGCAAGATGGTTAAGGATGCCCTGGAAAACGCCGCACGGTTCTTCCTGAGCTGTCCGACGCCGGCCTGCGACCGCGGGCCGCTCCTCAACCGCAGCGTCATGGGCTACAACTTCGACATGGCGCAGGGGGTGAGCTACGAGATCGATTTGACCAAGCCGGCCGGGCAGCGGATCGTGAATTTGAAGTGGAAGGGAAAGCCGCTGGCGCCGGGCCAGAAGCTGCGCATCGCCATCAAC
>JAIMAR010000009.1 GCA_023511855.1 Bryobacteraceae bacterium
GACACGGGGGTGGAAAACCACAGAGGGCACGGAGGACACGGAGAAAATCGGAGATGGGTAGACAGGGCGCGGAGACGCCGGGGCAGCATCAACAGAGCGCAAGATTTCGCGGAACGGAGGGCGGCGGGTAGAGGGGGCCAAGGCCGGCAGGAATGCCGGCCGCAGGCTAGAAAGCCTGCCCCACAGTGTAGGCGGCGCCTTGGGGTGGAGCCCGCAGTCTTGCGGGCCACGCCGCCAGTCTTGGCGGCGGATGGTGTTTTGGAGCCCGTTGCACTTGGTGTACGTTGCTCTGCCGGCGCGGCCGCCGGCATGGCAAATCTCGCGGTATGCTCCACAGCGTAGGCGGCGCCTTGAGGTGGAGCCCGCAGTCCTGCGGGCCACGCTGCCAGTCTTGGCGGCGGATGGTGTTTTGGAGCCCGTTGCAGTTCGTGTACGTTGCTCTGCCGGCGCGGCCACCGGCATGGCAAGCCTGGCGGCATGCTCCACGGCAGGCTGGTTTCGTGATAAACCGGGAGCATGTCCGCCGTGGCCGCTGGTGCGGTTGCCAGTGTGTGGGCGGCGGTGCAATTAATCGCCTGGATTGCGCTGGGCTCGCTCGTTGTGCGGGGCAAAGCGGCGCCACCCGTCAGCTCCGCGTGCGCCTTGCTCGCCGGCAGCGGCATCACGGGATTCTTGCTCGCCGTGCTTTCCGCGACGGCCGGAATCCGGTGGGCTCTGGCTGGCACCTTCATCGCGAGCGGTTTGGGCTTGCTCTTCGGCGGCAAGCGCGCCTGGCAGGAAATAAGGGGCCTGGCGCAGATCTACGCCCAGCTTACAAGCGGGCGCCGCGCGGTGCGCATGGTGAGTGTTGTCCTTCTTGCCTGGGCTTGGACGCTGGCGTGCTGTCCGCCGCGCGACGCCGACGTAATGCGGTATCACCTGGGCCACATCCGGCAAATCGACATCGAGGGCCGGTGGACCGCCATTCCGGACCTGCACTTCAGCTTCCCCTTCGGCTGGACTCTGAATTACCTGCCCTTTGAGCATTGGGGACTTCCGCAGGCAGCGCACTTTGTCAACCTCGGGGTGTGGATTATTGCGGCGCTGACGCTGGCCTGGGCTGCCAAAAGGCTCGGCGGCGCGGGTTCTTCGTTCCTGCTCACGGGTCTGTTTGTTTTTCAGCCCTATGTGCTCAAAATGGCAACCACCGCCTTCGCCGAGATGTATCTGCTGCTGGTGGCGCTCACGGTGGTTGTGCTGTTGACGCTGCCGCAGGAGGCCGACGGGAAAGCGTATTTGCTGTTAGGTTTTGCGGCCTGGATCGGCGCGCAGAGCCGGTACCAGGCTATCGCCATCGGCCTGGCGGTGACGCTGCTGGTGCTGATCCGTTTTTACCTGAACCAACTTCCGCAGCGGGCATTTGCCCAATTCGCGGCCGGAGGGGCAGCGGCCTGGGTTCTCAGCTCGCCTTTTTACGTCATGAACGCGCTGAGCTTCCGAAACCCCGTGTGGCCGTTGATGACGCAGTGGTTCGGCAACTCGGCCTATCAGCCCGTGGATAAAGTCGCAAAAACATCTTGAACTGAAAATGTTTTGACGGGATAATTGGGGCATGGCGCTTGGCAGACGCAAACCGAAACAGGCCTCCCTTTGGGTCGACACCAGCCACTTGCGGGCTCACGGCTCTCACCCCTTCTACCGCCGGGTGAACGAGATCTTGGACCGAGCCAACTTCGATGCCTACGTCGAACAGATCTGCCGCAAGTACTACGCCCCGACCATGGGCCGCCCGTCCATCGCCCCGGGGGTCTACTTCCGCTGCTTTCTGGTGGGCTACTTCGAGGGGATCGAGTCGGAGCGCGGCATCGCCTACCGGGTCTCCGACTCGCTGAGCCTGCGGGAGTTCTTGGGGCTGAGCCTGGAGGAGCGGACGCCGGACCACTCGACGCTGTCCAAGACGCGGCGGCTGCTGAGCTTGGGGACGCACCAGGCGGTGTTCCGCTGGGTATTGAAGCAACTGGCGCGGGAAGGGTTGCTGAGCGGCAAGAACCTGGGGGTGGACGCGACCACGCTGGAAGCCAACGCGGCGCTGAAGTCGATCGTGCGGCGGGACCACGGGGCCGGCTATGACGACTACGTGCGGCAACTGATGCAGGCCGAGGGCATCGAGGAGCCGACCCCGGCCCAGCAGCAGCGTTTTGACCGCAAGCGGAAGAAGTCGTTGTCGAACCGGGAGTGGGTGAATCGGCACGATCCGGAGGCGCGGATCACCAAGATGAAGGACGGCCGCACGCACCTGGCCTACAAGGCCGAGCACGCGGTGGACCTGGACACGGGGGCGGTGGTGGCGCTGACGGTGCAGCCGGCCGACCGCGGGGATACGGACAGCCTGAGGGCGACGTTGGGGGAAGCCGGCCGGGTGGTGACGGGGATGGCGGGGCAGGCGGCGCGCGCGGAGGCGGCCGGGCCGGTGAAGAAGGTGAGCGAAGTGGGCGTAGAGCGGGTGGTGGCGGACAAGGGGTACCACAGCAAACAGGTGTTGCAGGAACTGGCCGAGGTGGGCGTGCGCACGCTGATTGCGGAGCCGGAACGCCAGCGGCAACGATGGGCGGGACAGGGGGCGGCGCAAGCGGCGGTGTATGCCAACCGGCGGCGGCTGAAGAGCCGGAGCGCCAAGGCGCTGATGCGGCATCGCGCGGAAAGGATTGAGAGAAGTTTCGCTCATCTGTACGACACCGGCGGGATGCGCCGGGTGCACTTGCGCGGTAAGAACAACATCGCCAAGCGCCTGCTGATTCACGCTGCGGCCTTCAATCTGAGCCTGATTTTGCGGCAGATGCTGCGGGTGGGCACGGCCCGGCAGGCGGCGGGGCAGCTTACTGCGCTTTGTTTGTGCTTTTTGCGTCTCATGCACGCGGTAAATCGCGGTCCGGTGGTGGTTGGATCCCGCTGGCCCACGGCCTGGACGGCTCACCAGCGACGTTGCCACCATCCATCGGCGCGCCGCCAAAGCGAGGTTTTATCCACGGGCTGCTAAGCCAACTAGGTAACGTGAAAACATCCAGGCTGGCAGGAAGCCGCTGATAAAGTCCCAGTAGAACAGCTCAAAACGCCAGGTTCGGGCGGCCAATTTTTGAGTGTTGGCCCAGGAGCCCCAGGAGATCATGGTCAAGACGCACAACACGACGGCGAGCGGGTAACTCTCGACTGTGATCATCGCCTTTCGCTCCTCTCAGCGTGCGCTGGCATTAGCAAGGGTCACGCATGCGCCGTAACCGGAAACAGAAGCGGCGGCGCATGCCGCCCGGTGTCCACGGTTTGTAGGCCGCGCCCCATTCACGGCACACGGCGGGCGACTCCCTTTCTCGGGGGAGGCGGCGGATTCAGTTCTCCGCGGATGTTGAAACTCGGAGCGCCGCCGGTGATCGTGAACTGGATCTCATCCCCGGACAGAACGCCCTTGTATTGGACTTTGGCGGGCCGGTCTTGGCCGACCCAAACGTAGAACGAAATAGTGTCGCCCTCCACTTTGCCATCCCAGATCTCCGTGTTGAGAGGCGAGCCGGTATACGGCGGCACAGCCGTGCGGAGATGGCCTGAGACCGTGTTGCCGGCGTGGTTCAGGCTCAGATAGAGGGTTTCCATTTGGTCTGCCCGACCGGCTCGGGGGACTTGAATGGCCCATTGGCCGGAGAAATTGGCAGCCCAGGCGGAGAGGGGGACAGCCGCCAGCAGAAGATAAAGCAGACGGATTTTCATCGGACGGGCCTCCTATTGAACAGTAACGATGACTCGGGCGTAGCGGGTAAGCGGAGGCTTACCCGTATCGGTAACTTCGGCGATGAGATGAATCGTCTGGCTGGGCTTGGCGTCGGCGGGAACTTGCAGCAAGGCGGTCGCACTGGAAGCGTCCTGGATGGAAACCTCGCCGGGGTAGGATCCCGGTTCGCGGTACTGCCACCAGGAGTAACGCAGCGTGTCGCCGTCGGGATCGGAGGAGCCGGCCACGCTCAAGCGCACCGTGCTGCCGGGACGGGCGGCGATGTCCTTGGGTACGGCCAAGCGGATCACGGGCGGGTGGTTGGCTTCTCGGTAAGGCTTCACGCACCAGTCGGCACGCGCCGCCCAGTCCCTCTGGAAGGCTTCGGCCCAGCGCCAGATGGGCTTGTAGACGTCGCCGTCATCCTGCGCGTCCCGCCAGACGTTGGTCACTCCGGGTTTTTCCTCAACAAACCGCCCGCCCCAACCGCCGTAGCTGGGGTGTTCCAGGCTGCGCAGCCCGACCTCGATCTGGTGCATGAACGAGGGTGAATCGCCCTCCGAGCGAAACGCGCCGTTCTCCGACTCGTAAGCGCCGGCCAGAGGGCCGCGGTCGGAGATGACATTGCCCACCAGCCAGGGGCGCTCAAAGAAGATGCGATGAGGCAGGGGGATGAGCCGCCGCCAATCGTAAGCGATGGCGCCAAACTGGCGGATGCTGACCAGGACCTGGAGCTTGGGCCAGTTGGGTTCGATGTACTTCCGGAAAGTTTCGTCCTGCTGATCGTGGATGATGTAGATGACAGCCTTCCGGCTGACCTTATCCATTTGGTCGGGATGCTCCTTTTGGATCTTGGCGAGCGCTTTGGCGATGGTATTGGTGCCGCCCCAGGCCTGGAGGTAGACGGACCCCGGCTGGTCATCGAGGAGGACCTTCACGATGCGGTCGGCGCCAGGCGTGTCCAACTCCATCTCGCCCACGTTGGAGATGTTCCCAACATAGACCTTGGACCTGAGTTCGTCGGGAGACGGCCAGCCGTCGGCGTGTTTCTTGAGGTTGTCGTAGACCCGGCTATAAAGCTCGATCTGGGCGTGGATCCACTCGACGCCGCTCCAGGTATGGCCGAGCCAGTGAAAGCGCGAGCTGCTGTAGATCATGCCCTCGATGTTGAATTCGTTGGCGTATGTCAGGAACCGGATGAAGGAGCACCGGTCGTCGATCTCACCATCGGTGGTCACGATGACGCGGGGACGGGGATCTGGCGGGGCAGGTTGGGCCTGAAGGGGTTGGATCCACAGCGGGCCCGCCAGGAGGGCAAGCAGGGCGGCCGCGAGCCGGAAATGGGCTGCAAACTTCGCCGGCGGGCCGGCGGAAGTTCGCGGGGGAAACAGGGTCGTGCTAGTTTTCTTCATACGTTACCTCCTGATTCGGTCTGATTAGCCTTGGTGTAAGTACGTCTGCCAGCCGAGATAGTTCTCATGGGCGTGGGCCGGCGGTCCGGCACGAAGGAAGCGTTGGCGCAAGTCCGGGTTTCTTCGATCTTGGCCGTGACACGGGCGTCGGCATCGGCCGAGCGCGCGGCATTGCCCAGCGCCCCCGATAGGTCCATGGTGCAGACGCTGACGCCCGCCATTCCCACTCTTGTGCAAATTAGCGTCGTAGCCATAGGCTGCCCGTGGCCGGTCCCGGGGCGTGAGCAGGCTGAGCCTCGGATCGCCTGGATTGGGTTCGCCAAGAACCAATCTCAAAACTCCGGTAACTCAACCATGAATCGAGTATGCAGCATTTTCTCCCCGTTGTTGCGACTGTTCCCCGTACCGAATTCGAGCGGGCTGTGAAGGAGCACCAAACCGAGCGTCATGCCGGTGGCTTCACCAGTCGGAGCCGGCTCGTGGCAATGCTGTTTTGCCAGTTGGGCCGGGTCCCTTCGGTGCACGAGATGTGCTGCGCCTTTGGAACTGGGGCCGGAGTGGTAAGGCCGGCGTGGGCAGCACCGTTGGCCGCGGTCTGCTCACATCACCAGCGCGCGGTAGGATGGCCGGCTACTGATTTGGACAGCACCCATCTCCCAACTTTGCCGGCCTGCCAATGTTCCGGCCGGCACCTCGTTTGGGAAAACCGTGGGATGGGCGAGCCATGCCCGGTGTTTTCAGTCAGCCGCCCCAGGCTTCTTTGCTGATTGCACAGCAGCGGTTTGAAGCATACCCCAGAAATACAAAACCTCCGGCGGAACCAAGCGGAAGGTGTTTCCCTAAACGCTTGCGCGCCGCCGGAGGTCCCCCTCCGGTGGAAGGCCCTGTAGGCGCACCCAGGCGCCCGGCGGCCTCAACCCAGATACCGCTTCTCGATCTCTTTCCAGTTGACGACGTTCCACCAAGCGTTCACGTAGTCGGCCCGGCGGTTTTGATACTTGAGATAGTAGGCATGTTCCCAGACGTCAATGCCCATGACCGGGAACTTGCCTTCCATGATGGGACTGTCCTGATTGGCTGTGGAGTAGATGTCCAACCGGCCCGCTGCATCCTTTACGAGCCAAGCCCAGCCGGAGCCGAAGCGGCCCATAGCAGCCGCAGTGAACTTCTCCTTGAAGAGGTCGAAGCCGCCGAACACGCTCCGTATGGCCTCGGCCAATTTGCCGGTCGGTTCGCCGCCGGCGTTGGGACCCATGATGGTCCAGAACATGGCGTGATTGATGTGACCTCCGCCGTTGTTGCGAACAGCGGTGCGGATGCTTTCCGGAACCAGGGCGACTCCGTTGGCCAGCAGTTCTTCCAGGGGCTTGCCCGCCAGATCCGGCGCAGACTCCAGGGCCTTATTCAAGTTGGCCACATAAGCCGCATGGTGCTTGCCGTGGTGGATTTCCATGGTCATTTTATCGATGTACGGCTCGAGCGCGTCGAAGGCGTAAGGCAGGTTTGGCAGTGTGAATGGCATCTCGTTCTCCTAGGCTTAGAGATGCGGAACAGGCGGGGAAAGATTCAGGCTTCGGGGCCGCCGGCCTGCTCGAAGGCATAGGCCAAGCGCAACATCCCCAGCTCATCGAAGTGGCGGGTGAGGATCTGCATTCCGACGGGCAAGCCCGAGGCCGTGCGGCCGCACGGGACGCTCATGCAGGGCAGGCCGGCCAGCGAGCCGGTGATGGTGTAGATGTCCGAAAGATACATCTCCAGCGGGTCGGCGATTTTCTCGCCGAGCTTAAACGCGGGGAAGGGGGAGACAGGAGCGACGATGGCGTCGACCTTCTCGAAGGCTTGGGCGAAATCCCGGGCGACCAAGGTCCGCACTTTCTGCGCTTTCAGATAGTAAGCGTCGTAGTAGCCGGCGCTCAGTACGTAAGTTCCGAGCATGATGCGGCGTTTGCACTCCGCGCCGAACCCTTCACCGCGCGTGTTGCGGTACATATCGATGAGCGTAGACGCCTCCTTGGAGCGCATGGTGTAGCGCACGCCGTCATAGCGGGCGAGGTTGGAGCTGGCCTCCGCCGTGCAGAGGATGTAGTAGCAAGCGATAGCGTAGTCCGTCGTGGGCAGGCTGACGTCCGAGATTTCGCAGCCCAGTTTCTTGAGCGTTTCCACGCCGCGCAGGATCCGTTCGCCGGTCTCGCTGCTGAGATCCCGGAAATACTCCCGGGGTAAGCCGACGCGCACCCCGCGGACCCCGCCTTCCAGTTGCGCCGTGTAATCGGGTACGGGCGCGAAGGCCGAGGTCGCATCCCTCTCGTCCCGTCCGGCGATCACCCCGAGCAGCACCGCCGCGTCCCGCACATTCCGCGCGAACGGACCGATGCGGTCCAGCGAGCTGGCAAAAGCAATCAGACCGTATCGCGACACCCGCCCGTAGGTCGGCGTGATTCCGACCACGCCGCAGAACGAGGCCGGCTGCCGGATCGATCCGCCCGTATCGGAACCCAGGGCCACCACCGCCGTGCCTTGGGCCACCGCGGCGCCCGATCCGCCGCTGGATCCGCCGGGCACGCGCTCCGGATCCACCGGGTTGCGGACGGCTCCGAAAGCCGAGTTCTCATTGGAAGAGCCCATGGCGAACTCGTCGCAGTTGGTCTTGCCGAGGATGACGGCCCCCGCCTCTTCCAGGCGGACCACGGCGGTGGCGTCGTAAGGGGGAATATAGTTGGCCAGCAAACGCGAACCAGCCGTGGTGCGGACCCCCTTGGTAAGGATGACGTCTTTGACGGCCACCGGAACTCCGGCCAGAGGTCCGAGCGGCTGGCCTTGCTCGACGGCTTCATCCACCTTGCGCGCCGCCGCGATGGCCCGCTCAGGGCAGAAATGAAGGTAGGCGTTGGTCTTGGGGTTCTCGGCTTGAGCGAAGCGGAGCGCCTGCGAGGCTAGTTCCACGGCGCGGAATTGCCGCCGGCGAAGCCCTTCGAGGATCTGAGGGATGGTGAGCCGCGCGATCTCCACTGCTCACCTCTCGATTACCTTGGGAACCTTGAAGCACCCGGCCCCGGCCAGCGGCGCGTTGGCCAGCGCCACCTCGGGGCCGAGCACGGGGAGCTCGACGTCTTCACGCAGCGTGGCGGTCTCGCCGGCTTCGAATAAGACTTGAGCCATCGGCTCCACTTCCGTGGTGTCCAGCTCGTTGAGCTTGTCCATGTGCTCGAGGATTTCGTTCAGGTCGCTTTGGAACCGGACGGCTTCCTCATCGGTGAGCCGCAGGTTGGCCAGCTCCGCCACGTAGCGGACTTGTTGCTCGGTAATCTTCATGCGGTTCTCTTGCGGCGCTGCTGCCGGTACAAGACGCGCAGTTGCGGGTCGGCAATGCTGTCGGCCTCATCGGCAGACCGGAGAGAGGGCGCCGCCTGCACGGGCCGCCGCAGGGGGCGCACCCGGAACTCCACATCCTTGGGAGCGCCTGCGCCCGCCACGTCCTCCAGGCGCTTGAGAATCTGTCCCTTCAGGGTGAACAATTGCCGCTGCCAGACGGCGTCTTCCACTTCCACCACGAGCTTGCCTGCGATTAGAGCCACGGCCTCTGTCCGCGCAGCGATTCGGGGGCCGACGGCCGCCGGCCACGCTGCCTTGGCCACGGCCTCCGGGCTAATGGTCCCAGGCGGCAGCTTGATCTTCGCCAGAAGTTTTCCGGCTCGCTCCATGGTTCGGGAGAGGCTTCATTGTACCATGCGAATTATGCTGGTCCTTGCCTCCCGTTCGCCTCGCCGGCAGGAGCTTTTGTCGCGCGCCGGCATCCCGTTCGTGCTGCGGCCCGCCGACATCCCGGAGGAACCCTATGAGGGCGAAGCAGCAGTCGAACACGCCCGCCGGTTGGCGGGCCAAAAGGCGCAAGCCGTGCCCTGTTCTGAGAATGAAATCGTTTTGGGGGCCGACACGGTCGTCGTTGTGGAGGGGCAAATCCTGGGCAAGCCGCGGGATCCGGCCGACGCCGTCCGCATGCTGCGCGCTTTGTCCGGCCGTACGCACGAGGTGGTCACCGGCATTTGCCTGCGAACATCCTGCCGGTTGATTGTGGACAGCGAAACTACCCGCGTCCGGTTCGTCCCTCTCACTGAAGAGGAGATCGCCGCCTACGTGGCCAGCGGCGAGCCGATGGACAAGGCCGGCGCATACGCGATCCAAGGGCTTGCCTCAAAGTTCATTGACCGCATCGAGGGGTGCTATTTCAACGTGGTCGGCCTGCCCGTGGCGCTGCTTTGGAAGCGGCTCAAAGAGATGCAGCCGGGCGGCGCCGCAGAGGCTCAAGCTATAATGGGTCCTTCCGTCTAATGATATGAAATACCCCATCTGTGCGGTTCTGGCGCTGCTGGCGTGTCTGAGTCAGGCGCTGGCTCAAAGGTACGAGGTCTATGCGGGCCGGTCCGTGGCCCGGATGAGCCGTGAGGAGCTGGGCTCGAACAATCCCGACGAGCCGCGGGACAACGAGACAAGTTTCCGCAACGGCTATGGGCTGGGGGTTCGGCTGACGCTGAACACGCGCGGCTACTACGGACACGAACTGTTCGGTTTCTACAACCGCGTTGGGGTGCACACCATCGTTTATGACGAAAACGGCAACGGATCGCCGGTTGACACCAAGGTTCGCATTGCCCAGGTGGGCTACAACTTCCTTTCCTACATGATGCCCCGAGGGAGCCGGATCCGGCCGTATCTGACCGTGGGGCTGCACGCGGCCCAGCATGAGAACCCCAAGATTGCCGGCTGGAGCGGGATTGGAACCCGCAACTACGGCTTCAACTACGGCGGCGGCATCAAGCTGTTGTTGTCCCGGAATCTGCTGCTTCGGGCCGACGTGCGGGACTACCTGACGGGGAAGCCTTACGAGCTGCGCTTCGACGACGTTAGGAAGGCCGGCGGGGCGATCCGCCAGCAGGAATTCTCCTTCGGGCTGGCGTTCGGCTTTTAACCCTCCCTCGACCGCTTAGCCAAGGTCCGCCGTCCGCCCTGGTACCAAGCAGCCTTCCTGGTACTATGGAAACCGGAGCATTCGCTTGTAGAATGTAGCCTAGAGGAGGCGAGCCCGCGGCTCGCGGATGGGCTTTGGATGGAACGCCTGCGGGCCACTGATTCGTGTAGAATGAGTGTAGGTTGGCGATCTGCCTGTTGGCACAGGCGAACGGCCTCACCAGCCATGGCTTTTTTCTCAATTCCGAAGGGGAATCAAATGTCTTTAGGCCTGCGGCCGGACCGAGCCGTTCCGATTTTCCTGCTATGCCTATTCCTGATAGCTAGCCTGCCGGCCGCATGGGCAGCTCAAGGAGAACCGCCGACCAAGACCCCACCCCCGGCGCAACAACCCCCGCCCCCCAGCGATGAAGAGCTGCGCAAAGCGGTGGGCGAGCCGGTGGATCCGAACACTTACATCATCGGGGCCGAAGACGTGCTGCGCATCATGGTCTGGCGGGAGCCCGAGTTGTCGGGCCAGTACCTGGTGCGCCCGGATGGCATGATCACGCTGCCGCTGCTCAAACAGGATGTGAAGGCCAGCGGGCTCACGCCCAAGCAACTGGAAGTCGAGATCACCAAGGCCTACGAGGAGTTCATCACCAAACCTTCGGTGACCGTGTCGGTGGCCACGGTCAACAGCAAAAAGTACTTCATCATCGGCGGAGTGAACCGCCCGGGCCAGTATCCGCTGGTGGTGCCCACCACGGTGCTGCAAGCCATCGCCATCGCCGGCGGTTTACGGGAGTTCGCCGACGCCCGCAATATCGTGATCATGCGCGGGCCGAAGCGGTACAAGTTTAACTACCGCGATGTGATCCGCGGCCGGAACATGGTCCAGAACATCTATTTGGAGAGCGGAGACATCATTACCGTTCCCGACTAGATCTGAGGAGCGTACGGACAACTCATGCAGCCCAATACAGAATCATACAGCGTGCGCCGGCGCCCCATGGACTTCGACGACTATATCGACGTCGTGCGGCGGCACAAGTCTTGGATCGCCGGGCCGGCCCTGGCGGGCGTAGTGTTTTCGGTTGTAGTGGCCTTCCTCTGGCCGGACACCTACACCTCGGAGGCGACGATCCGCATTGTTCCTCCGGCGGTGCCGGAGCGTTTTGTCGCCACCAACGTCAACCTTCAGGTCGGACAGCGGCTGGCAGCCTTCTACCAGCAGGTGACCAGCCGGGACCGGCTGCAAAACTTGATTCAGACCTTCAATCTTTACCCCAGGAAACGCGGCCGGGTGCCCGATGAGGACCTGATCGAGGAGATGCGGCGGCGGATCGAAATGCGCCCGGTCACCAGCGTCCGCGAGCCGGTAGACGGCCGTCCGATGGCCACCGCTTTCCGGGTGTCGTTTTCTTACGAAAACCGTTATGACGCCCAGAAGGTGGTCCGCTCCATCGTCGAAAGCTTGACCACCGAGACGCTCCAGCGCCGCACCACGGAGTCGGAAACCACCACCCGGTTCCTGAAGGAAAAGGTGGATGCGGCCAAACAGAAGTTGGACGCCATTGAGGCCAAGGTGGAGCAATACAAGCGCGCCTTCGCCGGAAAGCTGCCGGAGCAACTCGAGTCCAACCTGGCTCAACTGCGGGCGCTGGACACGCAGATCGCCAGCGCCATGTCTTCGGTGAACCGGGCCACCCAGGAGAAGCTGCTGTTAGAGAATCAGCTCCGCATCACCCAGGATCAGCTGCAAAACTTGCTGGCCGCGGCCGCCGCCAGCAGTCCTTTGGAGACCACCAGCAAGAACGAGCGGCTGGTGCAGTTGGAACGCGAGATCCTGAACACGGAAACGCGGCTGGCGGGCCTCCGCGAGCAGTACACGAACAATCATCCCGACGTGCGCCGGACCGAGGCGCTCTTGGCGGGGCTACGGCAGGAGCGCGACGCGTTGTTGAAGCAGGAGCAGCAACAGAAGCCCGCACCAGCTGCGCCGGCCGAGCCGGTCGTAAAGAGCCGCGAGCAACGCCAGTATGAGGCCGACATCGAGCGGCTGCGGGCCCTGATCGCCGCCAAGGACAAGGAGATCGAGCAGTTTGTCGCCGAACAGGCCCGTCTGAACAAGCAGCAGAAGATCGTCCAAGACCGCATCGACGCCATTCCGCTCGGCGAGCGGGAGTACGTGCAGCTCACCCGTGACTACGCCATCGCCCGCAAGGAATACGAAGACCTGATGATCAAAAGCAGCCAGTCGGCGATGGCGACCGACTTGGAGCGGCAGCAGCAGGGCGAAATCTTGGAGGTTCTGGAGCCGGCCTCCTTGCCCCAGACCCCCTGGGAGCCGAACCGCTGGATGATCGTGATCACGGGAACCATGCTGGGGCTCATCTGCGGCGTGTTCCTGGCCGGGGCGCGCGAGCTGAAAGACACGTCCCTCAAAAACCTGAAGGACGTGAAGGCCTACACGGGGCTGCCGATCCTGGGCAGTGTGCCTCTGGTGGAAAGCGATCTGGCTCTGCAACGGAAGCGGCGCCTGGCTTGGGTCTATTGGACGACCGCCTGTCTGGCGGGATTTATTCTGATGCTCGGTTCGGTTTATTATTACTACACGAAGAGCTCTTGAGGACGGATGCATGAAGACGACTGCCGCGGCGCCGGTTGGCCCGCGGGATGCGGGGAGGGTGGATGAGCCGAGTACATGACGCTTTGCGGCGGGCGGCCAAGGAAAGCGACAAACAAAAGAGGCAATTGGCGCCCGTCCCGATGCCTAGCGAGCAGCTTCCCGACCTGCTCTCGGAGATCCCTGAAATCCCCTACACCCCAGCCCCAGGGGTGTTTCTGATCGACCCCAGCCGCCCGAGCGACGCCCACAGTGAGGAGTTCCGGACCCTGCGCACCCGACTGAACCACCTGCAAAAGCTCCAGCCCATTCACACGGTTGTGGTCACCAGCTCCTGCCCGGCCGAGGGCAAGTCGTTCACGGCTGTGAATCTGGCGCTGGCCGAGGCCCAGCTTAAGGACAACCCCACGCTGCTCGCCGATTTCGATTTTCGCAGGCCGGTGCTCCACAACACCTTCCAGTTTGACCGGGCCCCCGGGGCCACCGATGTGCTGCTGGGCAAAGCGCAGCTTTCGGAGGCCATCCGCCGCATAGAGGGGACGAATCTCTACCTGATGCCGGCCGGCTCGCCGGTTCTGAACCCCCTCGAGATTCTGAACCTGCCCGAGACCAAAGCCTTGCTGGACCAGTTGCGCCTGGTCTTTAACTGGGTGCTGCTGGATACGCCGCCGTTGTTGTTCGCCGCCGACGCCAACCTGCTGGCCACGGTCACCGACGGGATCATTTTGGTGGTCCGCCTGGGCGTGACGACGATCGACAGCGTCACGCGCGCTCTGCAATCTCTGTGCGAGAACAATGTCTTGGGTATTGTGGCCAACGGCGCTCGGGCCGGGGAGCTGTACAGTAAGTATACTTACTATTACTCCGGTTACTACTACAAAGAGAAAACGGAAAAGCCTGAGGATGTCGAACCCGCCTGACCGGACCACCTATCGCTGCGCAGCACAAGGGCCGGCCGCAGGCAGAGCTGCCCGCGTGCCGCAGCACCTCCGGAGGCGGGAGACCCAGCCGCGCGGCTGCTCCGCGCTTCGAGCGGCGCCGGCGCGCCTTCGAGGCGAAGGCCGATGAGCGCCGTCGGCTCCGATTCGCTCAGCCCCGCAACAGCCGGGTGGTCGGCTTTGGCGGGACTCCAGGCCGGAATCGTGGCCGGAGTCGCGGCTTTGGGCTGGTTTATGGGGGTGTCGGCATTGGCCGGCCGCGGGGCGTGGGAGACGCCGCTCTCGCTGGCTGCGGCCTTCTACCGTTCGTCGGCATTGCCCTACTGGAGCTGGCGGAGCTTTTTGGCCGGCTCCGCAGTTTACTTGGTGGCTTCCGGGCTGACCGGGGCATGCTACGGTCTGCTGGCCAGCCGGATAAACGCCCGCCGCCGATCGGTGCTGTTCGGAATCCTGGCCGGCTTGCTGATGTACTATGGCTGGCACGTCTTGCTGCGCTTGCCGGAAAGGCACGATTTTTTCGACGGAGCCGGCGCGCTTTCCGGGCACCTGCTGTTTGGCGCGCTGTTGGGTTCGATGCATGGCCCGTTCCGGCGCAGCCTGCTGAGGGAGCTGCGCACCGTGGACTCGGCGGCGCACTCCGGCGCCAAGGAAAACAGCTCGTTGTGAGCCTCGGCGGGAACAAGGTAGAATGTGGTTTCGCGCAGATCCCCGCGGGGGATCAACCGGATGAAACGGCCTGCGCTTGGGATGCGTCATTCCATTGGCGCAGAGTGGAAAGGAATTAGCTTCGAATGAGGTTCGAGAGGCTGCGCGGAGCGCGCAACGTCTCGGTGTGCTTATGCCTTGCTTTCGCGGCGGCCCTCGCCCAGCAAGGTGCGCCGGGTCCCCAGCAGAGGCAAAGCCCCTTTGAGCCTGTTCCCGCCCCAGCCGAGCCTGCCAAACCGGAGGCTCAAGCGCCCAAGCCTACGCCGGGCGCAAAACCCCCATCCCCGTTCGAAGCGCCCAAACCGGTCGAAGAGGCGCCTCCGCCGCAGGCGGTCGAAAACGTAATTGAGGCCATCGAATTCCGCGGCGCGCGGCGCGTGCCCGCCGACACCCTCCGCGCGCGCATCTTCTCCAAGCGCGGCGACGTTCTGGACGAAGACGCCCTCCGCCGCGACTTCATGGCCTTGTGGAACATGGGCCGCTTCGACGACATCCGGCTGGAAGTGGAACCCGGAAAGACCGGTCAGATCGTCCGCTTCGTCCTCACCGAGCGGCAGATGGTCCGCACCATCCGCTACGAGGGCATCAAATCGGTGACCGTCTCGGAGATTCTGGACCGCTTCAAGGAGCGCAAGGTCGGGCTCAGCGTGGAGTCCATGTACGACCCCAGTAAAGTCCAGCGGGCCAAGGTCGTACTTGAGGAGTTTTTGGCTGAACGGGGTCGCCAGTTCGCCACCGTGCGTCCGGAGTTGACCCAGGTCCCTCCCTCCAGCCTCGCGATTACCTTCCACGTCGACGAGGGGCCCAAGGTCAAGGTCGGCAAGATCAACATCGAGGGGAATCAGGCCTTCAAAGACCGCGCCGTGATCCGCTCCATGCGCAATCTGCGCCCGATCGGCATTCCCCGCTCGATCTTGCTCGAGAACATCTTTTCCAAGGCGTTCGATTCCACCAAGCTGGACATGGACATGGACATGCTCCGGAATTTCTACCAGGTCCGGGGCTATTTCACGGCGCGTGCCATCGACTACAAAATCGTCCACCGGGACGTCGGCGGCGGAAAGTTCCGGGTGGCGCCTTTCTACCTGAACCGCCCGGGTAAGCGGGTGGATATCACTATCCAGGTGGAGGAGGGGCGGCGCTACAAGCTCGGCAAGGTCACCTTCGCTGGCATGAAGCTCTTCCGAACCCAGGACTACCTGCTCAGCCAGGTGTTCAAGATGCAGCCGGGCGACTACTTCTCGACCGAGAAGCTGCGCAAGGGCATGGAGGAACTTCAGAAGCTGTACGGAATGTACGGCTACATCGACATGGTGCCGGAGCCGGACTTCGACATCCCTCCAGGTTCGGATACCCTCAACCTGACCTTCAACATCGACGAAGGAAAACAGTTCTTCGTCCGCCGCATCGACTTCTCCGGCAACACCACCACCCGCGACAGGGTCATCCGCCGCGAGCTGCTCATCGATGAGGGAGACGTCTATAACACCCACCTGTGGGATCTCAGCATCCTGCGCCTGAACCAGCTCGGCTATTTCGAAGTCCTCAAGGAGAAGGAAGCCGCCGACATCCGCCGCGATCCGCGCACGAACACCGTCGACATCACTTTGAAGGTCAAAGAACGCGGCAAGAACTCGGTCGGCCTTCAGGGCGGGGTTTCCGGCATCGCCGGCAGCTTCATCGGCTTCAATTACGCCACCAACAACTTCCTGGGGCTGGGCGAAACGCTGAGCATCGAATCGCAGCTCGGCGACCGGCTGCGCAGCGTCACCTTCGGGTTCACCGAGCCGTACTTCCTTGACCGGCCGATCAGCCTGGGCTTTACGATCTACACCCAGCGCTTCAACTTCGACCAGGGCAGGGAAGTCTCCTTGCTCTCCGGACGGGACCTGACGCCGCTTTACCGGGCCCTGGGCACGGACAATCTGCTGAATTACGTCTCCAACGGCTACGGGTTCACGATCTTCACCAGCTACCCTCTCAAGCGCACCTTCGCGCGGGTCGGCATCACCTACGGCCTCGACATCTCCAACATCACCACCCTGACGCCCGCCTCAAAGTCCTATTTCGAATATCTGAACTTCCAGAGCGGCATCGGCGGGCCCAATTCCCTCACCGGAATCCGCACCAGCAAGATCATCCCGTCCTATTCTTACAACACCGTCGACCACCCCATGACTCCCAGCCGCGGCCGCAGCCTGTTCATTTCGACCGAGTTTGCCGGAAGCTTCCTGGGCGGAAACGTCAACATGATCCGGCCGACCATCAGCATGACTTACTTCCGCCGCGGACTGAAGCAAGGCCATGTGATCGGCATGCGGGCCATGGGCAGTCACGTCAGCGGCTACGGCGGCAGGCAGGCGCCCCCCTTCAACCGCTTCTGGATCGGCGGCGAGCAGGACGTCCGCGGCTTCGACATTTGGGGCATCAGCCCCCTGGCTTTCGTGCCCAGCACGGCCCAGGTCTTCGTCCTCAATGACGACGGCACGCAGCGGCTTCAGAAAGTCATCGTCGACGGCAAGCCCACCAACGCGCCGGTGCTGCAAACCATCCCCATTTACCAGCTCACTCAGCCGGGCGGCGATACGCAACTGATCGGAAATTTCGAATACCGCATCCCCATCGCCGGACCGGTCACCATCGCCGCCTTCTTCGATATCGGCGCCAACAAGATTATCCGGCCCAGCCAGCTCACCATGAATCAGGACCGCACCGATTCGCTGAACCTACAGTTCCCGCAGGCGAACTTCAGCGGCCGGGCCCTCATCGCCAAAGGTTTGCAACAGGCGCGGGCTTCCACCGGGGTGGAGTTTCAGGTCATCATGCCGGTTGTGAACGCGCCCTTCCGGATCTACTGGGCCTATAACCCCCTGCGGGTCCGGACCGTTTTCCAGCCGCCTATCGCCGCGGACCGTTCCTTTTTCCCGAACCGGGCCACCTACATTCGGGCAATCAACGACACCGCGCCGGTCGTGCCCTTCTTCGAGCAGGCGCGGACCTTCCGGTTCACGATCGGGCGGACGTTCTGATGCTGCGGACGGGCGGTTGTGTTACCATCGAATCCATTCTCAGGAGTTTTTGCGTGAAAACGTCACCTATGTTCGTCTTCGCCGCCCTGCTGATCCTGGCCTCGCTGAGCTGGGCGCAGGGGGCATCGCAGCCTGCCAAAGTTGGAGTGATTCATTTTGAAGGCGCCATCAGCTCAACCCAGCAGGGCCAGAAAGCCCTCACCGAGTTGCAGCAGCGGTACGAGCCGCAGCGCAAAGAGCTTGAGAAACGCCAGAACGAAATCAACGCGCTGCGCGAGCAGCTCGTCAAGAGCTCCAGCACCCTCAGCGACGAGGCTAGGCAGAAGCTCAATGATGAGATCAACGAAAAGACCCGCAAACTGAACCGGGACTTTGAAGACGCCCAGCAAGACTACCAACAGGATCTGGACAAGATCCTGCAAGAGTTCTACGCCAAGATGCGGGTCGTCGTGGACCGCTACGCCAAAGATAACGGCTACACGCTGATCCTGGACATCGGCTCGCCGCAAACCCCGGTGGTCTACGTGGCCGAAGCCGCCGATATCACCAACGACGTCGTGGCGCTGTTCGACAAGTTCAATCCCGTGCCGGGCGCAGCCGCCGCTCCTTCCACACCTGCGCCGGCCGCTGCCAAGCCTGCGGCCACGCCCGCGAAACCGGCGGCCGCCAAGCCGTAGCCAGGCTTGCAGCCTCCGGCGGGGAAGCGATAAGACCGCGGCGGGCTTTCGAGGCGCCGGCCTTCGCTATACTGATTGCAGGAGCGGTTCGAGGTTTTGTCTATCCACTGGGTTCTTCGCAGTTTTGCACAGTTGCACGCCGCGGTTTGGCTTAAGGCGGACGACGAAGTTCTCGTAGGCGGCCAGGCCGTCATGGAAGGCGTCATGATGCGCGCGCCGCACAGTTACTGCGTCGCCGTGCGGCACTCGAGTGGCGCGATCGTCACCGACGAAATGCAGGTGTCGAAAGTCTCCGAGAAGTACCCGGTCTTTCAATACCCGGTGTTACGCGGCATGGGCGCACTGGGGCAGGCGATGGTTCTCGGCATTAAGGCCCTGCGTTACTCCGCCAACGTCGCTGCGGCCAAAGAGCCCTCCGCCGGGAGGCGCGAAGAGATTTCGCCGTGGATGATGGGCCTGAATCTGGCCTTTTCCTTTGCGTTTTTCATCTTCCTTTACAAGTTCGTCCCGCTCTACTTGACCACTTATTTGGAGCAGTGGCTCCCGGTGGTGGAGGGCCGCATCGCCTTTAACCTCACCGATGGGGTGATCCGCCTGCTCCTGTTTCTGGGATTCCTTTACGGGGTCTCGCGCTGGAAGGAGATCCGCCGCGTCTTCGAGTACCACGGCGCCGAGCACAAAGTCGTCGCCAACTTCGAATCCGGGCTGGAGGTGAACGTGAACAACGCCCGGATGTTTTCCACTTTGCACCCCCGCTGCGGCACCAGCTTTCTCTTGGTGGTGATGGTGGTGGCCATCCTCGTTTACGCTTTGATCCCCTTCGAGGGTTTCTGGGCGAAGTTCGCGCTGCGGATCCTTTTGCTGCCCCTCATCGCCGGGGTAAGCTATGAGATGATCCGCCTTGCGGCCAAGCACCGCGACTCCTGGCTGGCGGTTCTCACCCGTCCCGGCCTTTGGCTCCAGCGCATCACCACCCAGCCGCCGGATGACCAGCAGCTGGAAGTGGCGGTCCGCGCCTTGCAGGGAGCTATGGCTCTGGAACGGGCGCAGGGCGGGCGGCTGGTGTTGGCCTGAGCAACGGTCCATGCAATACCGGGAAAAACTCGACGAAATCGAAGCGCGGTTTGAAGAGCTGGCTCGCCAGATGGCCGATCCTTCGGTCATCGCCGATCCGGAGCGTTACCGGACCGTCGCCAAGTCCCATAGCGAACTCTCCGAGGTGGTCGCCAAGTACCGCGAGTGGAAGAAAGCGGACAACGACGCCCGCCAGGCGCGACAGATGCTGGAGGACTCCGAACCGGAGCTGCGGCGCCTGGCCACCGAAGAACTGGCCCGCCTGGAGCCGGAGCTGGAGCGGCTCGAACAGGAGCTCAAAATCCTGCTGCTTCCCAAGGATCCTAACGACGAAAAGAACGTCGTGCTCGAGATCCGTGCCGGCACCGGCGGCGACGAAGCCACGCTGTTCGCCGCCGAGATGTTCCGGATGTACTCCCGCTACGCCGAGTCGCAAGGCTGGAAGGTGGAGATCAGCTCCGTGAGCGAGTCCTCGATCGGCGGTTTCAAGGAAGTCATCGCCCTGGTCAGCGGCGAGCGGGTCTACAGCAAGCTCAAATACGAAAGCGGCGTGCATCGCGTGCAGCGGGTGCCCGTCACCGAACAGCAAGGCCGCGTGCACACCTCGGCGGTCACCGTGGCGGTCTTGCCCGAAGCCGACGAGGTGGAGGTGCAGATCGATCCCAAGGACATCCGCATCGACACTTTCTGTTCCTCCGGCCCTGGCGGACAGTCGGTGAACACTACTTACTCGGCGGTGCGCATCACCCACCTGCCCACCAACCTGGTCGTCTCCTGCCAGGACGAAAAGTCCCAGATCAAGAACAAGGCCAAGGCCCTGCGTGTGCTCCGCTCGCGCCTCTACGAGATGGAGATGGAAAAGCAGCGCGCCCAGATCGGGGCCGAGCGCCGCAGCATGGTGGGCAGCGGCGACCGCAGCGAAAAGATCCGCACCTACAACTTCCCTCAAAACCGCGTCACCGACCACCGCATCGGCCTCACCCTCCACCAGCTCGACGTCATCATGGACGGGCGTCTGGATCCCCTGATCGACGCGCTGATTACCTACTACCAGGCCGAGAAGCTCAAGCAGCAGACGCAGATTGGCGCATCCAGTGACGATACAAAAGGCGCTCCAGCAGGGTTGCGCGCTTCTTGAGGAGGCCGGTGTCAGCGCGCCCCGCCTCACCGCCGAGGTGCTCCTGTGCCACACCCTGGGCTGCGAGCGGTCTTACTTATATAGCCACCCCGAGGCGGAGCTGAGCCACGGTCAATACGTCCGCTATGGGCGCAGCTTGTTTGAGCGGCTGGCAGGCAAGCCCACCCAGTACATCACCGGCCGCCAGGAGTTCTACGGCCGCGAGTTCCTGGTGACGCCCGACGTCCTGATCCCCCGTCCCGAAACCGAGCATGTGGTCGAGGCGGCGCTGCCCTTCGCCCGCAACGCGCGGCGGCTGGTGGACGTCGGCTGTGGATCCGGCGCCATTGCTGTCACCCTCAGCCTGGAGTGCGAGGTCGAAGTCTGGGCTGTGGATGTCTCGATGGCGGCCCTCCGGGTGGCGCGCCGCAACGCCTGACGCCTGGGCGCGCGGGTGCAGTTTCTCGCCGCGGACTTGTTGAGCTGCTTTGCCGGGCACTCCCTGGACCTGGTCGTCTCCAATCCTCCCTATGTCGCGCGGTCCGAAGAGGCTGGGATGCAAAGGGAGGTCCGGGAGCACGAACCCCACATCGCCCTGTTCGCCGGCCAAACCGGTCTCGAGATCTATCAGCGCCTGATTGCGCAAGCCGCCGGCGTGCTGCGGCCCGGCGGCGTGCTCGTGCTGGAGCTTGGCTACCGCAGTTGTGACGACGTCCGAGCCATGCTTGGCCCGCCCTGGCGTAATATCCAGGTCCGGGAATACCTGGCCGGCATCCCGCGCGTTCTGTCGGCCACATTGTAAGGGCAGCCGGCCGGACGCCCGCCGATTGGGCGAACGCACAGGCGCCCTGAATCAGCGCTGCGGGGAGGCCGGAAATCCCGGCACGCGGGCTCTCGGCGCCACGCAACGCGCCGCCAGTTTACCTGTTCGGCCCATCGGTTGGAGTAAAATCGTCCCAAGGATCTCATTATGCCCATGATTCGCACAACCCGACGACAGATGCTGGGAGCCACCTCCGCGGCCGCCCTTTTGCGCTTTCCCCCGGCCAGTCTGGTTGCGGAAGCTGGCGAGTTTCATCTGGCCGTGGCCACTTACTCGCTGCGCAGCTTCCCGCGCACTCAGGCCATCGCCATGATCCAGCAGCTCGGCATCCGCCACGTCAGCATCAAGGAATTTCACCTGCCTTATAAGAGCACGCCGGCCGAGCGCGCCGCCGGGCGCAAAGAGTTCGAAGACGCCGGCCTGGTGATCGCATCCGGCGGCGTCATCTATATGCAGAAAAACGATGAGGCCGACGTGCGCTTCTACTTTGACTACGCGCGCGACTGCGGCATGCCCATGATCATCGCCGGGGCCACGCACGAGACCCTGCCCCTCATTGAGAAATGCGTCAAAGAGTACAACATCCGCGTGGCCATCCACAACCACGGGCCGGAGGACAAGTTCTTCCCCAACCCCCAGGCCGCCCTTAAGCTCATCAAGAACATGGATCCGCGCATCGGCGTGTGCGTAGACGTGGGACACACCACGCGCACCGGCGTGGACCTGATCGAGACCATCCGCGCCTGCGGCAGCCGCTTGATCGATGTGCACATCAAGGACCTCCGCGATCTGAGGGACGCCAAGTCCCAGTGCCCGGTCGGCGACGGGGCCATGCCCGTGGCGGCGCTCTTCAAAGAGTTGCGGCGGATGAAGTACCAGGGCTTGGTGGCGCTGGAATACGAGATCGACGCCAAGGATCCGATGCCGGGCATGACCAAGTCTTTCGCCTACATGCGCGGCGTGCTGGCCGGGCTGAAGGCCTGAGACATGCGGTCCCGTCTGGCTGCGGCGCTGTTGTGCTTTGCGGCGTGCAGCTTTGCTCAATCCGAACGCTTCGTCTTTGCCGTGATCGCCGACCCCCAGGTCGGCTGGAAGCAGGAGGAGCTGGACCGGCAGCAGTTCGCCCGCGTGGTTGCTGCTGTCAACGGCCTGAAAGAAGACTCGCGGCCGGACTTCGTGCTCTTGGCCGGAGATCTGGTGAATGACCCCAAGAGCGCCGCCCAGTGGGAAGCGATGGATGCCATTCGGCGCACGCTGAAGGTTCCTTTTTACTCGGTGCCCGGGAATCACGACCCCAAGCCCGACGGCGCTTCCGGCCGCTTCTCGTTTGTCCATAAAGGCTGCCTGTTTTTGGGGATGGATAGCAATCTTTGGAGCTCCGGCGCGCAGGATTCCGCCCAGGAGCAGTTCGCATGGCTGGAAGGGCAGTTGCGTGCCCGGAACCGGCCGCGCCTGGCGTTCGTGATTCAGCACCACCCCCTTTACCTGCACCACCCCGAGGAAAAGGACGAGTACTTCAACATCCCGTTGGCCTGGCGTACACGCCTTCTGAAGCTCTTCGAGGCCGAGCAGGTCACGGCGCACCTGGCCGGGCATCTCCATCGGAACACCACCGGCTGGCACCGGGGCATGGCCATGCTGGTGACGCCTTCTTCGCTGTACAATTTCGACTCCACCCCGCCCGGATTTCGCCTGATCGAGGTTCACTCCAGCGGTTTCAACGAGACCTATGTTGTGGTCCCGGTCCGGCCCTGAGAGCCGGCGGGACTTCCCCGCTGGCGGAGAGGAGTTGAAAAGCCGACCTGATCGAAAAGGGGCTAATCCTCTCTGCCAAAACCAGCCCCTTAGCATCCTTCTGTTCCAACCCCACTTATCCTCTGTAAGGCCTCCTCCTGTCGGCCCGCCAGTCGCGAGCCCCTCCCGGCTGCACCCCTGCGCTCTGTTCTCATCATCGTCGTCGGGCACACCCAGCACCAACAAACGGAACACTGAAGAGAACAGATCGGGCGCGTTCAAGGGACAGCGGTTCGGCGGGCCCCGGGGCAGCCAGGAGCGCAAGCGATTGCGCCTGGGATGATTCTCTGGTGAGCCGGGCGGGACTCGAACCCGCGACCCTCTGCTTAAAAGGCAGATGCTCTACCGCCTGAGCTACCGGCCCCCGTGTGCGCGGCGAGGAGGAATACCAATTCGAGAATAACACACCGGGATTCCGGCAGGCCCTGCTGCGCCCAAGAAGCCGCCGCCGATTCGCCGGCCGCGCCCCGTCCTGCCTGCCTCCTCGCCCCCGCAAAAGCGTCCTCCTGGTAAGGCCGGCCCGCCCAAGGCGCGCGCCCGCCCTCCCGCTCGTCCCCCCTCCTCGCGAACAGATACACTGGTAGATAAGGATGCCGTTCGCCACGATTCCAGAAGCCCTGGAGGAGATCCGCGCAGGGCGCATGTTGGTCGTCGTCGACGACGAAGACCGCGAAAACGAAGGCGACCTCACCGCCGCCGCCGAGAAGGTCACCCCGGAGATGATCAATTTCATGGCGCTTTATGGCCGGGGCCTGATCTGCCTGGCGCTTCCGGGCGATCGCTGCGACGCGCTGCAACTTCCGCTGATGAGCCCGCGCAACACCTCGCGCTTCTCCACCGCCTTTTGCGAATCGGTGGACGCGCGCGAAGGCGTTACAACCGGCATTTCCGCCGCGGACCGGGCGCACACCATCCGGGTGGTGATGGATCCCAACACCCGGCCCTCCGATCTGGCGCGTCCCGGACACGTCTTCCCGCTGCGCGCGCGCGACGGCGGCGTGCTGGTGCGCGCGGGGCAAACCGAGGCGGCCGTGGACCTGGCCCGGCTGGCGGGATTGTCACCGGGCGGCGTCATCTGCGAGATCATGAACGACGACGGCACCATGGCGCGCGTCCCGCAACTGGAGGAATTCTGCGCGCGCCACGGGCTGAAGATGATCTCGGTGGCCGACCTCATCCGCTACCGGCTGCGCACCGAACGCCTCGTGCAGCGCGTTAGCGAAGGCAGCATCCAAACGGAGTTCGGCGCCTTCCGCACCGTGGTCTACCAGACGCCGGTCGACCCGGAGCAGCATTTGGCGCTGGTGCGCGGCGATATCGCCGGCCGCGAAAACGTACTGGTGCGGGTCCATACCCGCTGCACCTACGGCGACGTCTTCGGTTCCTTCGACTGCGACTGCGGGCGCATCCTGCGGACCTCCCTCCAGCGCATCGCGGAAGAAGACGCGGGGGTCCTCGTCTACCTGCACCATGCGGGCTATCCGCGCAGCGTGGACCGCCTGGGGGCGCACAGCGGAGACGCCTCCTACTCACTGACGCCCAGAGGACGGCGTCTGCTTCAGTACGAGAGCGGGATCGGTGCGCAGATCCTCTCCGATCTCGGGCTCCATACGATCCGCCTCCTGACGAATCATCCGCGCAAGGTGGTCGCGCTGGAGGGGTTTGGCATCCGCATTCTGGAGCAACTGCCGGTGTCGGTGGAGGCGGTGGCCGGAAGGAAATGATGCTGGTTTTCCGCGCGGCAGTGGGGCTGCTGGCCGCAGGCGCACTCTTTGGGGCGCAACCCGCACCCGCGCCGGGCAACTTGGATCCGGCGCTCCTCCGCCACGTCCCGGCCGAGAGCCGCGTGCTGGCCGGAATCGACATGGCGCGGCTGGCGGGCTCGCCTTCCGGACGCGCGCTGTTTTCCCTGCTTCAGGCCAGCTACCCGCGCCTGTCGGCACTGAACGAATGGCCCGGTTTCGATCCCTTGCGCGACGCGCGGCAGATCCTACTGGCGGCCGCCGGTCAGGCGAACGCAAACCATACCGTGATCTTGATGCGGGGAGAATTCGATCGCGCGGCGATGGAAGCACGAGGCTTCCGCATGGAGGTCTTCGAGAATGCGCCCCTGCTGCGCCCGCAGCGGAAGGACGCTCCCTGCTTTGCGATTCTGGAGGCGGGCGTTGCTGCGCTCGGCAGCCAAGAGAGCCTCCATAGGCTGCTGGTTCGGCGCAACTCAGCCGATCAGCCGGATGCCGGACTCCTGGCCCGGGCCCAAGAGCTTAGTGGCCGCTATGATTTTTGGGCGGTTTCCATCGCGCCCTCCGCCGATTTGGCCGCGACCGTCCCCGAAGGCCAGTGGAGAGGCATCCTGAGGGGCGACGTGCTGGCCGCGGTGCAAGAATCGAGGCTGGGCATCGAGGCCGGCGATTCCAATCGCTTGATCGCGGAAGCCGTCTTGCGCACGGCCAAAGACGCAGCGGCGCTGGCCGAAGTGGTGCGCTTCTTCGCCGGCGTGCTCCAGCTTACGGAGAAGATCCGGGGATCCAAAGCCCCGCCCGCGGCCGGCCTGCTCGAGAACCTTCAGGTTCAGACCGAAGGCAACTTGATGCGGGCCACGCTTGTGCTGAGCGGCGCGCAGCTTCAAACGCTGGTCCGCCGCGCCCGCGATCTCGATCTGCTGAACGCAACTCCGCCGCCGCCCGCACCGTGAACTTCTCGCCGGCGGCCGGCTGCATGGAGTAAAATGTGCGCATGGCGAATTCTTACACCTTTTCGCGGCGCTACTTCTTCTACGGCAGCCTCCTAGCCGGTGCGATACCGGCTGGGGGATTCGGCAGTGTCGCCTCACTGACCCGCTTGGGCTACAAGTCACCCAACGAGAAACTCAACATCGCATCCATTGCCGCCGGCGGAAAAGCGGAGAGTGACATCCGCGGCTGCGCCCGCTATGGAGACAACATTGTCGCCTTGTGCGATCCGGACGCCGCCCGGGCCGCCCGGACCTTCCAGGCCTATCCCAACGTTCCCAAGTACACCGATTTCCGCAAGATGCTCGACAAGGAGGAGAAGAACATCGACGCGGTGATCATCGCCTGCCCCGACTTCATGCACGGCATCGCCGCCATGTGGTGCATCGAGCGCGGCAAGCACGTGTACGTGCAGAAGCCGTTGACGCGCACGGTCTGGGAGGCGCGCATGCTGACCGAGGCGGCGCGCAAGTACAAAGTAGCCACCCAGATGGGCAATCAGGGCTACTGCCAGGAAGGGCCGCGCGTCTGCGCGGAGATGATCTGGTCCGGGGCGATCGGCGACGTAACTGAGGTCCACGCCTGGACCAATCGGCCGATCTGGAAGCAGGGCGTGAATGCGCCGCCCAAGGAAGACCCCATCCCGGAGACCCTGGATTGGGACGCCTGGCTGGGCATCGCCGAAAAGCGTCCGTTCAGCTTTGAATACCTGCCCTTTAGCTGGCGCGGCTGGTACGACTTCGGCTGCGGAGCGCTGGGCGACATGGCTTGCCACGTGCTCGGCGCGCCCAATATGGCGCTGCTGTTGGGCTTCCCGCCCACCAGCGTTGAATGCATCAAGAAGGACCCGCCGGGCCGCAACGACTACATGTTTCCGATGAAGTCGACCATCCGGTTCGAGTTCCCGGCGCGGGGCTCGATGCCGCCGCTCAAGCTGTACTGGCACGACGGCGTGCAAGGGCTGCCCGCGGAATACTGGCCCGAGGACCTTCCGAAAGACGAGAGACTGGGCGATCTTCCGCGCGGGGCGATGATGGGGCGCGGCGCTGCTCCTCAGGTGCCGGCGGCGAAACCTCCCAAGCCGCCCGCTCCATCGCAAACCCAGGTGGCCCCGGATCCGTATGCAGCGGCATTGAACGAGCGAATCCGGCCTTACAACACGCCGGCCAACAGCGGCGTGCTCTACATCGGAACCAAAGGCTACATGACCACGGGCGAGTACGGCGGAAGCCCGCGAATCGTCCCGGCGGCGAAGGCCGAGGGTTATCAGCCGCCCACGCCCATTCTGCCCCGTTCGCAAGAGACATACGCCGACTGGATCCAGTCCTGCAAGAGCGGCATTCCCGCGGCTTCGAACTTCGATGTGGCGGGGCCGTTCACTGAGTGGATTGTTATGGGCTGCATCGCCTGCCGGGTGGAAGGCAAGCTGGAGTGGAACTCGGAGAAGATGCAGTTCACCAACAACCGCGAAGCCAACAGGTACGTCAAACCGACTTTCCGCAAGGGCTGGCCGTTCTCATCCCGCGGATAGCCCGTTTCGGAACTTGCACCGGCCCGCCGCCCGGAGGAAAGCCCCGGCGGCGGGCTTTGTGCGTAAGGCGGGAGTGGCGTTGCGGCCCCTGTGCGGGGCGAATCCTATTGCTTGCCGGGCGCGGCGAGCCACATGCCCTTCAGATCGTAAAGGTTGATCACATGCCGCAGCAGGATCTGCTCGCCGGCGCCGACGGCGATGCGGGTCGAGGTATCCGCCCCATAACCTCCGAAGGCCGCCGAGCGCACATCCGGGATGTAGCCGGGCCAGCTTTCTCCGGCACTCACCGTGTAGCCGTAGAACAGCGGCCAGGCCACATCGGGCTGCATCTTCCAAAAGGTTTGCAGGCGGTGGAAAGGCTCGCCGGGGACGGCGGCGATTGCGATCTCATCGTTGAGAAGAACCGTGGTGATGCCCACCTCCACGGAACGGCTCTTGTCCCAGCGGTCCGGGAACGTCAGAATCTCGGACTTGCTGAGAATGCCGGGTTTCTCCGGGATGAACGTGCGGATCCCCCGCGCGGCGCGCAGCACATGTGTGGATATCGCCTCGCCCATCTTGTCCAGCACCCGGAAATCCTCCTGGCTGTTTTTCGCCATGCCCATCATCATGGGGTTGATGTCGCCGGCGCCGCCCTGGACAAACATGCACTGTGCTCCCGGCAACGCGGATTCCACTTTGGATTGCATCACTCCGGGCCAGTCCGCCGAGTAGAGGCAATTCCAGCCTTGCATCACCACCGAGTGGCAGGCGTAATGGACCACCACGGCGCGCACGCGGCCGGCCTCGTCGTCGATGCGCAGGACAACGAATTCTGGGTCGACCGGACCGTAGGGGATGTGCGCCAGGTTGGAGAAGTCCGCCCGCGCGCGGCCGTCCTCGCGCAGCACCAGCCGGTTGTAGCCGAGCTGCAAAGCGCCCTTGCCCAAGCCCAGCTTGGCCGGAAACATCGATTGAGAGGCCTGCTTCACCAATTGGAAGATGGTCTCTTCCAGCCCGGCGTGGTACTGCCGCTGCGCCTCCACCACCGGGGTGCGTTCTTCGTCGCTGCGGGCGAAGCGCGGTCCCGAATGGGTGTGAGAGGAAGCCACGAGCAGCACCGGGATGCCCAGCTCGGCGGCCACGCGCTTTTGAAGGGCGGCCGAACCGAACGTTCCGGCATCGAGGGTGACGATCGCCAGGCGGTCCTTGCCCGCCGCCAGCACCAGCGCTTTGGCGTGAAGCGGATCGTGAGTTCCTTCGGCCACGGGACAAGTACGGTTGGGGTAACCGTACATGGGCAGCATCGCTTTCGGGGTGATATCGGCCCGGGCCAATCCGGCCAGAAACGGCTGGGCCGGCGCAGCCGTGCACATGGCCAGCAACAACCACAGGAGACGTTTCATCACCGCACCTCGAAATCTCCACTCAAATGTATGTCCGCCGAGGAGCTCCCCACCAGCACACGGAATGTCCCCGGCTCCACCACCCAGCGCAAATCCTGATCGAGCAGTGCAAGATCCTCCGGCCCCAGGCGGAACCGTACGCTGCGCGTCTCGCCGGGTTTCAGGGTGATCTTTTCGAAACCGCGCAACTGCTTGACCGGGCGGGTTACGGAGCTGACCAGGTCGCTCAAGTAGAGCTGCACCACTTCCTGGCCTTCTCGCGCGCCGGCATTGCGGACGTTCACGGTGACCTGGACTTGCCCGTTAGGGCCGATGGTCTTGGGCTCGATGCGCAAGCCGCTGTATTCGAACCGGGTGTAGCTCAGGCCGTAGCCGAACGGGTACAGCGGCGCCGCGCTCATATCGGCGTAGCGCCGCCCCCAGCCGCGCTCGATCCAGTAGGCCTTCGAAGGGCCGTAATCGTAGTAGACGGGCAACTGGCCCACGTGCCTGGGGATGGTGATGGGCAGCCTCCCGCTGGGGTTGTAGTCGCCGAAGAGCACGTCGGCTACGGCGTCCCCACCGCGTTCGCCCGGCAGCCAGGCTTCGACCAGCGCCGGGACATGCTCGGCGATCCAGCGTGTGGACAGCGGTCTGCCGTTGATGAGCACGACCACCGTGGGCGTGCCGGTTTCATAGACGGCGCGGACCAGTTCCTCTTGCACCCCCGTGAGGTCGAGGCTGGCGACGTCATAGCCCTCGCCGTTGGTGGGCATCTTGCTGAGCTGGCCATTTTCGCCCACCACGACGATGGCCACCTCGGCGCTCTTGGCCGCCTGCTGAGCTTCAGCAAAGCCGCTCCTGTCTTCGCCCAGCACATCGCAGCCGCGCGCGTAGGTCACCGTGGCGCCGGGCAGTTTGCGCCGAATCCCCGCCAGCACCGTCACCACCTCCTGGAGGATGGTCCTGGGGACGTAGTCGCCGAGCTGGTTGGCTTTGTCGTCGGCGTTGGGGCCGATCACCGCGATCCGGCGCAAGTCCTTGCGCAGGGGAAGCACGCCATCGTTCTTGAGAAGGACGATGCCCTCGCGGGCGGCGCGCAGCGCCAGATCCTGAGCTAGCGGCGTGTGGGTCGATTGCACCGCGCGCTCGGGATCCACGTAGGGATTCTCGAAAAGCCCCAGCCGGAACTTGAGCCGCAGCACGCGGAGCACGGAGCGGTCGACGTCCGCCATCGAAGCCTTGCCTTCTTTGACGCTTTCCACCAACTGACCCATGTAGCCCGGCTCATAGGAAATGCCGACGTCGACGCCGGCGCGCAGGGCCATCTGGCCGGCCTCTTTTTGGTTGGCGGCCACGCGCTCGTAGACCAGCGTGCCGATGCCGCCTCCTTCGCCAAGCACCAGTCCCTGGAAGCCGAGCTCCTCGCGCAGGATGCGGGTCAGGAGCTTGGCGGAGGCGTGCGCGGGGACGCCGTCGATGGAGGGATAGGTGGCCATGACGCCCAGCGCGCCGGCGCGTTTGATCCCGGCTTCCCAGGGCGGCAGAAACGTCTCCCGCAGCTTCCGCTCGCTGATCTCCATTGCCCCGCGCTCCAGCCCGCTGACGGGCTGGCTCTGGCCCGGATAGTGGCAGAGTCCGGCCACGACGCGGTCCGGAGATGCGATGTTGCTGCCCTGCGCGCCTTGCACGATCGCCTCCGCGATGCGGGCGCACAGATAGGGATCTTCGCTGTAGCCCTCCTGATTGCGCCCCAGACGCGGGTCGCGGTTCGGCTCGATCACCAGCGTGAAGAGCTGATGGATGCCCACGGCGCGCGCTTCCCGGGCGGCTGTGGAGTAGATCTCGCGCAGCAACTCCAGGTTCCAGGTGCTGCCCAGCGCAAGGCCTTCCGGGAAGATCGTCTTGCCGGAGCACATCACTCCGTGGGTGCCTTCCTCGGTTTGAAGCAGGGGGATGCCCAGGCGCGTCTTCTCGATCGCGATCTTCTGAAGCTCGTTGAAGTAGAGGGCCTGTTGACGGCTGCCTTCGTGGAGGATGGTGTTGGCCAGGGTGAAGAAGCCCCCGCCCGGGCCGATTTCCTTGGTGAAGGTCCCTTCGGCGAACCGCCGGCAGGCCTCGGTCTTGGCCGCCACGTCCCGGCCCAAGCTGTTCACGTAGACGCACGGCATGTTGAGCTGGCCGATCTTTTCCTCCAGCGTCATTCGAGCCAGCAAGTCTTCCACCCGCCGGTCCACGGGTTGCGCCGGGTCCCGGTACAGGGGGCGCTCGGCGGGTTGCCATCCGGCCCAAAGCAGCGCCACGAGAATCAACAGGGAGAATCCCGCAGGCATGGCTACCTTCCTTTCATGAACTCAAATGCTCGCGCAAGACTTTCTCGAAGGCGCGGATGATGTCGTCTTCATCGCTGCGGGTCAGGCAGGACGGGATGGCGAGCACGATGCTCCGTTCAAACAACGAGTCGGCCGCCGGGCATGCGCCCTTGGCGTAGTTGCCGCCCAAGCCGCGGTTCTCCGTGAGGTTCCACGGGAAGCCCGCGCGGTCGATGCTGGTGCGGTGGACCAGGCTGGGGATGTTGTAGTACAGGTGCAGGCCCCAATCGGTCATGAGAACGTTAGAGATCCCTTGCGGGTAAGTGACAATGCCCTCGGCCCGCAGTGCGAGGTTCACACGCCTGGCCGTCTCCGCATCCGGGTAGGTGGTGATCAGAAAGCAGCCGGTATCGCCGTCGGGATCCTGGATGCGCCGGAGCGCCACTTGGGGGAAGGCTTCGAGCGCTTGGCGGATGCGGTACTTGCTTCGGCGCATGGCGGCGGTGACGACGGGAAGCTTGCGCAACTGGACGCGCAGGATGGCGGCGCGCAGCTCATCCAGGCGCGTGCCCTTTCCCCAGAGGCACAGCTCCGGAGAGTCGAAGATGAGGCGGCCGTTGCGGTCGCGGGCGTAGCCCAGGTCGTGGCAGGCCTCGGCGCGCTGGGCCAGGCGATCGTCGCTGGTGACGACGCAGCCGCCTTCGCCGGCGGTCATATTCTTGTTCATCTGAAAGCTGAAGATGCCCATGTCGCCGAAAGTCCCCACCTTGCGGCCGTGGATGCTGCCTCCGGCGCATTGCGCGCAGTCCTCAAGCAGCCAGAGGCCGTGCTGCCGGGCCAGCTCGGCGAGGGCGGGCGCGTCGGCCGGCGCGCCGCTCATGTGAACCAGAATGATGCCCGTAGTGTGGCTACTGATGCGCGCCTGGACGGAGGCGGGGTTCAGCCCGAAGGTGTCATCGATATCCGCCAGCACCGGGATCGCCCCCTGGTTGACCACGGCGGCCACAACCGACACCCACAAATAGGCCGGCACAATGACCTCCTGGCCGGGCCCCACGCCGAGCGCGGCCAGGGCGACCGACAAAGCGCCGGTGCCGCTGCCCACGGCGACGGCGTGCTTGGCTCCTACGAAGGCGGCGAATTCCCGCTCGAAGGCTTCGGCCTCCCCTTGCAGGTCTACGCCGTAGTAACGGAACGGAGACCGCGCGCGCAGCACGCGCTTGACGGCCTCGATCTCTTGCTCATCGAAGTAGTGGACGCCGGGGAATTCCAGCGGAAACGGCTGGCTCCGGACGGGCGGTTGTGATTTGCCTGTGTGTTCCTCGGAGGGCACGGTCGAGGGCCTTTCTTTCTATGGCGTCTGCGACAGTATACACCCGGGAGGGGCGCCGGCTGCCGCTCTGGAGCGAGCAGGCACTGGTGGACCGGGGGCGCACAAGACTTCGGCTGGAGTGCGCCTGCGTCGAAACGGCTCCGCGCGGGCCGTCCGCCGGACCGGATTAGACTCCCCAGTTCATTTGAAGCGGCGGGGAGGGCCGCAACCGGTCCCGCAGAATCAGGCTGGAGGCCTTGCGGCTTGGGCAACATCAAGCGGTAGGCAATCTGGCAAGGCTGCACGGGCGCCTACGTACACGGCAAGGTCCCAGTTGGTTGGCCGCGGCTGATCCTCCCTGGCGCCTGCGGAAAGATTTGCGGATTCCAGCGCAGCCGTCGATGCGATCAGAAATTCTCGCCGGTTCATGGTCTCAGCCTCCCGAGCATGACTGATTTTACAACCAGCGGTGCGACAGACCGGGACGCGCGGGTACGGATTTCGGTCCGCCTGCACGAGTTGACGGTGACCCACGAGACTCCGTTCAGGCCCCGGCCTCGATGGTTCTGTTCCACCAGAGGATGAAACAGGATGGGGAAAAGCTTGCATCATCGCCCTGCTAGCATAGGGCTATGCGCGCGATGCTGCTTCTCCTCGTGAGCCTGCCTTTGCTGGCCGAAACGGCCGAGCTCGAGGGAACGAAGATCTATTACGCCGCCGCGGGACGCGGGGCGCACACCGTGGTGCTGATTCACGGCTGGACCTGCGACCACACCTTATGGGACGCGCAGATGGAGGCATTGAAGCGCCGTTACCGTGTGATTGCGCTTGATCTGCCCGGCCATGGGCGCAGCGGCGCCGCGCCGGAGTATTCGATGAAACGTTTCGCGCGCGCCGTCAACGCCGTCATGGCTAAGGAAAATGTTCGCCAGGCGGTTCTGGCGGGCCATTCGATGGGCGGCGCCGTGATGCTCGAATTCGCCCGGCTCTATCAGGAACAGGTCCTCGCGATTGTCGCCGTCGATGCTATCTTCCCGGAGCCGGAAGCCGCAAGGAGCCTCGCCTCTTTGGCCGCGCGCTTTGAAGGGGCGGACGCTTTGGAAGAGCGAAGGAAAATAGTCCGGGGCATGTTCACAGACGCCACCAAGGCGGAGCTGCGGCTCAAGATCGAATCCGTCATGCTGGCTGCCCCCGCGGACGTCGCAGCCGGGGCCATGCGCGGCATCGCCGATCTTTCGGTCTGGCGCGAGGACCGCATTGATTTGCCTTTTGTTGAGATCGCCGCCGAGACCTCCACATACGTGACCGAGGACCTCCTCAAGAAGCGTTTCCCGCGCGCCAAGCTGGTCCGGGTGCCCGGCACGGGCCATTTTCTGCACATAGAGAAGCCCGCCGAGGTCAACCGGATCCTGCTGGAATGGCTTGCGGCGCAGGGCCTCTGACGAGGGGCTAGCCCGAAGCCGAACAGATTTACACCTTTAATCGGTGTTGTCTCTAATACGGGCGTTAAACGGCGCAGTGGGCAGGGCGGAGGCAGGAGGAACGGAACGGAGGGCGCAATGCCGGGAACAACAGCCTTTAGCGGGCAGAATTGGGACGCAGTGGGGGCGAAGCGGAGACCTACGCTACTGTAGCTAGATTTTGGACACGCCAGGTGCGCAGGCTCACAGCTAGCGACATAGGTGGGCAGAGTTGGCGCGAGGTTCGGGTTCCGCCTCTGCGGGTTGGTGGGGATTCTTGGTTGGGTTTGCTTTGTGGCTGGTTTCTCTGGGCTGTTTTTGCTGCTTTTTGACTCCTTGTTGAGCTGGTTGCTGGTTTCGGTTGCCTCTTTGTTTTGTATAAGTTGGGAGGCCTCCCCCGCCTGCTCACCCCCGGCGGCCGGCTTCAGGGACCGGAGCTCACCCCCATCCGGTGAGGGCAGTGGCTGTGGGCGTCGGCGCTGTTGCCCGGGACTTGCGCCGTCCGCAGTGCGGGCCCCCACGAGGGCGTCGGCCGCACCTTTCACTTTCAACATACAAGACCAGAGCAAGAGGAGAAGAGAGGGTGAGGTGCCAACTGATTGAAAAGGAAAGGGAAAAAGTTCCTGGAATCGTTGTGACTGGGTGGAGGAGGAGCGAGAAAAGCATGAGAGTAGCTCATGAGCAGGGCTGGACACGCAGGGCCGGCCCTGGGGATGACACGATTGGGCGAAAGAGAGGGCGGTGGGCAAAGGGCACCCAGGCCGACAGGAAATGTCGGCCGCAGGCCTGGAGGCCTGCCCCACAAAAGGAGGCTTACGGAACTTGGGGCGGACACGCGGGTTCGCCCCTACAGAAGACACGATCGGGCGGAAGAGAGGGCGGCGGCGCACGGGAGGATGCGCCGCCACCTGGAAGCCGCCTGCCGGCGGATCAGAAGTACACGCGGAGACCGAAACGGAACTGGCGTTCGCCGGTGCCTTTCCCGGAGAACCCGCTGGCACCGTTGGCGCCCACCGTGTAGTTGATGATCCCGAATTGGGACGGGTCGGAAACGTTGTTGTTGCCATCGAACTGCAAGCCCAAGGCGAAGTTGGGGTGGTTGAACACGTTGATGGCCTCGGCGCGGAACTGGAGATGGACCTTCTCCTGAATGACAAAGGTGCGGAAGAGGCTCATGTCGGTGTTGAAGAGTCCCGGCCCCCGGATATTGTTCCTACCGGCGTTGCCGAAGCGCTGCGGCTGCCCCGCGGGGATGTTGACCGGGGCGAAAGCGCTGGTGTCGAACCAAGGCTTGCCGGGACCGATCCCCTTGAGAATCTCGACGGTGGGCTTGACTTGATCGGGGATCTGCCCGCTGCTGGGGGCGTTGAGGTTCAATGCGTTGTTTTGAACGACGAAGATCGGAAAGCCGGTCATGGCGCTCAGAAGCCCGTTCAATTGCCAGCCGCTCAGCACCCGGCTCGGGACGCCGTCATGAACCCATCGCCGCCCCTTGCCGAAGGGCGATTCCAGAACCCAGTAGGTCTGGAGATTGTGGGTGCGGTCGTACTGAGCGGGACCGCGGTTCCGGTTTGCCTCCGGCTGCCACTGAATGCGGGGGCCGGCGTCGTTATCCGCGTAGTTGATGGCCTTGGAAAAGGTGTAAACCACGCCTAGCTGTGATCCACTCCAGCGCTTGGTGAGCTGGGTCTGCAAGCCGTCGTAGGTGGCGGTCTTATACGGTTCGATGCTGTTAATGTCGGCCGTGAGGCCGAACTGCTGGAAGAGGAGTCTTCCGGCCGTACCTCCTCCTGGAGGGCCGGGGTTCAAGGCTACGTTCGCCATCTGGCCAACGGCGCGGGTGCCGACGTAGCCGGCCTGGGCCACCAAGCCGCTGGGCAGCTCGCGCTGGACCATGAAGTTCCAGGACTGCACATACTTACGGCGGGCCACCTTTGGCACGGTAACTGTTCCGGTGCCGCCTTGGAGTCGGATCGCCGCCTGGGTCAGGTCGACCGGCTGCCGAAACTTCTCCGGTTGAAGACCGAGCCGGAGGGTGGACACCGGGACAAACGGATTGGTGACGCCGTTGAAGGCAGCTTGTGGGATTTCCCAAGCGAAATTGATGGGAAAGGCGTTGCGGAAGTCGATGAAGGTCCGAGGATCCACTGACATCCCGTAGCCGCTGCGGATGACCGTTTTCTCATTGAGCCGGTAGGCCAAGCCAACGCGGGGAACGAGTTGTCCCTTACCGTTGTCGACGCCGGTGTCGATCGGGGTGTTGCCGTTGCCGCCGAGGTAGACCATGCCGTCGGAGGGGTCGAAACGCGAGACGCCTCCCCAATCTCGGGTTGGGAAGGGGTAATACTCCCAACGGACGCCAAGGTTCACCGTCAAGTTGCGCGTGGCCTGCCACTGGTCTTGCGCGTACCAGGCCCAGATAGGGATTCGGAGCGAGTTGGGGTCGCGGAGCTGCTCGACCTTGCCTGCCCTGGAGGGCAGGCCGAGCAAGAATGCGGCCCAACTGTTGAAGCGGTTGGCGCTCGTTCCATTTTGCAAGGCCGTGGCGTTTCCGTCGAAGACGAACGTGCCGCGGGCAGTCTGGAAGGTGCCACCCTGAGGCTGGAAGTGGTTGAGCTGTTGATTCCAGTAGTCGAGGCCGAAACGGAAGTTGTGGGCGCGATTGACCCAACTGGTGTTGGCGCTGAACACGTACTGATTGTCACGGAACAGGAAAGGGCTGCCGGTGTTGGCGTTGCCCAGGTTGGACCATCCGGATATCTGGAAGGCAGGCATGCCACTCTGCATGAGGCTGGCGCCGTTGGTTCCAGGGATCTTGAGTAGGTCGAGTCCGTAGTTGACGCCAAGGTCCGGCCCTTGGGCGCCCAGCCGCTGCCGGGTGAAGCCCAGGTTCGCGTCGAAGAGCAGCGTTGGAGTGATCGTATAAGTGACGCCTGCCCCCGCCACCTGGATGCGGCCCGTCGCAAACCCGAGCTGGCCTCCAAACGACGCATCCCCGATGGCGTCTCCCAGGGCGGGCGGATCGGTGATGTTAGAGGGTGAAATGCTGTAGCGGCCGAAGTAGGAGAGTCTGTCGCTGACGACTTGGTTGATTTTGATATCGACGTTGTCCCGGTTGAAGGGACTTGAGCCTGCGGTAACAAAGTTGTTCACATATCCGGCCGAGGGCAGGGTCGGCGCGGGCAGCCGCTTGATCAGCTCCGTTGCCGCGAGGTCAAAACTGCTCTGGGGGATGCGATTGCCGGGAAACGGAGTTCGCTGGGCTGGATTCGCATTGGAAGCGGGATCATAGATTACCGTGCCGGTGGCCGAGAAATCCCCGTCTTTCAAATCCTGGGTGGCAACGCTGAAAAAGCGCGGCGGAGCCGTTTGGCGCCGCGTGGTCCGTTCCCAATTGACGAAGAAGAACATCTTCTGTCTCAAATCCACAACCCCGGGGATGCGGATTGGTCCGCCGAGGTTGAGCCCGAACTGGTTGATAA
>JAIMAR010000088.1 GCA_023511855.1 Bryobacteraceae bacterium
TCCCCAGCGCGTCCGCGTTGGTGCATACCAGGATCACAGGCAAGCCGGGCTTCAGCCGGCGCACCTGCCGTATCAATTCCCGTGCGTCCAGCTGGGACGCATGGTGGACCGCCACCATCAACTGAAGGGGGATCTCGGAGAGCCGTTGGATCGCCTCCTCCGCGCTGCGGGCTGTGGCGACCGACAAGCCCTGCTCTTCCAGCACCATCTTCCGGGCGGCCAGTCCGGGCTGACTGACGTCTACCACCAGAACCTGATCACAATGAGCGCGGTGCGGTGCAGCGGCAGAACTCATGGGACTCTGCAAAACTAGCAGAGAAGCGCCGCGAGTGTCAATGATTTTGTAACAGTGTGATGCGGCGCAAGATTTAGGGCTTGACTTTTTCCCGCCCCCGCGCTAAGCGCCGCCGGCCGCGCTATTCCACCTCGCGCGGCGCCGTGTAGCCATTCTTGGCCACCACCGTGTACTTGATCGGCCTGCCATTTTCGTCCACGATGCGCAGCGGCTGGTTGGTAGCCGGATCGACGAGCTCCACGCGGATCCGGCGGAACTTGCCGTCCCGTTTCTGGTTGGTGGGCTGATAGGTGATGGCGTACTGCCCCCGCAGTGCTTCCCCTATCGTCCGAAAAATGTTCGGAAATTCCCCGTAGAATCGCGGAAAAAACGCTTGACCGCCGGTCTCCTTGGCGAAAGTGCGGAGCTGGTTGTCGGCTTGCAGGAAATCCAAACGAGTGATGGAGTCCATGTAGCCGCGGGCGTCGGCCAGCTCGCGCAAGGTCTGCATCAAACCGATGGCGTAGATGGGAACACCCGCGTTCTGAAGCGACTTGCGCGCCTTGTCAAACGTGATCTTGCTGAAGGTGTCGATGCCGGAGGAGATCAGCACGATCGCCTTGCGGCCTTCGATCCCCGACATCCGGTCTGCCGTATCCGTCAGGGCGTCGAAGAGATTGGACTCCGAGTAAGCGGGGAAGTTCAGGCGGCGCATGGCCTCCATCACTTGCCGTTTGTCGGTGGTGAAGTCGGTGAGGATTTCCGGCCGAAGGTCGTAGGCCACCACCGCCACATAGTCGTCGGGCCGCAGCGTCTCCAGAAAGCCGTAGGCCGCGCTGAGGGTTTGATACCAGGTCTCGCTCCAGAACTGTTGGAACAAGTTGCTAAATTCAATGACCAGGCAGACGGTCATGGGCGACTCGCCTACTTCGAAAGTAGCGATCTGCTGGGGGACGTTGTCCTCCAGGATCCGGAAATTGTTGCGCGGGATGTTGGGGATGAACCGGCCGCGGTTGTCGAGCACCGCCACGCTGAGGCTGACCGTGAGCACGTCGGCGCGGAAGGTGGGAATCTCGGCGCCGGTCTCGGCCTTCTTGGGGAAGCGGGACGGAATCTTCTCCTGGTCCGGTGTGGTTCCCGTCTCAGCTTTGGGAGGCCGGGCGACCGTCTCGCCGCCTTGCCGGGTCGGCCCTTGCTGGGCAGGCAGGAAGCACAAAGTAAGAGCTGCCAGCAGGGCAGCCAGGCGCGCCGTCAGTTTCATAGCCCTCTCCTAGCGTCCACTATAACAGTTGCCAAGTGACCATAGGCGAGACGATTTCGCCTCAGGTCATATACCAGCCGCCGTTGACATGGACGGTCTGGCCGGTGATGTACCCGTTGGTGGCCAGCACCACCACCACCGAGGCCACCTCCTCGGGGCGGCCGAAGCGTCCCACCGGAATGAGATCCGGCCGGGCGTTGGGATTTACGGCGACCATCTCCGTTTCAATCAGCGCCGGGGAGATGGTGTTGACGGTGATCCCGTCCTGCACCAGCGCGCGGGCGTAATAATGCGCCATGCCGATCATTCCCGCTTTGGACGCCGCGTAGTGCGGCCCCACGATGCCCCCCAGATGCGCCGCCACCGAAGAGATCATGATGATGCGTCCCCAGCGCCGGTTGCGCATCGAATCGAGCACAGCCTGGGTGACCAGGAACGCGGACTTCAGGTTTGAGGAGATCAGCTCGTCCCAGTCCTGCTCTGTGATCTCGGCCAGCGGCTGCGGCCGAGTAATCCCCGCGTTGTTGACCAGGATGTCCACTGGCCCAAGCTGCTCGTGAACGGAGTCCACCAGCCGCCGGACCTCGGCGGCCGATCGCAGGTCGGCGCACACAGCAACCGCCTCGCCTCCGCCCCGGCGTATCGCTTCTACGGTTTCGCGCGCCCCCGCTTCGCTGGTGCGATAATGAACCGCGACCCTGGCTCCTGCTTCCGCCAGCGCCAGAGCGCAAGCCCGTCCGATGCCGCGTCCCGCGCCGGTCACCAGCGCGGTTCGCCCTTCCAATTCCTTCATGCAAGCGATCATAACACCGGCGTCTCGCGCCTCCCATGCGGCTCACGCAAGCCGTCGCTCGCCGGCAGGCCGCTTAGGGCCGCACCCAGCCTGTAAGGCGCGCCCGCCTCTGCGTAGCTCTCAGCGCCGGAGCAGGCCTCGGACTGTGCTCGCAGCCAGGATCAGGCCGCCGCCGGCCAAAGCCCACCCACTCGGCTGCTCATGGTGAATCAGCCACGCCCAAATCGGATTGAGCACCGGCTCCAACAACAGCAGCAGAGACGTTTCCAATGCCGTGGCTTGGCGCATGCCGCGCGAGAGGCACACGTAGGCTAGGCCGATCTGAAAGACGCCCAGGAATGCAACAACAGCCAGATCGCGGCTGCCGACAGAGGCCGGCAGCGCTAATGGCAGAGTGACCCCGAAGGCGATCAGATTGCCGGCCGCCACCATCGCCAGGGAGAAATCCTGAGTTGCACGGCGGGCGTGCCATCGCAGCCCGGCGATCGTGAGGGCCCAGGTAAGGCCCGAGATGAGCGCGACGACGTTCCCGCGGGCAGGGTCAGGTGCAGTAGCGACCGCGCGCTCGGCCCCGAGGAAAAACATCGACAGCCCTGCCGCTGCCACGGCCAGCCATGCAAGATCGGAGCGCCGGACCGGCTCTTTAAGCAGCCAGGGACCGGCCACCAACAGATAGATCGGCGCCGTCGACTGGAGAAAGATCGAGTTGGCCGCGGTGGTCAGCCTATTGGCGGCCACGAACAGGATGACGGTGGCGGCATAGGCAGGGGCGGCCAGCCAAACCCCCGGATGGCTGAGGCGCCGCGCCTGAGGCAGCAGCAACAGGAGCACCGCGGCGGCGATCCCGCTGCGGAACGAGGCCACCTGCCAGCTCGTCAACGCCGTGGCCTTTATGGCCGCCCCGCCCGTGGAAAACAGCAGAGCGGCCGCGGTCAGCAGTAACCAGGAACCGGAGGGTGTCATTCAGGGCGTTGGCGCATCTTCCAGGGGCCGCACCCAAATGTTGCGGAAGCGGATGGGGGTGTTGGGCGCTTCCGGATGGTAGTGGTCCTGGAGCAGCAGAGGGCCGGGTTCCGGGTTGCAAGCGCGTGTGCTGACTACGGGAACGTGATCCTGCACCAGCACGCCGTTGTGCAGAAGGGTGAGCGTGCCGGGCTGGGCGAACTTGCCGTCCTCGGTGCACTTGGGCGCGTGGAAGATGATGTCATAGGTCTGCCATTGTTCCGGCGGGCGGGAGGCGTTGACCAGGGGAGGGAACCGCCCGTAGAGCGCGCCGCAGCTTCCATTGGGATAGGTGGGGTTGTTGTAAGAATCCAGAATCTGGATCTCGTAACGGCTTTGCAGATACACGCCGCTGTTGCCCCGTGCCTGGTCCTTGTGCTCCGGCATATAGGGCACGGCGAACTCGACGTGAATCTGAGCGCTTCCAAAGCGCTGCTTGCTGATGAGGTCCTGGGTCTTGCCTGCCTCCTTGGTCACCGAACCGGAGACGATCGCGCCGCCTTCGACGCGCCAGCGCAATGGTGCGCCGTCGCGCGAGGTCCACTGCGAGAGGTCCTTGCCGTCGAAGAGCACGATGGCGTCCGAGGGCGGACCGCCCGGCGGGCCGGGGTCCACCACCCGGGGCTGAGGGTCATCCCTGCGGGAGCCGGGAGGGCGCGGCTGGGTTTGCGACAGCAGGACTCCGGACAGGAGCCCCGCGGCAATCAACACCGATCGGATTCGCATGATAGACGGTTGTACCACGCCGCTCACCCGCGCGGGCAGCGGCGATGGCTTAGGCCAAAGTCAGGGGTCCGTTGCGACCCCTGCCCGCGCCGTTCTGCGTTGCGGATCAGATTAGAATGGGAGCCATGAAAATACGGCTCGGTTTAGGGTTTGGTGTCGTCGCGGCTGGGTTGTTCGCGGCCTGGTGTCTGTTTGCGGCGGACACGGTGGGAATCTTCGAAGGCCACGGCGACGTCGGAGTCAACCCAAGAGGCGGCGCGGCTGAATTCATTCCCGCTTCGAGCGCCTACCGCATCACCGGCGGCGGCGCCAACATCTGGGCGGCCGAAGACGCCTTCCACTACGTGTGGCGCAGGGTCTCCGGCGATGTGACCTTGACCGCCGACATCCAGTTCGAAGGCTCGGGCATGCACCCCCACCGCAAGGCGGTTCTGATGATCCGTCAGGACCTCACCGCGAACGCGGCCTACGCGGATGCCGCGCTGCACGGCGACGGACTGACCTCCTTGCAGTACCGCCTGAGGCCGGGCGGGCAGACCCAGGAAATCCAGTCTCCTCTCAAAGGGCCCGTCCGCCTGCGGATCGAGCGCCGCGGAAACCAGTTCACGCTCCACGCGGGCAATCCCGGCGGGGAACTTACCCCCTCCGGGCCGGTGACAGTGGAGCTGAAGGATCCGGTGTACGTCGGGCTCGGCGTGTGTTCCCATGACGCGGATGTTTTGGAGACAGCGGTCTTCAAGAACGTGCAGCTCAACGTGGGAGGGCCGCAAACGGTCCGCCGGGCGCCCCGCTACCGCAGCACGATCACCATTTACGATCTGGAAACAAGAACGGCGCGGACCGTGTACACCGCGGATACGGTTTGGGAAGCGCCTAACTGGACTCCGGACGGCAAGTATCTCATCGCCAACTCCGGCGGGCGCATCTACCGCCTCGACGCCAACGCCAAGGGACCCGTTACACCGGAACCGCTGGCGATCGATCCCAGCTACAACTGCAACAACGACCACGGCCCGTCCTGGGATGGGAAGCTTCTGGCTTTCTCGGCGAGCTCGCCGGCTTCCCGCCAGTCGCAGGTCTATGTGGCGGACGCCGACGGCCGCAATGCCCGGCTGGTCACGCCCAAAGCGCCGAGTTACTTTCACGGCTGGTCGCCGGACAACCGCTGGCTTACCTTCATCGCCGAGCGCGGCGACAAGAATTACGACGTCTACCGGATCCCGGCCGCGGGCGGCGAGGAGGAACGCCTCACCACCAGCAGCGGTTACGAGGACGGCTCCGAGTATTCGCCCGATGGCAAATGGATCTATTACAACTCGGACCGGGCGGGCAATCAGGACATCTGGCGAATGCCGGCTCGTGGCGCGGGTCCCGGCGACCGCCTGGCCGAGCGCATCACCAGCGATGAGTGGCAAGACTGGTTCCCGCACATCTCGCCCGACGGCAAGCGGATCGTGTTCCTGTCGTTCCCTCCGGAGGTGAAAGACCACAACGGCCGGATGCAAGTGCAATTGCGAATGATCGAAGCGCCAGGCGAGGTGGTGAAGCCGGCCAAAATTGAAACCGTGGTCCGGATCTTTGGAGGGCAGGGAACCATCAACGTCAACTCCTGGTCGCCGGACTCCAAAAAGTTTGCTTACGTCGTCTACGAACTGCTGCCCTAGACAGCGCGCTCACCTGCTGCCTCAACCGCCGTGGGGTTCCGGCGCCGCATCGATCTTGGAGCTTCGTGCGGGAACCGTTAAGATCGGAGAGTGCGGACAGAGCAAGAGGTCCTCGCCCGGGAACTCGAATACCACGAGAAGCTCTACTCCGGCTTCGCGCAGGCGCATTTCGCCCGCCCCGCCGTGCGCCTCCTGCGCCGCCACATGGCGGCGCGCATCCTTCGCCTCACGGGAGCGGACCGCCAATCCCGCCTGCTGAGCCTCGGATGCGGAATCGGCGACACCGAGTTGCTCTTGGCGCCGCACGTGGGTGAAGTCGTCGGGCTGGACCTGTCGGGCGCAGCCGTGCGTCAAGCCCAGGCGGACGCCCAGAGGTTCGGCATCCGGAACGCGCGGTTCATCGAGGGCACGCTTCCGTATCAGGAGGATGCCGGCTTCGACGCCGTCATCGCGATCTTCTTCCTGCACCACCTCCCGGACTCGGCTCTGAGCGCCCTCCCCGGCCAAGTGTGGCAAATCCTCAAGCCGGGCGGAATGTTCTATTCCTTAGACCCGAGCAAACGCAGGCTCTCGGGCGCCGTGGGGCGGGTGCTGTTCCCCCGCCTGATGAAGAAATACCAGACCGAAGACGAGCGCGAGCTGGAACCGGAAGCCACGACGCGCCTTTTTCAGCAAGCAGGATTCGGGACGCGCTGCGAGATGTACGATATCGGCTCGTCGCCGCTGGCGGGCCTGCTGCCGAGCTGGTGCTGGGGATACCAGCTGGCACGCCGGCTCGATGACGCGCTTCTACGCATCCCGGCTCTAAGAAACCGAGGGAGCAACTTCGAGGTGATCGCGCGCAAACCACCCGGCGCGCCCCCCGCTCCCTCAGCCGGCGCGGCAACCTGATCCCTGTCTTCAGGCCTTGCTCTTTCGCGCGCGCGGCTTCTGGCCGAGGGAGCTCTTGCTGCGCCGCTGGCGGTGAAAAGTGAGAGCGAAGCGGTGCGCCTCGTCCCGCACCGTTTGAATCAGGTGCAGCACCGGCGAGAAGCGGTCCAGCCGGACCGGCTCCTGTTCCTGACCCAGGACATAGATCAGCTCCTCGCGCTTGGCGATGGCGGCCACGGGCTGGTTGATGACGCCCAGCCCTTCCAGCGCCTCCGCCGCCGCATGGAGATGCCCCACGCCCCCGTCGATCAGCACCAGGTCCGGCATCCTGAGCCCTTCGCGCTGCACCCGCGAGTAGCGGCGCGTCACGACTTCCCGCATCGAGGCGAAATCATCCACGCCTGCCACCTCCCGGAGGATGAACTTGCGGTAATCGGACTTCTTCATGCGCCCGTCTTCCCAAACCACCAGGCTCGCCACGGTCTCCTGACCTTGGGTGTGGGAGATGTCGAAGCACTCGATGCGCCGCGGCGCCTCCGGCAGGCTGAGCAGATCCTGCAAGGCCTCCTGAACCGCTTTGGTCGCCGGCTTCAGCACCCGGAAGCGCTGGTCAAAGCAGTGTTTGGCGTTGGTCTGGGCCAGATCCAGCAGGGCTTTCTTTGCGCCCCGCTGCGGGGAATGGATCTCGACTTTGCGCCCGCGCTGTTCAGACAGGATCTGCTGGAGCGGCTCCCGGTCCTCAAAATCCACCGGAACGTGAATCAGGGCTGGAATGTGCGGCTGGCCCAGGTAGAGCTGCTTCAACAACGAAGCGAGGAAATCCGGCGGGTGGAACTCGGTCTGATCTTCCCAGTAGTAGTCCCTCCGGTCGATCACGCGTCCCCGGCGAATGTGAAAGACGTTGACGGCCACCAGCGGCGGCTCGGCATAGTAGCCGAACACGTCGGCATCTTCTCCGCCCGCCGTGTCCATCTTCTGGCGGTCTTCCATCTGCTCGACGGCTCCAATCAAATCGCGGAGCGCCGCCGCTTCCTCGAAGCGGAGCTCATCGGAGGCTTGCTGCATGCGCTGCGTGAGTTCGGCGGTAAGGTCCTTCAGGCGGCCGTGGAGGAAGAGCTTCATGTCGCCCACCGCCTGGGCGTAAGCCTCCGGCGTGGTCAGCCCCCGCACGCAGGGCCCCAGGCAGCGTTGGATGTGGTATTGAAGACAGGGCTGCGGATGGTTCCGGGTGAGATCCACCTTGCAGGACGGCACACGGAAAAGGCGGTGGATCAGGTTCAGCAGTTTCCAGGCGAGGCTGGCGGGGAGAAACGGACCGAAGTAGGTGGAGCCGTCCTTGACCAGGCGCCGCGTCACGTACACCCGGGGAAATGGCTCGGCCGTGAGCCGGATGTAGGGGAAGGTCTTGTCGTCGCGCAGCAGGACATTGAAGCGGGGCTGGTATTCCTTAATGAGGTTATTCTCCAGCGCCAGCGCTTCCCGCTCATTATCCACGAGGATGTAGTCGATGGAACGAGCCTCGGCCAGCAAGCTGCCGGTCTTGGCATCGGCGAGCTTGTCTTCCGTGAAGTAGCTGCGCACCCGGGCGCGCAGATTGACCGCCTTGCCGACGTAGAGCACCTTCCCGTGCTCGTCCTTGTATAGGTAAACGCCAGGTGCGGCAGGCAACTGTGCGGCTTTTTCCCGCAGATCCATGGGGGCTATACTTTTATTGTGCCACTCGGCCGGGTCTTGCTACTGGTCCTTTGGTTAACCGCGGCGGGCCTGTGCCTTTCACAGGAGCCGCCGGAGCCTCCGGAAGAAGACGAAGCTCTCGCTGCAAAGGAATACTCCTTCAACCCCATTCAGGCCCAGAAGGAGATGGAAATCGGCAACTTCTACTTCCGGAAGGGCAGCTACCGGGCTGCGGCTGGGCGTTTTCTCGAGGCGACGAAGTGGAATCCGGGGTTGGCCGAGGCCTATCTGAGGCTGGGCGAGGCCTATGAGAAACTCAAGGCAACTGCCCAGGCGCGACAGGCCTACGAAAAATTCCTGGAGCTAGACCCCAAACACAAGCAGGCGGGCGCTGTGCGCAAGCGGCTGAAAATGCTTCCCGCCGACACGGACGCTACGGATCCTGCCGGGAAGCCTGGGGAAGCTTAACCGTCTCCCAGGCAGCGCGGCCGTTACGCAGGGCCCGCAGTACTTTCCGGAATCCCGCTTCCCAGTCCGGGAAAAGATCAACATACTGAAACTCGCGGCTGATCCGGGCCGGAACAGGGCACTCCTCCAGCCGGATAGGAATCAAGTAGATGCTGTCCAGTGGCTGCCGACGCGCGCAATCCAACGCATAGCGCAGCTCGGCCTGGAACTGCCCGCGTTTTCGCACGGCCTGCCGGGAAAGGCAGGCCAGGAAAAAGTCGCTGACCTCAATCGCCCGCTCAATGGCGCGGGGCCAGTTTTGGCCGGGGATCAGTTTCTTGCGGTCCAGCCAGGGCTCCATGCCCTCCTGCTGCAACGCCGTGTAGAGCCGCTCGGCTTGAGCCGCATCCTCTTGGACGTAGGCAATGAAAACGCGTGGGCCGGGGGCGGGCTGGAAAACGAATCCCCCGTTGCTGGGAAGGAAGACGCCAAGTCCGTCGATCTCAACCGCTGAACCCTCCTGGAGGCAAAGGCTGATGAGCCGGGCGAGTTGTTCAGCGCTGTTTGCCACCGCGTTTCTCCTCAACCTCACCGGACAAAACAAGCTCGACGCCGCGTCTCCCGCTCGGGGTCAGCGCCCCCAAACCCGGCAGTAGAACCGGTTTTCCCTTCTTAAGACCGGAGAGGATTTCGTGAATCACGCGGTCCAAACGGTCCGCCGCCGCCGCTTTCGAGATATGCGCCTGCCGCGCCAGGCGTGCTGCCAGGTCCTGCTTCTTCATGCCGCTTTTATCTTAGCGGCTAGTGTTCGCGATGACGCGGCGCAAAGCCGTCTGCCGGGCCGCAAGGTTCGACGGTAATGTATTGACAGCAAGTCAGTTGCGTGCATCCGGCCTGTCCGTGGCCCGCGCTGTGAACGTCAATCTAACTCTGGGGCGGAAGGCCGACTGAAATGCTTCACTACCGCCACTCCGGCGAAGATCACCAGCATTCCGAGAAGCTCCATTTTGCCGAACGGTTCCCGGTAGAACATCCGCCCGAGCCACACTGCGACGATCGGGTTCACGTAGGTGTAAATGGAGACCAGCGCCACCGGCAAGTGCTCCAGCGCATAGACATATGCGCTGTAGCCGACGATGGAGCCGAAGACCACCAAATACAACGCCGCCAGCCAGGCGCGGGGCTGCCAGCTCAGAGATCCAAGCTGGAACAGTCCGAAAGGCAGGAAGGCGAGTCCCGCAGCCAGTTGCTGCACCGCTCCGTTAACGATGGGGTGAGACTGGGTTTGTAGGCGGATCTGGCGGATGCTGCCGAAACTCCAGGAGAAATTGGCGAACTGAAGCAAGGCAAAGGCCCACCACAGGCGGGAGTTGGCCGCGACGCCTGTGGCCTGCGGCGCAATCAGCAGCACAGCGCCGATGCAGCCGATCACGATCCCGGCCAGAGTGGCCGCTCGCAAACGCTGCCCGCCGGGCAGCAGCGCGTCAATGCCGACCATCCAGAACGGGGACGTGGTCACGATGAGCGCCGCCACGCCGCTGGGGATCCAAAGCTCCGCGACCGTGAGGCAACTGTTCCCAATGCCCAGGATCAGCACCCCGTTCAGGGCGGTGAGGCCCAGTTCCCGGCCGCGGGGCAACCGCGCTCGCGCCGCAACCGCGCCCGCCAGCATCAGGCATCCGGATAAAATGAACCGGCCGCTGACCAGAACCATGGGCGGAATGGCCTCCAGGCTCATCCGGATCGCCAGGTACGTCGTGCCCCAGAAAAAGCAGATCGAGACTAGTGCTAGATACGCCTTGAATAAAGGATTACGATGCAACCCTTCAGGCTAACACGGCTCCCAAACGCACGCCCGCCCCACAGCGGATTTAAAATGAGGTTTGATTCTCACGCTGACAGTTAACCCCGCCGTGGATCGCAACGTGACGGCAGACCGCCTCGTCTTCGAGGACCGCGCCTACATCCTCTCGACGCGGGAAGGCCCCGGCGGCCGCGGGATTAACGCCTCCTGCGTCCTGCACTCTTTCGGCGCCCAAACCGAGGCCATTGTGCCGGTCGGCGGTACAAACGGCGAGCGTTTTGAATGTCTTCTCAGCGGCTGCGGCTATCCTGTGCATTTTGTGCGTATCCGCGGGGATGTCCGCACCAATCTGACCATCACCGACAAGACCGGCCTGACCATCAAGCTCAACGAGCTGGGCCACCCTCTCCAGCCCGAAGAGTTGAACGAATTGAAACAGACGGTCCGCAAGCACCTGCCGCGCGCTTCCTGGCTGCTGCTGTGTGGGAGCCTTCCCCCAAAAGTGCCACCGGACTACTATGCCCGGCTGATCCAAATCGCCCGTCGGCAAGGGGTGAAAACCTTGCTGGATACCGATGGAGAGCCGCTCCAAGCCGGAATCGAAGCCGGGCCCACCGTAGTCGCCCCCAACCAGCAGGAGGCCGAGCGTTTATTGAATCGCGCCCTGATCCTGCGCAAACACTTCCTCGAAGCCGCCGAACGCATGCAGCGTATGGGGGCGGAGCAGGTCATCCTATCGCTCGGCAGCCGGGGGGCGGTCGGGGCAACGGCGGACGCCCTATATGAGGCCGTTCCACCGCGAATCGACGCCGTCTGCCCGATTGGCGCCGGCGATGCCCTGGTGGCCGCCTTCGCTTGGTCCATGGAGCGAGGCAGCGACTTCCAAACGGCGCTGCGTTGGGGCGTGGCCGCCGGAACGGCATCCGCGGCGCTGCCTGGCGTGACCTTCGCCACCCGCGAGCAGGCTGCGGAAATCTTCGAGAGGGTGGAAGTGAGGCCAGCATAAGGCTGCTGGAGTTTTATAGGTACTATAGACATCAGTACGATTACCCACCTGAGATCTGTCTATTCGTTGGATTTAAGGCACCTAGATGTGGCATCCTATTTCTCTCAGAGATGGTATTCTCCTCCCCGGTTTTGGCGCGTCTAGGTTGTGACGAAAGCAGGGCGGACGAGGGGAGAATGGTGTCACAGCAACGCGCACGGCAGGAGCGCCAAGGTGGCGCCCCCAGAATCAATTGCCTCCGGTGCAACTCGGGCGACCGGCAAATGGAGGTGTTGTTATGAACAGGAGTGCGAGAACGGTTTTCACAACACCAGTTCTGCTTCTTGGTTTGGCGGTGGCGGCGCTCCAGGCGCAAAGCACTCCCGCCATATTGCATTTTGGACCTGGTGCGAACACGGGGTTGCTGTGCCCTGGAGGTTCGACAGACGTCGCGCTGGGCTGCGGTCTGCACCCCAATCCGACGCCGGTCAACCATCTGGATGTGTTTCTCAACTCGGCTGGGGCTCCAGACCTCGACGAATTCTATCTGATCATCGGGATTCCGGTGGCCGCAGGGGGAAGCACCCCTGCCGCGCCGAACATCGTTCGGATTGACACCTACAATTCCTACAACCCGGTCAAAGACCCTTCTCCTTCAGTCAATAACAGCGGCTGGACGCCGTCTTTCTGTGGCTGGTTCACCTCCGGGGAATCCAATCCCTACAGTGAGTGCGGGCTTTCCACGCCCAATGGATCGAACAACTTCGGCAACTGGTACACGGCGGCTGCGGCCCTCGGACTGAGCCCGGAGAAGTTCGCGATTTTCCAGTACACTTTCACGGGGGTAGAGGCGCTCGGCCCCAAAGGGCTGTACCACGTCTTCTTCGCCGGCAATCTGCCCGTGGGAACGATGGAGATCGCCTACGGATGCGCGACCACCTCGGGCAAACCTTCTTGCTACGTGACCCCGATTACCGAGGCGGGCCAGGTGGTTCCTGAGCCTTCCACTTGGCTGCTGATGGCCGGGGCGGGGCTTGTTTTCTTGGGCCGGTTGCGTTGGAAGCGGAAAGCTTGACGTCAAACCCCACTGGCACGAGAGCGCCGATTCCCAATCCGCAGCGGGCGCGAGTTTTAGAACTGCCAGTTGGGCATGTTTGAGGGTGGTTTTGGTGTCAGGTCCAGCTGCTGGTACCCCGGCCCGGCCTATTGGCGCATAGGATCCTGCACTTCTCTCCAGGCTGGAGATAGCCGCCGGGTACTGTGGTTCCAGTACGATTTCGCTCGCAATTTGTGAGTCTGCATATTGATCCTTTTGGCCCCTTGCGAAATCATGAAGTTGTGGCGATAAAGCGGGCCATCTTCGAAGAGCTTTCCGCTGGCGGGAAGCGCGCGCGGCTTAGATGCTGGATCTGTCCCCCAGCGGCAGCCTTTGCTGATGGCCCGCGAACTTGCGCCACAACCTTCAACTTGAGGAGACATAGCAACATGCAGCGTAGCTCCCGTTTGCGATTCCTGCTACTGGCCTCGGTGCTCTTCTTGATCACTGCTGCCCAAGGATGGGCTTGCTGTGATCCCACGACGACGCCTGCCGTCCTGCAATTTGGTCCAGGCGCCAATACCGGTTTGACCTGCTCCAGCGGTTCCGACGTGGCTCTGGGTTGCGGACTCGCCCCCAATCCTACGCCTGTGAACCATTTGGACATCTATTTCAACAAGAGCGGCGTCAGTGATCTCGAAATGTTCTATCTGATCATTGGCATTCCCGTGGCTTCGGGAGGGAGTACCCCTACGGCCCCCAACATCACCCGTGTGGATACCTACAACCCGTATGTTCCAACCAAAGACCCCTCCCCCTCGGTGAATACCTCCGGCTGGGCCCCAACCTTCTGCGGGTACTTTATGCCCGGTGAGCTCAATCCTTACGACAACTGCGGACTAGTGGCTTCCAGTAACTACGGCGGCAATAGCTTTGCAGCCTGGTATGCCGCCGCGGTAGCCTTGGGACTGAACCCGGCCAAGTTCGCTCTCTTCAAATATGACCTGAGCAACGTGGAGGATCTGGGTTCCAAAGGGGTCTACGACGTCTTCTTCGGCGGCAACCTCCCCGTCGGCACCATGGAAATCGCCTACGGATGCTCGACCAATTACTGCCCGTACGACTGCTACATTACGCCGTTCACGAACGCCGGGCAGGTCGTCCCCGAGCCGTCCACCTTCATGCTGACGGCTGGAGCGGGGCTGATCCTTTTGGGCCGCGCCTGGCGGAAGCGGAGAAGCTAGTCCACAGCCTGCCGAGACTCCATGCGCAACCGCCGATTCATCCTTTACCTACTCGCGCTCGTGCTCGCAATGTCAACTCTAGCTTGTCGGCCCGGCGGCCAGAGGGGTTACGCCGAGCGTATGGAGAGCGGGCAGCGTTACTTGGAGCAGGGCAAATTTGCGGAAGCCGCCATCGAGTTCCGGGGCGCCATCCAGCAATCCCCGCAACAGGCAGAACCCTACTACAGGCTCGGCCTGGCGCACTTGGCGATGGGCAATTTGATGGAGGCGGTGCCCGCCCTGGTCAAAGCCGCCGAGATCGATCCGCGGCACGCAGGTTCGCAGAAGAAACTGGCGGAAATGCTCGTCGCCAGCAAGGATCCGAAGCTCCGCGAGGAAGCTCGCAAGCGGGCCGAGCAGGCGCTCGCGGCGGAACCCCAAGACCCCGACGCCCTCACGGTTCTGGCGATGGCTGAAACCAGGCTGGGGGATACGGGAACCGCCGAAAAGCACTTGTTGGAAGCGCTCCGCCAGTCGCCCGCGAACCTGCGCGCGGCCGCCGTGCTGGCAGGCCTGAAACTGGCGCAAGGTGACCCGCAGGCGGCGGAAGCTGGCTTGCGGGCCGTGGCCGACGCCGGGCCCCCGTC
>JAIMAR010000089.1 GCA_023511855.1 Bryobacteraceae bacterium
GGTGCGGAGGCGGCGGAGGCTGAGGGAGAGGAAGGAGCGGTCGTCTCCAGCGAGGCGGGGGCCGTCACGGCGGGGATGACCACGTGCTGATAGGCCGGGGGCTGGGCCGGGGCGGAGCGGACGATTCGGACGCGGTCATCGCCGCGCTGGACCTCCAGTTCCGCAACTCCGGTTTCGGTCACAACTTTGATGAGCTCTCGGATTTCCTCGATTTTCATGGAACCTTGCTATAGCCTTCTGGCTTATATGATGAACAGTTCTTTGGATGCCGGGGTGAGGACGTCGCAGCCGTTCTGTCGGATCACCACCGTGTCCTCGATCCGAATACCGCCCGACTTCTGCAAGTATACGCCAGGCTCGATGGTGACTGCCATGCCCGGTTCCAGGCGGGAGCGCTCGGAGGCACCCAGGCGGGGGAGCTCGTGGATTTCGAGGCCGAGGCCGTGGCCGGTGGCATGGAGAAAAGCCCTTGCCAAGCCATGTATGCGGAGGACGCGCCGCGCGGCCTGGTCGACGCGGGCGGCGCGGACGCCGGGGCGGGCTGCGTCGAGGGCGGCTTGCTGGGCCTCCACCACCGCCTTGTGGAGGCGGCGGATGGCGCTGGGCGGTGTGCCGCAGAAGAAGACGCGGGTTAGGTCGCTAGCGTAGCCGCGATGGAAGGCGCCGCAGTCGATGAGGACGATGTCCTTTCGTTTCAACTGATTTGCGCCGGGCCGGGCGTGCGGGAGGGAGGAGTTGCGGCCGAAGGCGACGATGGGGTCGAAGGCGGGGCCGTCGGCGCCGAGTTTGCGCATGTGGTAGACGAGTTCGGCTGCGATGTCTAATTCGGTGACGCCGGGACGCAGAAGCGGGACAGTTTGTTCCAGGGCTTGGCAGGTTAGGAGGGCGGACTGGCGGATGAGGGCGATCTCATCAGGAGACTTGATGGTGCGCAGAGTTTCGACCAAGCGTTCGGTTGGGACCAGATCGAATCCGTCCGGGAGGTTGTCATCGAGCTGGCGGAACTGGGCGTAGGTGAGGTGGTGCTGCTCGATGCCGAGGCGGCACAGTTTACGGCGCTGGATCCAAGCGGCGGCGTCGCGGAGGAGGGGGCGGCGGGCGGAGCGGACGCGGCAGGCGGATTCTTGTTGCGCTTGAAAGAGGAAGCGAGGGTCGGTGAAGAGGATGTTTTGGAAAGGCTCAAGCAGGAGGAGGGCGTTATCACCGGTGAAACCAGTCAGATAGCGGATGTTGGGCAGGGAGGAGACGAGGAGGGCGTCGAGTTTGAGGACGGCGGCGGCAGCCAGGGCGCGCTGTTGGCGGTCCAGGTATGTGTGGCGTGAAGTATTCAAGGCTTCAGGAGGAGCTTCCCGGTAGTGGCGCGGCCTTCGAGATCGCGGTGAGCTTGCGCAGCGTCCGTGAGGGGATAGGTTTTGAAGATGTGCACCCGGAGACGGCCCAGAGCGATCCAGTTGAGGACATCGGAGGCACGCCATTGGAATTCCTCTTCGGTGGCGGCGTAGTGAGCCAGAGTGGGGCGGGTGAGGAAGAGGGAACCCTTCTGGCTGAGAAGGAGCGGCTCGACTGGGGGCACGGGGCCGCTGGCATTGCCGAAGGTGACCATCATGCCACGGGGGCGGAGCGAGTCGAGGCTCTTGTGGAAGGTGGCTGCGCCGACCGAGTCGTAGACGACATCGACGCCACGGCCGCCCGTGAGGCGGCGAGCTTCAGCAGCGAAGTCTTGGTCCTTGTAGAGAATGACATCGTCGGCTCCGGCCTGGCGGGCGAGTTCGGCTTTCTGCGGGGTGGAGCAGGTGGCGATGACGCGGGCACCCAGAAGCTTGGCCATCTGCACCAGGAGGAGTCCGGTGCCACCGGCGGCAGCGTGGATCAGGGCTGTGGTTCCGGCCTTTATGGAGAAGGTGGAGTGGGTGAGGTAATGGGCGGTCATGCCTTGGAGAAGAGCGGCTGCGGCTGTGTCGAGGGAGATACCGCTGGGAAGTTTAACGGTTTGCCATGCGGGGACTGCGGCATAGTCGGCATAAGAGCCGCGAGCCATGCAGTAGGCGACGGGGTCGCCAGGGGCGAGGTTCCGGACGCCAGCTCCGACGGCCTCGATGGTACCCGAGGCTTCCATGCCGATGGCGATGGGGGGATCGGCTTTGTAAAGACCGGTGCGGAAGTAGGTGTCGATGTAGTTAACGCCGATGTAGGCGATCTTGATAAGGACTTGGCCGGGACCTGGAGTCGGGATGGGGACGTCGGCGAGTTGCAGTTGCTCAGGACCGCCGGGAGTGTGAACCAGAATCGCCTTCATGCGTGAACCTTCCTACGGAGATGGATGAAAGCAGCGTACAACAGCAAGAACAAGAGAGTAAAGGGGAACAGGAGGATTTGGCCGATGGTGCGGACGGCGTCGGCGCCGAGCAGGCCGGTGCGGCTTAAAAAGAGTTGGCGGATGACGGCCCAATTGGAGCGGTCCAGCCAGAAGAAGTCACCGTTTTCGTTAATGACGAGCACCTTGACGGGCAGGTGGAGTGCGAGGGCCCACTTCCATTTGGGCATGATGGGCTCGCCGGAGCAGATGATGGCCATGGTTGTGGGGCGGGTGGCGCGGAGGGTTTGGTAGAGGCGGCGGCGTCCGTGGCGCCCGCGGAATTGATGGATGGGGTAAATGGTGGCGGATTGCGGGGGAAGTCCTGGGGGCAGGCCCGCGTAGCAGGTGACGAGGTCGAAGGGGAGGTTTTCGCCGTAGCAGCGGCGGAAGTAGGCGATGGCGGGCTCGAGCAGGTGGCGGGAGCCGCTTTCGACGAGGATGACGCGTGAAGGGGCGGGGTGGCGAAGCCGGAAGAAGCGCATAGTTCGAGATTATTGCGGACGTTCCGGGTGCATAGTCTCAAACACCCCAGCAGTAATCCTCGACGGCTTTCTCGATGGATTCATCTTTCTCGACGAGGCGCATCAACTCGAGGCGGATGGCGTCGACCATAGCGCGCCAGCTGGCTTCGATGACATTGTCGGAGACACCGACCGTAGCCCAACTGCGGCGGTGATCGGACCATTCGATGAGGACACGGACCTTGGCGGCGGTGCCCTTGCGGGGCTCCAGGACGCGGACTTTGTAATCGGTGAGGCGGACGTCGGCGATCGACGGATAGATGGGCGAGAGGCACTGGCGGAGGCAGAGGTCCAGGGCGTTCACGGGTCCGTGGCCGGAGGCGGTGGCGGAGTGGATGCCGTCCTTGGTCTTGATGGTGACGCTGGCGGTGGTGCGGGAGGACTTCGCTCCGGTCATTTTGGTGGTAACGTCGAAGCTGACGAGCTCGAAGAAGTGGAGGCCGGGGTTGAGGGCCTCACGGACGAGGAGTTCGAAGGTGCCCTCGGCGGCTTCCAGCTCGTAGCCGAGGAATTCCAAGTGTTTGATGCGCTCCAGGAGTTCGCGGCGGGCGTCTTCGCTGAGACGGTCGGCGATGCCGTGCTGTTTGAGTTTGAACAGGATGTTAGCGCGGCCACTGAGGTCGCTGAGCAGAACGCGCTGGCGGTTGCCGACGAGTTCCGGGGGGATGTGCTCGTATGTGGCGGAGTCCTTGAGGACGGCGCTGACGTGGACGCCGCCTTTATGGGCGAAAGCGCTGTGTCCGACGTAGGGCTGGTCGTTGCGGAGGGGGAGGTTGGCCAGCTCGGCGATGAAGCGGGCGGTGGAGGTGAGATTGGCGAGGTTCTCGCGGCCGATGGTGGTGTGGTTGAGTTTGAGTTCGAGGTTGGCGATGACGGAGCAAAGGTTGGCGTTGCCGCAGCGTTCGCCGTAGCCGTTGAAGCAGCCCTGGACGTGGGTGACACCGGCCTCGACGGCGGCAATAGAATTGGCGACGGCGACATCGGAGTCGTTGTGGCAGTGGATGCCGAGCACGCCGTCGAAGCGCTTGCGGACTTCGGCGACGATCTCGGCGAGCTGGGAGGTGAGGGTACCGCCGTTGGTGTCACAGAGGCAGAGGATGTCGGCTCCGGCCTTCTGGGCCGCTTCCAGGGCGCGGAGAGCGAAAGCGGGGTTGGAGCGGTAGCCGTCGAAGAAGTGCTCGGCGTCGAAGATGACCTCCTTGCCGTGGTCTTTGAGCCGCTGCACGGTTTCCGAGATGAGGACGAGGTTTTCCTCCTCGGTGATGCCGAGGGCACGTTGGGTGTGGAGGTCCCAGGTTTTGCCGAAAACGGAGATAGTGGGGGTGCCGGCTTCGAGCAGAGCGCGGACGTTGGGATCGCGGTCGATCGGGTTTTTGGCGAAACGGGTGGAGCCGAAGGCGGTCAGCCGGGCGTGTTTGAGTTTGAGTTCACGGGCGCGCGCGAAGAACTCCTTATCCCGGGGATTCGAGCCCGGCCAACCGCCTTCGATGTAATCGATGCCCAGCTCATCGAGCTTTTGGGCGATCGCCAGCTTATCTTCCACGGTGAAAGAGACGGCCTCCCCTTGGGTGCCGTCCCTGAGGGTCGTATCCAGGATCGAAATCTTCATAAGTTCTTCACGCTAGAGGCTGCCGGGTTTTAGGCCTGCGAAGGCTGGTCTTCCGGTACGCCTGCTTCCTTCTTCTTTTTCAAAAACGGCATCATAGCGCGGAGCTCGCGGCCGACCTCTTCGATGAGCTGATGGCGGGCGGCTTCGCGCATGGCCAGGAAGTTCTTCCGGCCGGTCTGGTTTTCCTTGATCCACTCTTCGGCGAACTGGCCGGACTGGATCTCGGAGAGGATTTTGCGCATTTCCTGGCGGACCTGCTGGTTGATGATGCGGGGCCCGCGGGTATAGTCGCCGTATTCGGCGGTATCGGAGACGGAGAAACGCATGTAGGCCAGGCCGCCCTCCTGGATAAGGTCGACGATAAGTTTGAGTTCGTGGAGGCACTCGAAGTAAGCGATGTCGGGGTCGTAGCCGGCCTCGACCAGGGTCTCAAAGCCGGCGCGGATGAGTTCACTGACGCCTCCGCAGAGAACGGCCTGTTCGCCGAATAGATCGCTTTCGGTCTCCTCGCGGAAGGTGGTTTCGATAACGCCCGCCTTGAGGCAACCGAGAGCGAGGGCGTAGGCTAGGGCGTTCTGAAGGGCCTGGCCGGAGGGGTTTTGATGGACGGCGACCAGGGCCGGGACGCCGACGCCTTCGGTGAACAGCTCACGGACGCGGTGGCCGGGGGCCTTGGGGGCGATCATGGAGACGTCGACTTCTGGGGGAGGGATGATTTGTTTGAAGTGGATATTGAAGCCGTGGGCAAACATGAGGGTTTTGCCGGGGCCCATATGGGGCGCGATGGAATCGCGGTAGAGGGCGGGCTGGTGGTGGTCGGCGACGAGGATCATGATGAGGTCGCCGAGCCTGGCGGCTTCGGAAGCCTCCATGACGCGGAGGCCGGCGGCGACGGCCTTGTCCCAATTGGGCGTGCCTTTCAATGCGGAGACGACGACGTTGAGGCCGGAGTCACGCAAGTTGAGGGCGTGAGCGTGGCCCTGACTGCCGTAGCCGATGATGGCGATGGTCTTATTTTTGAGGAAACTGAGATCTCCGTCTTTTTCGTAGTAGCGCTTAGCCATTGAGGACTCCATTCGTGATTTGGGATTGGTTCGTTCCGGAGCGGGTCGGGACTGGAGGAGCGAGTTTCAACTTGGTGGTCTCCAGGGACATGGCCACGCGGCCGGAGCGGGTCACTTCAAATTCTCCGTAACTTTGCATGATACCGATGAATTCATCGAGCTTCTCGGGGTCGCCGGTGGCTTCTAAGGCGAAGCCCTCGACGGAGGAGTCGATGACGCGGGCGCCAAAGATCTCCGCTTCTTTCAGGATAGCGGTACGGCGTTCGAGGGGGGCGCGGACGCGGATGAGCACCATTTCGCGGACGACGGCGCGGGAGTCGGTGACGTCGCTAACCTGGATGACGTTGACGAGGCGGTTCATCTGCTTGATGACGAGGCTGCGGAGCGCGGGGTCGACGTCGACGACGATGGTCATGCGGGAGCGGCTTGGGTCGAGGGTGCGGGCTACGGTGAGGCTTTCAATGTTGTAGCCGCGGGCAGTGAGGACGCCGGTGACGCGCATCAGGGCGCCGGGTTTGTTTTCCACCAGAAGTGAGATGACCTGAAGCATAGACTCGTAGACCTCCTGTTATTTCGGCACGGCGACGGGCTCGGGCGGGCCAAGGACCATTTCATCGATGGCGCTGCCGGCGGGGACCATGGGGTAGACGTTCTCGTAAGGGGAGACGCGGACATTGAGCAAGTAGGGTCCGGGCTCTTCGACGGCTTCGCGGAGGGCGGGAGCGAGCTGCTCGGGCCGGTCGATAGTGCGGCCCTTGATGCCGTAGGCGGCGGCGAGCTTTTCGGCGTCGGGGAAGGTGTCGAGTTCGACGGCGCACAAGCGGTTGTTGTAGAAAAGCTCTTGCCATTGGCGAACCATGCCGAGGTAGCCGTTGTTGACGACGACGATTTTGACCGGGAGGCCGTAGCTGGCGAGGGTGGCCAGCTCGGGGATGGACATTTGGAAGCCGCCGTCGCCGACAACGGCGAAGACGAGCTTATCGGGGCGAGCGAACTGAGCGCCCATGGCGGCCGGGAGGCCGAAGCCCATGGAGCCAAGGCCACCGGAATTGATCCAGAGGCGCGGCTGGTTGAAGCGGATGAATTGAGCGGCCCACATTTGGTGCTGGCCGACGTCGGCGCAGACGATGGCCCGGCCGCCGGAGAGCCGGTCGATTTCGAGCATCACGTGCTGGGGTTTGATCTCGGAGGAAGAGACGGCAGGCGTGAGGGGGTGTTCCTCCTTCCACTGACGGATCTGGCGCCACCAAGCCTGACGGGCGGCGGCGTTCACCGGGGCGGATGTGGGGGCCATTTCAGACAGGAACTTATTGAGCTTTTGAAGGACGCGGCGGGCGTCACCGACGATGGGGAGCTCTGGCACGCGATTTTTGCCGATTTCGGCGGGGTCGATGTCGACATGAATGACTTTGGCGTGAGGGGCGAAGGAGGAGAGGCGACCGGTGACGCGGTCGTCGAAACGGACGCCGAGGGCGATGAGCAGGTCCGAGTGAGTGAGGGCCATGTTGGCGGCGTAGCTGCCGTGCATGCCGGGCATGCTAATGAAGTTGGGGTGCTCGGAGGGGAGGGCACCCAAGCCCATTAGGGTAAGGACGGCCGGGGCACCGGTGAGCTCGACCAGCGTCTGAAGCTCGGCCGAGGCGCCGGAAGCGATGATGCCGCCGCCAGCGTAGACGAGGGGACGCCGGGCGTCCCAGATCATCTGGGCGGCGCGGCGGATTTGGCCGGTGTGGCCTTCGGTGTAGACCTTGTAGCCGGGCAGGTGGATGGCGGAGACCGGGGAGTAGCGGGCTTGGCCCTGGAAGACGTCCTTGGGGATGTCGATGAGGACTGGGCCGGGACGGCCGGTGGAGGCGATGTAGAAGGCTTCGTGGACGATTTGAGGAAGGTCGGCGAGGTTTTTGACCAAGTAGTTGTGCTTGGTGCAGGAGCGGGTGATGCCAAAGGTGTCGGCCTCCTGGAAGGCGTCGCTGCCGATGAGCTTGGTGGCGACTTGGCCGGTGATGGCGACGATGGGGGTGGAGTCCATCAGTGCGTTGACGAGACCGGTGACCAGGTTGGTGGCACCGGGGCCCGAAGTTGCGCAACAGACGCCCACCTTACCCGTGGCCATAGCATAACCTTGGGCGGCGAAGGCGGCGTTTTCTTCGTGGCGCACCAGCACATGCCGGATCGGGTTTTCGTACATGGCGTCGTAAAAGGGCAGGGTGACGCCACCGGGGTAGCCGAAAATGCACTCGGCACCCTCGCGGACCAAACATTCCAGCAGCATGCGCGCGCCGCTCATCAGGCTTGACATAACCTAAACTCTCCTCAAAGCATTGAGCTTGCAGGGCCGCCATGAGCAGCCCATAACAAAAAAGGCCACCGGCTAAGGCTGACTGCCCCGCCTGTGGCCCTAGAAAATCCTCAGGACCGACTCAGGCGGGGCCGCCTACGGTGACCCCAATAATAATGGCGATTACAACAAGGGAAAACAACGGGAGGGCAGGACGGGGCGAGGGGTTTGATCTCGCTTGCCTAAAGCGGCTGTTGTCCGTCACTGATCCCACGAGAAGAGATTAGCGCAAAAGTTGAGGAAATGCAAGTGGGAGGATTGATAAAAAATACTTATACGTGGATCTGGTGTCGAGCCTGGGGAAGGCCTAGAGCAGGGGTGCTGACGCATTAAAAGTCAGCAAGATGGGACGAGGCGAGGGGTAGAGGGGCCAAGACCACTAGACGGAAGACAAGAATGTCTGCTCCACAAACACAGCCTGCTCCACGACCAGAGCTTGACCCACAACGCGCGGAAGAACAGCCAGAGCCGACCACCGGCAGGACCGCCGGTGTGGCAAGCCTGGCGGCTTGCTCCACCGGGGGCGGACACGCAGGTCCGCTCCTACAGAAGAAACGATTGGGTTGGAGAGAGGCGGGGGATAAAGGGGCCAAGGCCGACGGGGATGTCGGCCGCGGACAAGAATGTCTGCCCCACGAGGCGCGGGCAGGCCTGGAGGCCTACCCCACATGAGGAAAGCTGCCGCAGAGTGCCCGCCGCACAGAGAGGCCGAGGCTACTGGGGTGGAGGGGGAAGGGTTAGTGGGGGATTCACAACGAAGTTCGAGGCAATATTGCATGTTTTTTCAATCAGTTAGATGGGTGCGTGCGGAGGGGGGTTGACAGAGCGGTGGTAGTTTTATGGCGGGGAGCCAGGAAGATGGCTCGGGGATTTGAGGTAGCCGGAGGATCGGCGAGGGACGGAAGTCTTTGGGAGGAGCGGGGATGGAGAATCCCTTGGCAACCGAGGAAACACAAACTGCCCGGAGAGGCAGCAGGAAGCGAAGACCATTAAGGCAACGAATTGTGAGCACAATTTTGCGGGAGTTCGAGAAGTCGGCGAAGAAAGGAGGAGCGAGGGTCACAGCCGGGGATGCGCTGCGGGCGCTTGAGTGGGATGAGGAGACAGGAGAACCGGCAGAGGAGATCAAGGTCACGTGGGTGGAACCAAAGGAAGAGTCCTCGAGCGAGCAATAGAATACTCGCCGCTGCCGTCACAAGCGCGGTTTCACGCGTCCCAGGCGCGATTCAAGGGGTTTTCCGGGCCGGTGGGGAGCGGCAAGAGCCAAGCGTTATGCCAGGAAGCGATCCGGTTGAGCTATGTGAACGCGGGCCGCTGGGGGCTGCTGGGCGCGCCGACATACCCGATGCTGCGGGAGGCGACGCAGAGTACGCTGTTCGAGATTCTGGCGAAAAACCAGATCCCGTACGAGCACCACAAGGGCGAGAACGTTCTGGTGATGAAAGACACGGGGAGCCGGATCATCTTCCGCCCGCTGGACGATTACGAGAGGCTCAGGGGGACGAACCTGGCCTGGTTTGGGTTGGACGAGCTGACGTACACGGCGGAAGAGGCGTGGCTGCGGCTGGAGGGGCGGCTGAGGGACCCGAAGGCGAAGCGGCTTTGCGGATTCGCGGTTTGGACGCCGAAGGGGTTTGACTGGGTCTACCGGCGGTTCATTGAGAAGCCGGTGGAGGGGTACGAGACGATCCTGGCCCAGCCGTACGAGAACCGGTATCTGCTCGAGAAAGTCCCGGACTATTACGAGAGGCTCCAGCGGAGCTACGACGGGAAGTTTTTCGAGCAGGAGGTGCTGGGCAAGTACCTGAATGTGAGCGAGGGGCAGGTATACCACTGCTTTGACCGGAAGCGGAATGTGGCCGAGTGCACGATTGACCCGGGGCTGCCGCTGCGGTGGTCGCTGGACTTCAACGTGGACCCGATGTGCTCGGTAGTGGCGCAGATCCGGGAGGGAGTGGTGCAGGTGGTGGACGAGCTGGTGCTGGGAAGGTCGAGCACGCCGGAGGTTTGCGAGGAGTTCGTGAAGCGGCACGGGCGGCATCCGTCGGGGGTTGTGATTTACGGGGACGCCAGCGGGTCGCGGCGGCAGAGCACAGGGTGGAGCGACTACGCGATGATCCGGCAAGTTCTGACCAAGTGGGACATGAAGAAGGTGAGTTACCGAATTGCGAGTGCGAACCCGGAGGTGCGCGAGAGGGTGAATCTGGTGAACGCGATGCTGAAGTCGGCGGGCGGGGAGGCGCGGCTGTTCATCGATCGGAAGTGCCAGGAGCTGATCGCGGACCTGGAGCAAGTGAGCTACAAGCCGGGGAGCTCGGAGATCGATAAGGAGCGGGATCCGCGACGGACGCACTTGTCCGACGCGCTGGGGTATCTGATCTGGCAGGAATGCCGGCCGATGGCGCCAGTGGGGGGGCGTGGAAAGAGGATTCTTTGAGATGCGGCGTGGGGAAGGAGATTGAGAGGCGATGGTGGATATTGACCGGGAACATCCGGAATACAAGGCAAAGAAGAAAACCTGGGAACGATACCGGGACCTGTACGCGGGCGGAGACCAGTTCATCGCGAGGGCGCACGAGTACTTGATACGGCGGCATCGGGAACCGCTCGATATTTATAGCGAGCGACTGCACCGGGCGTTTTACGAGAACTACCTGGGCTCAATTGTGGACTGGTACGCGTCGACGCTGTTCCGGAGGGAGCCGATTTTGACGTTTGACGGTCCCAATGAGAGAGCTAAGAGCTTCTACAGCGAGCTGGTGGAGGATTGCGACCGGAAGGGAACTTCGATTTCAGACTTTTTCCGGCGGGTGCTGGTAGACGCGCTGGTGCACGGGGTGGCGTATGTGCTGGTCGACTTTCCCAAGCCGGCGGCGCCTGCGCTGAGCCGGGCCCAGGAGGCGGCTCTAGGGCAGGACCGGGCATACCTGGTGCAGTGCAGCGCGCCGGAGGTCATCAACTGGTCGCACGACGAGGAAGGAAACCTGGAATGGGTGGTTTTGCGGACAACGGGGCTGCGGCAACAGGAAGCGGGGGAGGGCGCATGGGTCCAGGAGACGCGGTGGTGGTACTACGACAAGGAGCGGTTTGAGGCGTACCGGCGGAGGGACGGGGTTGAAGGAAGCAAGCCGGTGCGGGTGGATGAAGGGCGGCACGGGCTGGCGAAGCTGGGGCGGGTGCCGCTGTTCGAACTTCAAATCAGCGAAGGGTTGTGGCTGGCGAACAAGGCGGCATCGCTGCAACTGGAGCATTTCAATAAGTCCAACGCGCTGAGCTGGGCGTTGACGATGGGGCTGTTCGCCTCCCCGGTGGTCTACTCCGAGCGGGAGTGGCACGAAATCGTGGGTGATTCCTACTACATTCAGCTTGGGCCGAACGACCGGTTCGGGTGGACGGAGCCAGAGGGGCGGGTTTACCAGATTGCAGCGGAGAATCTGAACCGGCTGAAGGAGGAGATTTACCGGGTCTGCTATCTGATGACGCAGGCGGGCGGGACGTTGTCGGGCGGTGCGCCGCAATCGGGGCTGAGCAAGCAGAGGGACTTCACGATCACGCAGGAGGTGCTGCGGGCCTATGGGGACGCGGTTAAGGACACGATGAAGCGGGTGCTGCGGGCGATTGAGGCGGCGCGGGAAGACGGTTTGTCGGTGGACGTTTCCGGGTTGGATGAGTTCGACATTGGGGACTTCAGCGCGGAGCTGGAGGATGCGGAAAGGCTGCTGGCGCTGGCGAGCGGGTCGAAGACGCTGAGGCGAGAGGTGTTGAGGAAGCTGGCGTTGAAGTACCTGTGCGACGTCCGGCAGGAGGTGAAAGACCAGATTGTGAAAGAGATTGACGAGTGGTGTGAGAAGCAATGACGGAAAGGAGCAAGAAGATGCAGCAGGAAATCAAGCCGGGAGGAATTCCGACAGAAGGGGGAACCGTAGATCTGCGAGGGATTATCCGGGAGGTGATTGAAGAGTACGCGCGGATCCAGAGCTCGAAAGCCGAGCCGGCCTACCGCAACGAGCTGGCAGAGGAACGGAAGCGGCGGGAGCAACTGGAGCGGCGCGTGAACGAGTTGATTCAGGAGAACGCGCGGAGCCGGCAAGCGGCGGAAGAAGCGGAGCGGAGTGCGACGATCCGGGCGGAACTGCAAAGGCTGGGAGTGACGAAGGTGGACTTGGCATTTCGCGCAGTGAAGGACGACATCCAGCGAGCAGAGGACGGGCGGCTGGTGGCGGCCACAGAGCGCGGCACGGTGGGGCTGCGGGAGTATCTGACGCAGTTTGTGAATGAGAATCCGGAGTTTCTGCCGGCCCGGAATTTGGGGGGCTCGGGGGTCACGAGCGGAGGACGAAGCGCAACGCCGGCAACGACGATGGTGGAACTGGAGAAGATCAAGCCGGGGATGAGCCGGGAGGAGCTGGAGCGCGTCCGGCAGGAGATTGCAAAGATTGCTTCCCAGGCGCTGGGAGGATCGTAGCGTCCGGCGCGGGGACGGAAGCAGACGCCCTCAGAGGCGGAAAACAACAAAAACAGGAGAAAGAAAGTAAATGCCAGCAGTAACATCAGCAAACGTGGCAAACGCGATTGTCAAATTGGTGGCGGTGGATGCCTTACCCGCCCTGATGGGTAACCTTGTCATGGGGAACCTGGTCAATCGCGATTTCGAGCCGTCGCTAGGACAACCGGGCGACACGATCAACGTGCCGATCCCGCCGGTTCTGGTGGCGAACAATCTGGCGGAAGGGGGAACCGTCCAGACGCAGAATCCGAGTCTGGGGAACGCTCAGATCGTGCTGGACACGCACGCCGAGGCGACGTTCCAGATTCCGGACGTGACGAAGGTGCTGGCCGTGCCGGACCTGCTGCGGTTGTACATGCAGCCGGCGCTGGTGGCGCTTGCGGAGAAGATCGAGAGCGACCTGCTGGGGTTGTACGCCAACTTCACGGCGAACACTCCGCTGGGGACGGGCGGCACGCCCATCACCGAGGCGCTGGTGGACGCGGCCGAAACGGCGTTGTTTGAGGCCAAGGTTCCGGCCAGCGAGCCGAAGTATTTGGTGGTGGACTCGGCGACGTATTCGCAGCTCAGGCAGATTCCGCGGTTCAGCGAGTTTCAGACGGCGGGAGACGCGGGGCTGCGGGCCATCGTGGAAGGCACGGTGGGCAAGATCAAGGACTTCTACGTCTTCCGGTCGCAGTTCGTCAAGAAGACCGGGAGCAACCCGGTGACGACGCACAATCTGGCCTTCGCGCGGAGCGCCATAGGGCTGGCGGTGCGGCGGCTGCCGCAGCCTTTGCCGGGGACGGGCGCGATCGCCGAGTACGCGGAGATGGGGAACTTCGGGATGCGGGTCGTGATGAGCTACCAGCCAAACACTTTGGCGCAGCAGTTCACGGTGGACGTGCTGTATGGCGTGGGCGTGCTGCGGAACTCGTTCGGAGTGCAGGTGAACACCTAAACGACGGGCTTGGGATGGGACCCTGGCGAGGAGCCGGGGTCCCTTTTCTGTTGCAAGAGGAGGAGAGATGGATCTGAAAGTGTATTACCGGAAGCTCAGGGAGACAGAAGGGTCGATTCGGGAGCCGTATGTGGTGGTGGTGAGTCTGGCGACACCGGATGGAGGGAAGGCCGGGGTGATGTCGGAGGCGCCGCGGGAGGTGGCGGCGAGGCTGATCGTGAACGGCCAAGCGCGGCTGGCCAGCGAAGAGGAGAAACAGGAATACGCGGCGAGAGCTGAGAAGGCCCGGAAGGCGGCCGAGCAGGCGGCACTGGCGGAGCGGATCCAGGTGATGGTGGTGAGCGATGCGGAAGGCAGGCGAGGCCGGGTCGCGGGACGGGATCCCAAGGTCCAACCGGCATAGCCGGGGCGTAGAGCAAGGAGAGAACGATGGCGCTGATCACGGACGAAGGGATCGCGACGCCGGAGGAGCTGAGGCGGCATGAGAGCGGGGTCTACGAAGTGGCGAGCGCGGAAGGGATTGACCTGGCTGCGAAGCTGGCGCTGGGGCAGGAAGAGATCCGCGTTGAGCTGACGGGGCTGTTGTTCGCGGCGGAGCCGGAACAGATCGAACGGGTTGTGGTGACGCCGCCGCTACGTCTGTGGCTGTTGTATCACAGCCTGGCGCTGGTTTACCGGGATGCGTACGGAAGCCACCTGAACGAGCGGTACCTGAAGAAGAAGCTGGAGTACGAAGCGCTAGCGGGGTGGGCGAAGCGGCGGCTGCTCGGAACCGGAGTGGGGATGACCGGGACACCGATTCCAAAGGCGGCCAGGCCGAGCGTTGGTGAGGTTCCGTCGGCGGCGCGCGGGGGAAGTTACTGGGTCCGCGCGTCTTGGGTGGGCGCCAATGGAGAGGAGGGTAGCCCCAGCGACGCGATCTCTGTAACGACGGACCCGGGCAAAGGGCTGCTGGTGCGAGTTGGGCCCGCGCCGGCCCCAGCG
>JAIMAR010000090.1 GCA_023511855.1 Bryobacteraceae bacterium
ACGGTCTGTTCGCGGTAGGCGGCGACGGGCGCGCCGTTCGCGCCGTCGGCGGCGACGTGGACGATGCGGAACCAGATCTCGGGCTCGGCCCAGCCTGGGCGGCTGCGTCGAATACTGTTACATTCGGGGAGCCGTATGTGACAGTATTCGCCCGGCGGCATTTCCGCGAGGCTCAGGAGGCTTCTGCCAACAGCTTGGCGATCTCCTGGAGTACCTTCGATTCGCCATCCTTCTTGGCCGCGCGGAGGCGCTTCTCCGTGAAATGGGCACGGACACGGGCGTTGTTCGAATGTTCCCGCAGCGCGGTCAAGACGGCCTCCGGGAGGTCGAGGACCTTGAGGATACGGGCAAGCCGGGAGTGATCCTCCCCCGTAGCCCTGGCCAGGGCTCGGATGCTCCGGTAGCCCTTCTCCTCCATGAGGCAGCGGTAGCGTTCGGCCCGCTGCCACGGAGGCTCCTCGCTCATCCGATTCTGGCAGGCCCGCCAGGTGCGTTCGTGGGGCGGCCGATCCGTGGGGAGCCCCGCCGGGGCCTCTCCGGTGACGATGGTGCGGCGGCGGCCCTGGTAAACCGTGAAATAGCTGTCTGTCATCAAGACGAACGGCGGCCGGTCAGGCACCTCGTCCATGTCCGGGTCCCAGGCGAGCGGCCGCTTGTTGGTGGAGGCTGGGTCTGACAAGGGACCCCAACCTTTCCAGCCGCTTCCGCTTCACAGCACCGGCTCGCCCTCCGCCAATGCAACCCTCTCTGTAACCATTCCGCGGCCTCCTACCTCCAAACCTGCGCCCACACCTCCTTCACCTCCCGCCCCCGGTGCCGTAAGCCTGCTATTGCGGGGCAGGCCTCCAGGCCTGCGGCCGGCTTTCGTGAGGCAGGCTTTCCAGCCTGGGACCGCCATTCCTGCCGGCCTTGGCCCCCTTTACCCACTGCCCTTGCAACGCACACCGCCAACCCTCACCCGGAGCCTTTCCCCAACCGTTTGACCTTCTCCGTGTCCTCTGTGGTTTGTTTTTCCCGTGCCCTCCCACCCCCAGTCACAACGTTCCCCAAAATTTTTTCCCTTTCCTTTTCAACCACTTAGCAACTCCCCCCTTCCTCTTCTCTTGCTGTTGTCTTGTATGTTGAAAGTGAAAGGTGCGGCTGACGCCCTCGTGGGGGCCCGCACTGCGGACGGCGCAAGTCCTAGGCGCCAGCGCCGACGCCCACAGCCACAGCCCTCACCGGATGGGGGTGAGCTCCGGTCCCTGAAGCCGGCCGCCGGGGGTGAGCAGGCGGGGGAGGCCTCCCAATTTATACAAAACAAAGAGGCAACCGAAACCAACAAGCAGCATAGCAAGGAGTCAAAAAGCAGCAGAAACAGCCCAGAGAACCCAACCAGCCATCAAACCCAAACGCCCTAAGGGCGAACCGGCGTGTCCGCGCCGGTTCCATCTTTCCGCCCAAGCACCATTTGTCCCCTGACGAGCGCTCGTAATACGTCCCAACTCTGCCCGCCCGCGGCGCAGGACTCCAGCTTCCCGAATTAACTTTGCCCCAATTTCCCCCGCCGTGCGTATTCCTTGTTGAAGGCTCGGAAATGATCACAGCGGCACAGTCGGTGGTGGCAGCAACGGCGGACCAGCGAGAGGAATCCTTCTTGAGCCTGATTCAGGAACACAAGTCGATGGTGTACAGCCTTGCCTGGAACAGCTTTCAGGATGCCGCACTAGCCGAAGAGATCGCCCAAGAGGTCTTTTTGGAGCTGCACAAAAATCTGGATCGACTGGATGGCCCCAACCATATTAAAAACTGGATACGCAAGGTCACCGTCAACCGGTGTATCGACCAGTCCCGGCGCCGCAAGCTCCGCCCGAGTCTCGGCTTGGACGACGTACCCGAGCCCGCAGTCCCAGAGCCGGATTCAGACCCTTTACTAGAAGTGAGGCTAAGGCGAATGGTCGCCAGCCTTCCCGACAAACTGCGGTCCGTGGTCGTCCTCCGTTACCAGGAAGATCTCAGTCTGGAGGAGATCGGCGCTGTTTTGGGCCTTCCGGCGCAGACGGTCAAGAGCCGCTTGCACCGGTCTTTGGAGATGCTACGCGCCAAGCTGGAGCCTGGCGCGGTGGGGAGGGAACGATGAACCTGGAGGATCAACTACGGCAAGCGCTTCGCCGGCGCCAGCCGCCGGCTGGGTTCGAGCAACGCCTCCTGGCGGCGGTCCGCAACGAGGTGCTGGAGGACCAGCGTTCGCGGCAAACCATCTGGGCGCGCTGGTTCCCGCTCCGCACTTGGGCCGCGGCCATGGCCGCCCTGGCGGTCTTGTTCCTGACCGTGGGCCAGGTCCGCGAACACCGGCGGCAGAGGCAGGCGGGATTGCAGGCCCGCGAGCAGTTGATCTATGCCCTGCAACTGACCAGCTCGAAGCTGACTTACGCGCAACAAAAGGCCCTGCAAGAACGCGTGATCGCTTTAAACATCCTGGAGAAACCATGAAACGTATGCTCTATTCTTTACTCTTGTGCGCGGCCATGGCGGCCTCCGCATCCGCGCAACTGAAGCTGAACCTCGACCATTTGGCGTCCAAAGCGTCCGAGTCCGTGGACATCACGCTGGACGCCTCCATGCTCCAACTCGCCGGGCGGTTCCTCTCTGACGGGAAATCGGACGATCCCAAACTGAAGGAGACTGTCGGCAAATTGAAGGGCATCTTCGTGCGCAACTTCGAGTTCGCCAGCCCCGGCGCCTACTCGCAGAGCGACCTCCAGCCGGTCCGCGACCAACTGAAATCCCCCGGCTGGATCCGAATCATCGCCGCGCAAGAGAAGGACGAAGGCGCCGAGATCTACGTCCGGACTGAACAGGGCAAACCTGCCGGAATTGCTATCCTGGCCTGGGAGCCTAAAGAGCTGGCCATTGTGCACCTGGACGGGCCGGTGTCCTTGGAGGACCTCGCCGGCTTGGGCGGCAAGTTCGGGATACCAAATGTGCCGGCGGCAGCCGGCAGAAAGGTCACTAAGAAATGAAGATCGCAAGTTGTCTGGTTCTGACTCTAGCCTTGCTGCTGGCGCCGATGGGTTATGCGCAGAAGATCGAGCTCAAGCTGGACGGTCTTGCCTCCAAGGCATCCGAGAAGGCGGAGCTGGACCTGGATCCGTCGCTGATCAGCAAGCTGATGGAGGGCGGCAAACTCGCAAACGTCGCTCCCTCTTCGGCCAAAGATGTGCGCATCCGCAACTACAAATTCGCCAAAGAAGGCGAGTATTCGGACAAAGACCTGGATTCGGTGCGCAAGCAGCTCGCCGAGGGCAGCGGATGGAGCCGGATTGTCAACGTCAAGGAGAAGAAAGAAACCGTAGAGCTGTATGTTTACAAAGAAGCGGATCAAATCCGTGCGTTTGTCTTGATTGCCTGCCAGCCACTCGAAGTCAGCGTCGTCTATGTGGCGGGCGAGATGACTCCGGAGCAGCTCAAAGCCCTCGTCAGCAGCCGAATCCAGTACGAAGGCACGCCGTAAGGCCCCTCCCAAGCGCCTGCGGCGTCCGTTTTGAAATCGGCTGGAGGCTGCGCTAAACTGAAAACGAACGCGGTGGAGTCCGCGTAACGCCTTACGGCCAATGACTCCTACAGTGGTGACGCTGTGGGAGTGCCCGCCAGGCCGAACTCAGCAAGCCACAAGCCGAGGCAATAGTTTCTATGGATCAAGTCTGGTTTGTTGCTGCTCTGTGGCTGCTGCTGGCGCTGATCGCAGTTCTTGCCGCGAACTGGTTTCGGGTTTCGACCGCCTTGTCCGAAATCATGGTGGGCACCTTGACCCAGTTTGTGCTCGGCTCTTGGCTCGGAGCCGGCATCCTGAACGCGCGCGCCGAATGGATCACGTTTCTGGCTGGCACCGGGGCGATTGTGCTGACGTTTCTCGCCGGCGCGGAGCTGGACCCTGACGTTTTCCGCACCAAATGGAAAGAATCTTCCGTCGTGGGCCTGGTCGGTTTCCTGGCGCCGTTCTTGGGCGCTGCATTCCTGGCCCATTTCGCTCTGGGTTGGGCGTGGCGTCCTAGCTGGCTGGCCGGGGTGGCGCTCTCAACCACCTCGGTCGCCGTGGTCTACGCCGTGATGCTCGAGCTGGGATTCAACCAGACCCAGTACGGCAAAGGCATCCTGGCCGCTTGCTTCATCAACGACATCGGGACCGTGCTCGCCCTGGGCCTGATCTTCTCGCCCTTCACCTGGAAGACCGCGGTTTTCCTGGCCGTCGCCGTTGTATCGTTCTTCCTGCTGCCGTACTTCACCCCGTGGGCCTTCCGCCACTACGGCGGACGCGTGTCGGAGTTCGAAACCAAGTTCCTGCTGCTGCTGCTGTTCGCCTTGGGCGGACTGGCAGTCTGGTCCGGTAGCGAGGCCGTGCTGCCCGCTTACCTGATCGGCATGGTGCTCGCCGGAACGGTGGGCCGGGACCACTTCCTGCTCCGCCGCCTGCGGACCATGACCTTTGGGCTCCTCACGCCCTTCTACTTCATCCGGGCCGGCAGCTTCGTCTCCATCCCGGCACTGGTAGCCGCGCCGCTGGGGTTCGGGGTGCTGTTCTTCGCCAAAATGGTCTCCAAGCTCGCCGGCCTGTTGCCCACGGTGCGCCTGTTCGGATACCGCGGCCACGATGGAGTGTATTATTCCCTGATGATGTCCACCGGCCTGACGTTCGGCACTATCTCCGCGCTGTTCGGACTCAGTCATGGGATCATTACTCAGGCGCAGTACTCATTTCTGGTCGCTACCGTGATCGCCAGCGCTGTCATTCCGACGGCGATCGCCAACGCCTCGTTTATGCCGCGCCACCTGCTGCCGGAGCGGGAGCGGGAATTCAAAGAGTCGACTTATGGCGAGCCGGTCGGGGAGCTGGACACATGAAAGGATTCGCAATCAAGGCTTGGCGCCTGCGGCGGCCGCAGGCGCCCTTGCGTCTGGAGGAAACATGCTGACCAAAGGCCCCGCCAAGAAAGTCACCATCTACATCAACGAAGAGACCCAGCACCGGCGCAACGCCCTGCATGACTCCATCATGATGTACCTCATGCACAAGGGGGTTTCTGGCGCGACCGCCACGCGGGCCTACTCCGGTTTCGGCGCTCATCAGATGCTCCACACCCACAATATGGAGGAAGTTGCTCAATACCTGCCCATCCGCATTGAGTTCGTGGAGAGCGCCGCCAAGCTGGAAGAGGTGCTGCCCACTCTCTATGAGATGGTCACCGATGGCCTAATCGAAGTCCAGGACACGACAGTGATCAAACTGGCGCGCAAGCCGGTGCTGGGCGAGCGCCGCTTGCCCCATGAGCGCCGCCAGGGGCCGGCCAAACTGCTGCGCGTCTTCCTGGGCGAAGCCGACAAATGGGAAGGCGAGCCGCTCTATGAGGCCATCGTCAAACGGCTGCGCATGATGGACGTCGCGGGCGCCACCGTCTACCGCGGTATCCTCGGCTACGGGGCGAAAGGCCACGAGCACAAACGGTCGTTCTTTCACCCCGCGCGCGACCTGCCTATTATGATCTCCGTCATCGACGCCCCTGACAAAATCGCCGCCGCCGCGGAAGTGATCGAAGGGATGCTGCAAGACGGCCTGATCGTGATCTCCGACGCCGAAATCATACGCCTGGTGCGCAGTCCGCAGGTTTTGGAGGACAGCCATGCCCAAAGCTGAATCGGCCCGGCTGCTTCGCATTCATATCTGCGCAAGCGATCGCTGGGAAGGCAAGCCGCTCTACGAAGCCCTCGTGGCCCGGTGCCGCGAGATGAAGATCGCCGGGGCCACCGTGTTCCGGGGACTGGAGGGCTTCGGGGAAAGCGCCGAGCTCCACCGGCCGCATCTTGGCCACCGGGATCAGCCGATTCTGATCACGATCGTCGACACGGCGGAGAACATCGCCCGGCTGCTGCCCGTCATCGAGCCGATGATCGACACGGGCTTGATCGCCGTCTCGGATGTCGAAGTGATCCGGGTTCAGAAGCCGGCCGCGTCCCCGTCCTCCCGCGCCGACTAAGCCCGTGGGCCCTCGGCCGGCTGTAGATCCTGTTGCCGCGCCGGCAGGTAAGGCGCCAGCTCCCGCAGCCGCTGTTCCGTTTTCTCTCTTTGCTCCGGGGATAGGGCGCCGCCGCCGGCCAGCCGGCCCAGTTGAGCGCGGCAAATCCCGGCCTGCGCGTCAAACTGCTGGCGGATCCCAGCCAGCGTCTTGGACACCCAGCGTTCCAAGGCCCGCGCGTAGCTGCCGAAAGCCGATTGAACCGCGGGGCCCACGGCCTGCCGGATCTTATGCCGGACCCAGGCGCGGCGGATGGACCGGAGCCCGTGAAACCACGGCCGCGAGAGCGCCACAGTCCCAAACGCCGCCTCAAAACGCGGCATCTCCCGTACCAGTTGTTCCAGCGGTTCCTCGGCCGCTGGGGGCTGCTCCGGCAGCACCTGTTGAGCCGCGCGCAAGGCGGATTGCAGGCTCTCCGCCAGCGCCGTGAGGCGGGCCGAGATGCGCGCGGCCGCTTCCCGGGCTACCGCTGCGGCCGCGCCGCTCAACAGCGCCTCGTAACCTTCCTCCGGTTCGCCCTCCTCGTCCCAGCTCCTCAGCACCGCGGACTCCATGCGCTCCAACGCAGGCTCGCCGAGCCTGTGGAGAGCGTCCACCTCCGCCAGACAATCCCGCCTTGCCGTTTCCGTCTCGCCCGCTGCCGCCCGCAGGCGGTGTTCCACCTCCTCGATGGGCGCCGGAAGGCCTTCCTGCGGCGCCGGTGCGCTGCCCGCCAACTTCAATTGCAGCGCCGCCGCGACGGATTCAGCGAGTGCGCCCGCCTTCCGCCGGATCGACTGCTGCGCCAGCTCCCGGCTCCGCTCCAGCAGCGGCTCCAGGCGCTCCCGGAACCACGCCTCCAGCATGGCCTCGCCGGCATCGACCGTGCTCACCGGGTAGATTTCCAACCGCAGCCCCAGATTGGCCAGCACCTCACGCTGCGTGTACTTCAGCGCTTTGTCCCGGTCCGGCGGCGACAACAAGTCAGCCTTGCTCAACAGGCCCATCACGGGAATGCCGGCCTGCGACAAAGCCTGAATCGTATTCAGGTCTTCCTCGTTGATCGGGCTGGCGGCGCTCACCAAAAGGATCCCCAGGTCGCATTGAGGCAGGTAGGAAAGCGTCTCGGCCGCGCCCTCGGTGGCCAGCGCGCCCAGCCCCGGCGTATCGACGAACACCAGCCCGTCCCGCAGGCGCGGGCTCGGCAGAGCCACCACCAGCCGGGTCACGCCCAGTTCGTTGCCGGGGTTCATTTCTTCGCTGGCGTACTTCTCCAAGTCCCCGGCTGGGCACTCCTTGACTTGACGGTCGGCGAAGGTCACCGTCAGGCGTGGTTGTTCCCCGTAGACCAGCCGGGTCTGCACGGCGGTGATCGGATTGACGCCAACCGGGAGCACCTCGGCGCCGAGAATATGATTCAATAGCGACGACTTGCCGCTGCTGACGCGTCCGAAAACGGCGACTTCAAACGACGGCGACTCCAGCCTCTCCGTCAGGTTCAGCAGCGGCGCACGGTACTCGGCCAGGCTCTCCTCTTGCACGATCCGGTCCAGCAGACGCAGCAGCTCCGCTTCCCTTGTTGTGCGCTCAAGGCGCTCCAGCCGGGCTTGCAAATCCGCCGCCTCGCCCAAGGCCAAATTCCGCTCCAGGCCGGCGATCACCGCCTCGAGCTCAGCAGAGAGGCCCCGCAGCTCGGCCTCCATCTGCTCGGAAAGCGCGCCGTAGCCCCGCAGATACCGCGGGGCCATCTCCTGAACCGCAATCCGCACAAACGACAGCGTCACCCGCACCGAGTGCAGCGCGCTGAACTGCGGCCCTGGCCGCTCGACCCCCGCCGCTTCCAGCACCCGGGCCAGGTGTTCGCGGAAGCGCGCCGCGTAGCTGCGGATCAGGCGCGCCTGATGCAGGGTAATGTCAGGCCGGTATTTCAAGAAGGGAGATTTGGAGTCAGAAGACTTGAGGATCTCTTCGATCTCGCCCAGCAGTTTGTCGGCATACTGTGCGCTGGCCAGAAGCCTCCGCCGGTGCGATTCGTTCAATCCGTCCGGGCGCCGCATTCTTGCAAGCTCCTTGCCTGCGGGAGCCCCGCAGGGATGTCGTTCTGGGGGTGTCTTCGGCCGGCGGGAACTCCTGCCGGAGCAACCCTTGCAGGAGTCATCTGCCCCTTGCGGAGCGGTTTAAGGCGAACTCCAACGCCTGTTTTCATTATCCGAACTCGGTTACGGCGAAGCAATCCCGCCGCTTGGCGCCGCGCCGGGAAATGTTAACATAGAAAAAGCGCGGCGGCGCGCCGCGCCAACGCCTGAAACGAAAGGGGGTGATCGAATTGGCCGAAGTTGTATTGCAGGAGGGAGAAAGCCTGGAGAGCGCCCTGCGCCGTTTCAAGCGGAAGGTCCAGCAAGAGGACATCATCAAGGAGATCAAGCGCCACTCCTACTACCTCAAGCCCGGCGAGAAGGCCCGGCTTAAGGCCGCCCTGGCTCGCAAGCGCAACCGCAAGAAGCGCAGCCGGGACATCGAGTAATCCGGTCTTCGATGGGCGCCTGCCGCCGCCTGGAGCAGAGAGGCGCAGCGGCGGGCGCCACGTCCCCCACCTAAATGTTTCGCCTCTCGTGGCCAGAAGTTCGGCGAAACGCCCCGCCGCCCTCCCAATGCCCACCGGACAGCCATTCGTTATAGACTAGGAACCTGATAGCTGTCTGAAAGCGCTTGCGCTAAGCGTGCTTCCGTCTTAGCGCATGGCTTGGGCGGCTATCGCGGATGCGGAAACGCGACGCGTTGATCCGGCTCGGACGTCCGGATGGAGGCGATTCGAAAGCATGGACACGGCCATCGAAGGAGGAGCAACCCATGTTGAGCAAACAGTCATTCCAGAGACTTGCGCTGGCGCTGACCGCGGGCGCATCTTTCACTTGGTTGGCATTCGCCCTGAACTACACCGGAAGCCAAAAGAACCCGGCGACTTTCGAGACCTTGGAGGAGGCCAGGGTCAACGGCCCCGTGGCCGTCGCCACAATCGACGGAAACGTGGGAAGAACGTTCAAGTCTCACCCGGTTCTAGACAACTACCCTAAGGGAACAACATTCATCTAACGCTCGCCGAATATGTACGGCGGGCGGGCGGCCGCGAGGATCAACACGAACCTGGTGGTGTTCGTGGAGCGGGCGTTTGAGAACAAGGACGCGGCCCAGCGATACCTGAAGGAGCTGGGGCTGATCCAGATCATCGATGAGGCCCTCGGAAGCGTGGTGCTGGTGACGCCGGCCAACGGAAAGACGTTTGGGGCGGCGGATCAGAAGAACTACTACGCCTTGCAAACCGCCATGTTTGCGCAGAAGGCCACCGAAGGCCCCGGACGCGGCGGCGCGGCCTACTCCGACGCGGAGTACTTCGGCGGCTTCAGCTATTACTACGTCATCGGAATCGACGGCGGGGCGACTTTCGTAAACAACTACGTGGCCAACACTCTGGACTACGTCAGCCGGATCGCCGGCATGCTGCTGATCAACGGCAAGATGGAGCATAACCGGCGCGTGGCCTCGCATGTTCCGGTCTACCTGGTGAATGCGCCGGATTCGGTCGCGGAAAGGTACAAGCAAGCCAATCAAGTAAGCGCTTACGAGTCGGCCCGCGGCGTGGAAACCCATTACGACCCAGTGCTGCCCGCCAAGCGCGTCCTTCTGGCGCAGGACCCCAACCCGGAGCCGGCCCGCTACATCCGGGACGCCTACTACAACCTCTTTGTGAAGGCTTTGCGCGTCGGAGTGGTGCAACAGGGCCTCAACTCCGCCTCCACCCCTTACCAGGGCTACAGCATGGACCAGGCGCCGTATTCGTTGTTTCCACGCAACGCGATCATCAACGGAGCAACTGAGGACCGCATTCTGGTGAGCTTCACGTCCGAAGAGCGGTTCAGCGACGTTAAGGCGCCCAACGGCGAATACCTTCAGACCTGGGCGGAGTACTTGCCGGAGGAAGTGGTCAAGGGGACAGCTCCGGCGGGCACCGTGCCGCTAGTGCTGGCTCTCCACGGCGGCGGAGACGACCCACGGCAGTTTGTGGAGGAGATCGGCCTGTTGCCCCTGGCCGGAGCCGAGCGCTTCGCCATCGTAGCGCCGGAGCATCAGAACATCGCCGGAATTTTGCCGGACGTGCTGCCCAGGCTGGTGCGCTACATGCTCAAGACCTATCCGGCGCTTGATCCTTCGCGGGTCTACGTCACTGGCTACTCGATGGGCGGCGCGGCCACGCTGCGCGCCATTTATGGGGATCCGTCCCTGTTCGCCGCGGCGATCCCGATGGCCGCGGCCGGCTATAGCGGCACCGCGGAACAAGCAGCCAAGATGAAGCAGTACCGGATGCCCATCCTGTTCATGGCCTCGGCTTACGACCTGCCCGGCGCGTTCGACGCCGCCAACGGAGTGATCTCCGGCGCTTACCAGAAGCAGATCAACCTGTTTCTTGGTTTCAACGGCATGAAGCCGATCGAGAGCTTTGACTTCAAGACGTACCCCATTAGCGGCTTCAAAGCGGACCGGATGACGCGGGTCAAGCTCAACGGCGAGTATCTGAACCATAGCTGGTATCTGCATGATTCAGGCGGTGTCCCAATGGTGGCGCTGAACATCACCGAAGAACTGGTTCACGCCTTGTATCCGGCGTACGGCGAGATCGCCTGGCACTTTGCCAAGCACTTCTCGCGGGACCCGAAGACGGGCACGATCCGGTACCGCCCGCATGTCAAGTAGGCGCACGTGTCCGGGCAACATCCGGCAGGAGGAATGCTCATGAAGCGGGAAGTTGTTAGTGCAGTAATTGCTGTGGGAGTTCTGCTGTTGGCGGCGGCCGCCGCGACGGCGCGGAACTTCACCGGCGAAACCGGGAACAAAGCTACGTTTGAAACTCTAGAGGAAGCGCACCGGAACGCCCCGGCGGTCGTTAGAACTTACTATCAAGGCGGTATCACCCTTCCCGGCCGCGGCCCCGGAGCGCCAGGGGCACCGCCTGGCGCTCCCGCGCCGCGTCCCAGAGTGTACGCGGGGCATCCGGTGTTGGACAACTACCCGAAAGGCACCACCTTCGTCTATCGCTCGCCCAATATGTACGGAGGGCGGGCAGCGGCGAGGATGAATACCAACCTCATCGTCTATGTCGAACGCCGGTTCGAATCCAAGGATGAGGCCTTCGCCTTTTTGAAGTCGGCCGGCCTGATCGACATCATCAACGAGGCTACCGGCAGCATCGTGCTCGTGACGCCCATCGCCAAGACCTTCGGCCGGGCCGACATGCAAGCCTACTATTCTTTGCAGACAGCCATGCTCGCCCAGCAGGCCACGGGTGTGCAGGCCGACGGCAGCGCCGTCACTTACGCGGACGCGGAGTACTTCGGCGGGTTCGCCTATCTTTACTTCATCGGCGTGGACGGCGGGGCAACCTTCTTCCACAACTACATCGCGGGAACCTTCGACTGCGTCAGCCGCATCGCCGGCGCGCTGTTGATCGGCGGACGGATGGACGAGGTGCGGAAGGTCGCCACCTACGTTCCCGTCTACCTGGTGAACGCTCCGGAGGACGTCGTGGCCAAGTATAAGGCTGCTAACGGGGTCAACGCGATGAAGGGGCAGGGCGACGCCGTTGTTCACTACAACCAGGCGCTGCCGCTGCGGCAGGTGGTGGTAACGCGGTCGCAATCTCTCGATCTGGCGGCGGTGATCCGGGAGGCCTATTACGGCTTGATGACTCGGGCGATGCGCGTTCCTGTGGCGCTGCAAGGCGTTTACAGTGTGGGCATCCCGTACAGCGGCTACAGCATGGACCAGGCGCCGTACTCTCTGTGCGAGCGGAACGCGCTCATCAAAGGGGTTACCCGAAACGGCATCCATCTCATCGCCAACCAAGGGGTGGACCGATTCGCGGCCATCAAAAGCGATCAGGGCGAATATTTGGATGTTTGGTACGAGTATGTTCCCGAGGAGGTTCTTAATAACACCGCGCCCAGGGGCAGCGTGCCGCTGATCCTGGGCAGCCACGGCGGCGGCGACGAGCCACGTCAGTTCGTGGACGAAATGGGACTGCTGACGCTGGCGGGCAAAGAGCGCGTCGCCGTGGTCGCGGCGGATCATCAAACGCTTCCCAACCACGTCCGCGGGCCGGCCCTGACCGCACTGGTGAAGTACATGCTCCAGAAGTACCCTGCGCTGGACCCAACGCGGGTCTACGCCATCGGCTATTCGATGGGGGGCGGAGCGACTTACACCGTGGGCTACTACGAACCCAGACTGTTCGCCGCGATCGCGCCCATCGCGGCCACCAACATCGAGCCGACGCCGGAGGAGGCGGCCCGGTTCCGCAACACTCAGTTGCCGATCTATCTATCCACCTCTTCTTACGATGTGCGCCGGCTGCAAGCCGCAGAAGGCCGGATCAACGACAACCTCGCCAATCAGCTGAAGCGCTGGGCGGGCTGGAACGGCGTGCCGCCTTTTAACTTCGACTTTGACACTTACAAGCTCTCCGGCTTCCGGGGCGACTCCTGGAGAATGGAAACGCTCAATGGAGAGTACGTGTCGCATACCTGGTATCTCCACAACGAAAAGGGCGTTCCGATGGTGGCGTTGAATTACGTCAAAGACATCATTCACGCTCTCTATCCGGAATACGCGCGGATCGCCTGGGAGTATATGAAGCATTTCTCCCGGGATCCGAAAACCGGCGAAATCCGGTACAACCCGAACGTCAAGTAGGACCGGGAGCAGGACGCGGCTGGAAGGTAGGACGCGGTGGAAGATGGGGTCTGCCGTCGGAGTCCGGACAGTAGCCCCAAACACCGATGTGTGCGGCGGGCTTCACTTCGTAGCCCGTGGATTGGACCACGGTCTCGGCGATGCGGCGATGGGTGATGACAACGTGGCGGGTTGGCCGCCCAAGCACAGGACCGGCCGGGTGACAGCGCCGCAGTGAGCCGAAGAGTCAGTCGAGATCCATCGAGGCCTTCAGGCCTTCTTCGATTTCGCGCAGGGACTTCGCCGGCAGTGCGCCGATGCGCTTGGTCACCCTGGCCCGGTCCAGGGTGGTCACCTGATGGCAGACGGCGAAGCTCTTCCTCAGCAGACCGGCAGCACCGCCCGAGAGTTCTATAACGGTCGGCCCGCGCCTACCCTGCGGGGCGGAGGTGGAGATGGGAACCACGATGATGGACCTCCATCCGGGAGTTTGGTTGAAACCGTCGTTGGACACCACGATCACCGGACGCCGGCCCGTCTGCACCGACCCGGATCGCGGGGCAAGGTCGGCCCGATATACCTCTCCGCGCTTCACCCGGTTTTCGTCCTGGTTCTCGTCAGAAACTCGATCCCGGCCGACTCCCCTTCCGTGTCAAGATCAAGCTGTGTCCCCGCCATTTCCTTTGCGTAAGCCGCGATCGCCTCCTGCCTCGTCTTGCGCGACCGTTGCCGCAGATACTCGTCGACGGCCTCGCGCGCCAAGACCGTGGCCGGGATCCGTGCCCGTGCGGCCTCCGCCCGGAGACGGATGTAGGTTTCCTCGGGAAGGGGCAGGTGAAAGTTTTTCATCGGCTATTCCTTGCTTCAGTATGGCGTGAAGCATGCCAAATTCCTGTGGCAGCAGCACCGTGGTAGGAGCTCCGCACGGACGGGGAGGTTGTTGGAACGCCAAGTTTACGGGGAGCCGAACCGCAACTGCGCGCCGCCTATTTCTTCGTTGACAGGCCGGTTCCGAGAGACGTTCCGGCTGGACACTTTCGAACCCGCCGACAAGACGGTGCAGGGGACGCTGCGTTCCCACGCTGTGATACCAACGGAGTGACGGAGGTTGACATGGTTAAGAAGCTGACCCACCACGGGAACAGTCTGGCGCCGGCCATCGACCGGCCCATCCTCGAGCTGCTCAAGATCGACGCCGAGACTCCTCCGGAGATCAGCACCGACGGACAGCGGTTGTTCGTAGCCCCCGCGGCAACGTCTGCACGCCGGGCGAAGTTCGACAAGGCTCAGGAATGGGCCCACAGGCGTTGTGGCAAAGCCTTCAAGCGGCTGGCGGAATAGGGCTCCACTAAAGCCGCCGTGGAACCTCTGTTTCTATCGCTTGAGGAGGTGCTGGAGATCCACCGCCAGCAGATCGAACGCTACGGCGGCGCCCTTGGCATTCGGGATCTTTCGCTTGTTAAATCCGCCGTCGCCCAACCGCAGGCGAGCTTTTCGAGCGAGTTTTTGCACCCCTGCCTCCCCACTATGGCT
>JAIMAR010000091.1 GCA_023511855.1 Bryobacteraceae bacterium
GGGTGGATTTGAACCACCGACCTTTGGGTTATGAGCCCAACGAGCTACCAGACTGCTCCACCCCGCAATTTCATCCTAGCGCAGCGGCGGCATTCGGTCAATGGGATCCAGACAAAAAGATCCACATCCGCCCGCCGCGAGCGGAGTGGAAAGGCGCGTACCCCCTGACTGCGACAAGCGACTCAACGCCCGCCTCCCAACAGCGGAGCGGAAAGGCCTCCGATCGATATAATGGATGCTCTCATGCCGTCCCATTGGTTCCCGCTGTGGCTCAGCTTGCGTGTGGCTGCCGTCGCCACGCTCGCCGCCGTGCCTTGCGCGCTGGCCCTGGGGTGGCTGCTGAGCCGCTGCGAATTCCGGGGCAAGCAGGTTTTGCAAGGCGCAATCCTGTTGCCCCTGATGTTTCCTCCGACGGTGCTGGGCTTCTACCTGCTGGTGCTCTTCTCACAAGGCACGTCGCTGGGCCGGGCCTGGGAGTCCGCTTTCGGATCGCCCCTGCTGTTCACTTGGCGGGCGGCGGCGCTCGCCGCCCTGATCCACACCGCGCCGCTTCTGGTTCGCGCTTGCCGGGATGCCCTGGAGGCTTTGCCCCGGGATGTCGAACGCGCGGCCCGCAGTTTCGGCGCCTCCGGCTGGACCATTTTCTGGCGCGTTGCGCTCCCTCAGGTGCGGCGCCCGCTGGCGGCTGCGGCAATACTGGCGTTCGGCCGGGCACTAGGGGACTTCGGCATTACGCTCATGATCGCCGGCAACATTCCGGGAAGCACGCAGACGCTGCCCGTAGCCGTCTATAGCGCGGCCTCCAGCGGCAACGGCGCTTACGCCCGCGCGCTGGTGCTGGCGGTCTCCGCTCTCATCCTCGGGCTGATGTATGCGGCGGCCCGGCTGGAGCCTAAGCGAGCTCTGCGATGATCCAAGCGCGCCTGCGAAAGTCCGTCAACGAAAGTGCGGCGAACACAATTTTCACACTCGAAGCTGAGTTCGAATGGGCCGGAGGAATTGCGGCCGTGTTTGGGCCGGCGTCCTCGGGGAAGACGCTGTTGCTGGACCTTCTGGCTGGATTGATCCGGCCAGATGAGGGACGGCTGATGGTGGACGGGCAGATTCTCTATGACCGGGCGACGGGAGTGAACCTGCCGCCGCGGAGGCGGCCGTGTGGATATGTGCTGTCCAGCCCCTCGCTTTTGCCGCACCTGACTCTCCGCCAGAATCTGCTTTTCGCGGCCTCCTGCCTCGGCCTGCCCCGGCTGGAGCGCCACCGGCTTGTGGAAGAATCGCTCGCCCGCTATGAAATCGCAGCCGCAGCCCAGCAGAAGCCCGTGGAGGCTGGTCCTGAGAGCCGGCTGCGCTGCGCCTTCGCACGAGCCAGCCTGGCGGCGCCGAAACTGTTGCTCGTGGACGAGCCGGCAGAGCCCGGCATCGGCCGCTCTGAGGCGCTGAATCTGATCCTGGAGTCGCAGCGTCAGGGCGCCCCCACCATCCTTTATGCGACGCGGAGGATCGAGGATTGCCTGGAGTTGGGAGCGCACCTGCTGGTAATCTCAGGCGGCCGGATCCTGCAAGCCGGATCCTGCCGCGAGGTGCTCGAAACGCCGGCCTCCGCCGAAGTGGCGCGCCTGGTGGGAGGCTTCAACCTGCTTCCCGCCACCATAACAGCCCTGGACCCGAGCCGGGATATGAGCCGCCTCAAACTGGACGCCGTGGAGCTGACCGGTCCCTACTTTCCGGGCCATCTGCGCGGCGACCGGGTGACCCTGTGTGTGCGCTGGGAGGACCTGCGCGCTGTCCCTGCCTCCGGCAAGCCGGGTCCGAACCAGCTTGCCGCCGCATTGTTGCGCATCTCCGGCAGCCGCCACAACGTGCGCCTACACTTAAGCGGGGACTTGGTGGTGGAAATGCCGCTGCCCGAATGGCAGCAGCACAGCCACGTGCGCCAGTGGATGGTGGAATTTCCGGCGGAGCGACTGCGGGTCGTTTGACGGTATGCGCCGCTACTACATCACAGACCGCCGCCAGGCCGGCGGCGGACAGGCATTGCTCGAATGCATCGCGCGCGCCCTGCAAGCCGGGGTGGAAATGATCCAAATCCGGGAGAAGGATCTGGAGGGCCGGGCGCTGGCGGAACTGGTGCGGGCGGCGCTGGCCTTGCCGAACCCGGCGGGTACGCGGATCCTTGTGAACGAGCGCGCCGATGTGGCCCTAGCCTGCGGAGCGCACGGAGTGCATCTGCCCTCCGGTTCGCTGCCGCCTGCCCGCCTGCGCACGGTGCTGCCGGCGGGCTTTGTGGTGGGCGTGTCTTGCCACAGCGTCGAGGAGGTGCGGCAGGCGGAGGAGCAAGACGCTGATTTTGTGGTGTTCGGCCCGGTCTTCCCCACTCCTTCGAAGCTCGCCTATGGGCCTCCTCTGGGCTTGGAGAAGCTGCGCCAGGCGGCCGCCTGCGTGCGGATCCCGGTTTACGCGCTGGGCGGAGTCACTCTGGAAAACGCAGCCGGTTGCCTGGAGGCCGGCGCAGCCGGCATCGCGGGCATCCGCATGTTTCAACGGTGCGATGTATAATATACATCATGAGGCGGACGCAAATTTACTTGGACAATCAGCTTTGGGCCGCACTGCACGCGCTGGCGGCGCAGTCCGGCTCCAGCGTTTCGGAACTGCTCCGGCTGGCTGCCCGGGAGAAGTATCTGGCGGCTGCGCCGGACCGCGTGCAAGCCTTCCGCAACGCGGTGGGTCTGTGGAAGAACCGCGCGGACATCGCCAGCGGCGCTTCCTATGTTCGCAGTCTGAGGCGCGGCAGGCGCCTCGAGGAGCGGCTCCGTTGAAAGGGGTTCTGCTGGATACGGATGTCCTCATCGAGGTCCTGTGCGGCAGATCTCCGGAGATCTTGCCGCGGTTCGAGAAGCTCGCGACGTCGGACATGCCGATTTTCTATACGCCGGTGACTGTAGCGGAGATTTGGCACGGTGTGCGGGCGGGGGAGGAACGGGCGGTTGCTCAACTCTTGGATAGTATGGCCTGCTTGCCTTTGGATGAGGAGACTGGGCGAAGAGCTGGCCATTTTCTGCGCTTATACCGGGGGAGTCACTCACTCGAGCTGGGCGACGCTCTCATCGGCGCTGCCGCTGTGCAGCACAACTTGCCGCTTTGGACGCGGAACCGGAAACATTATCCGATGAAAGAAATCCGGTTCTACGGACCGGGTGCGGCGGGAAGCGCGCTGTCTTGGTGAATCTCCTGCAAGCTCCAGACGCGAATAGGATCCCGCCGCCGGGAGGCGAGCGCCTCGGAGGCCGCCCGGGCCGCGCTCATCGTCGTAATGCAGGGGATTCGGCAGGCGATGGCCGCCCGGCGGATGGCGCGCTCGTCCTCGAAGGAATGGGCGCCGGCCGGCGTGTAGATCACCAGTTGGATGGCGCCCTGCTTCATCAGATCGACCGCATTCGGGCGGCCCTCATTCACTTTAAGAATGGTCCGCGCCGCAAGGCCGGCCGCGCGGAGCACCGATGCCGTGCCGCGGGTCGCCACGAGCGTGAAACCGAACTCGGCCAGCCGCCGCCCCACCTCCACTGCGGCGGGCTTGTCCCGGTCATTGACGCTCAGAAAAGCGCAGCCGCTTTGCGGCAGGGGCATGCCGGCGCTCAGTTGGGCCTTGGCGAAGGCCTCGCCGAAATTGTCACCGACGCCCATGACCTCGCCCGTGGAGCGCATTTCGGGCCCCAGGGCGGGATCGACGCCGGGGAACTTGTTGAAGGGGAACACCGGCGACTTGACGAAGAACTGCCGCACCGGAAGGCAACCGGAGGCCAGACCTCCGGTGAGGTGCGTCATCTCCCGCAGCTTCTTGCCAAGCATGAGGGCCACGGCCAGTTTGGGCAGCGGGACTCCGGTCGCCTTGCTGACGTAGGGAACGGTCCGCGAGGCGCGCGGGTTGACCTCCAGCACATAAACGCGCCCATCCTGGATGGCATATTGCACGTTCATCAGGCCCACCACGTTCAGGGCGCGCGCCAGCTCGACGGTGTAGCGTTCGATGGTCTGCCGGGCTTGGGGGCTGATGGCGATCGCCGGCAGCACACAGGAGCTGTCGCCGGAATGGATGCCCGCTTCTTCGATGTGCTCCATGACGCCCGCGATGAGCACATCCTCGCCGTCTGAGACGGCGTCGACGTCCACCTCGGTGGCGTCTTCGAGGAACCGGTCGATCAGCACGGGCCGGTCCTGCGAGAACACCACCGCCTCCCGCATGTAGCGCCGGACGGTGTCTTCGTCGTAGGCGATCACCATGGCGCGCCCGCCCAGCACATAACTCGGCCGCACCAGCACGGGGAAGCCGATCCGCCGCGCCACCGCGCAAGCCTCATCGATGCTGGTGGCCGTCCCGTTGGGCGGGGAGGGGATGCCGAGATCCTCCAGCAGCTTGCCGAACAGCTTCCGGTCTTCCGCAAGATCGATGCTCTCGGGCGCCGTGCCGATCACCGGCACGCCCTGGCGCTTCAGAGGCAGCGCCAGCGTCAGCGGGGTCTGCCCGCCGAACTGCACGATCACGCCGCTGGGCTTCTCCGTGTCGCAGATGTTCAGCACTTCCTCCAGGGTCAGTGGCTCGAAGTACAGTCGGTCGCTGGTGTCGTAATCGGTCGACACGGTCTCGGGGTTGCAGTTGACCATGATCGACTCGTAGCCGAACTCCCGCAGAGCGAAGGACGCATGGCAGCAACAGTAATCGAATTCGATCCCCTGGCCGATGCGGTTCGGGCCGCTGCCCAAAATGACGATCTTGTTGCGCTCGTCCGGCTCCGCCTCGCACTCGCTTTCGTAGCTGGAGTACAGGTACGGAGTGAAGCTTTCGAACTCCGCAGCGCAGGTGTCGACCCGGTTGAACACGGCGCGGATGCCCAGCTCCTTGCGGCGCCGCCGCACCTCGAGCGGATCCGCACCCCACAGCCTGGCCAGCATGGAGTCGGAGAAACCGTCCCGCTTGGCCCGGCGCAGCGTCTCCGGAGCAACCGTTTCGAGCTTCTCCCGGCTCAGCTCGGCTTCCAGGTCCACGCTTTCTTTGATCTGCTGGAGGAACCAGCGGTCGATGTGGGTCATCTCGTGCACTTGCTCCACCGTGTAACCGCGGCGGAAGGCGTGAAAGATATAACCCAGGCGCTCGGGCGTAGGCGTAATCAATTTGCGCGGGATCAGCGCGTCCTCGTACACTTCGGCGGAGGCCGCCTTGCCGGTTTCCAGGCTGCGCATGCCCTTGGCCAAAGCCTGCTTGAAGGTCCGCCCGATGGCCATCACTTCGCCCACGGACTTCATCTGCGTTCCCAGCGAGGATTCGGCCCCCGGCAGCTTCTCGAACTGCCAGCGCGGGATCTTCACCACGACGTAGTCGATGGTCGGCTCAAAGCAGGCCGGCGTTTTCCGGGTGATGTCGTTGGGGATCTCGTCCAGCCGGTAGCCCACGGCCAGCTTGGCGGCAATTTTGGCGATCGGGAAGCCGGTCGCTTTCGAAGCCAGCGCGGAGCTGCGCGACACGCGCGGGTTCATCTCGATGATCACCATCCGCCCGGTCTCCGGGTGAATGGCGAACTGGACGTTGGAGCCGCCGGTGTCGACGCCGATCTCGCGCAGGCAGCGCAGGGCCCCGTCCCGCATCATCTGGTATTCGCGGTCGGTGAGCGTTTGGGCGGGGGCCACGGTGATGGAGTCGCCGGTGTGGACGCCCATGGGATCGAAGTTCTCGATCGAGCAGACGATGATGGCGTTGTCGGCCAGATCGCGCATCACCTCCAGCTCGAACTCTTTCCATCCCAGCACGCTCTCTTCGATGAGCACCTCGTGCACGGGCGAAAGGGCCAGCCCGCGCTCCAGGATGGTTGCCATCTCCTCGCGGTTGTAGGCGATGCCGCCGCCGGTCCCGCCCAGAGTGAAGCTGGGCCGCAAAATCACGGGGTAGCCGATCCGGTCGGCGTAGGCCAGCCCGTCCTCGAGGTTGTTGACCAGCTTCGACTCGGGCACCTCCAGCCCGATCTTGCGCATGGCGTCCTTGAACAGCAGGCGGTCTTCGGCCTTCTTGATCGACTCGATTTTGGCGCCGATCAACTCCACGCCGTAGTGATCCAGCACCCCGGCCTCGGCCAGCTCCACCGCCAGGTTCAGCCCCGTCTGGCCCCCGACGGTGGACAGAAGCGCATCCGGCCTCTCCCGGCGGATGACTTCCTCCACGTATTCCGCCGTGAGAGGCTCGACATACGTCCGGTCGGCCAGCTCCGGATCGGTCATGATGGTGGCCGGGTTGGAGTTCACCAGCACCACTTCATAGCCGTCGGCCCGCAGCGCTTTGCAGGCCTGGGTTCCGGAGTAATCGAACTCGCAGGCCTGGCCGATGATGATCGGCCCGGAGCCGATGATCAGGATGCGGTGAATGTCGTTTCGTCTGGGCATCCTCGGTGCGTCATCCTCGCCGGAATTCGGTCATAAGCTTCACAAAGTCGTCGAACAGATAATGCGAATCGTGCGGCCCCGGCGCGGCCTCCGGATGGTATTGCACGCAGAAGGCGGGCGCGTTGCGCAGCCGGAAGCCCTCCAGGGTCTGGTCATTCAAATTGATATGGGTCAGCTCCACTTCCGAGTCCTTGAGCGAATCGGGGTCCACGGCGAAGCCGTGATTGTGGGAGGTGATCTCCACCCGGTTGGTGACCCGGTTCAGCACAGGGTGATTGGCGCCCCGGTGCCCGAACTTCAGTTTATACGTCTTGCCCCCCACGGCCAGGCCCAGCACCTGATGTCCCAGGCAGATTCCAAAGACCGGCACGCGGCCGAGCAGCTTGCGCACCTGCGCAGCCTGGAACTGGAGCGGCTCCGGGTCACCCGGCCCGTTGGAGAGGAACACGCCATCGGGCCCCAACGCGAGCACTTCTTCGGCGGCGGTGATGGCCGGAACTACAGTCACGCGGCATCCAGCGTGCACCAGTCTGCGTAGAATATTGCGTTTGATTCCGAAATCATAAGCCACGACGTGGAAGCGCGGCTCGGCGGGATCGGTCAGCCGCTCCGAGGGCGAGCAGGGTTGGATGCCCTCCGACCAGGTGTACGGCTGGTTGGTGGAAACTTTGGTCGCCAGCTCCAGACCCGCCATCGAAGGGATGCTACGGGCCTTTTCGACCAGCCGGGCAGGATCCTCCCCGGTGCAGGAAAGCACGCCGCGCATCACCCCCCGGCTTCGCAGCAGGCGGACCAGGCGTCGCGCGTCCACTTCCGTAATCACCGGCACATTGTGCGCTCGGAGGAACTCGTCGGCGCGCTCCTGAGAGCGCCAGTTGCTGGCGACTGGAGAGAACTCCCGCACCACCAGACCCTCAATATACGGCCGGCCCGCCTCGCTGTCCTCGGGATTGGCGCCGTAGTTGCCGATTTGGGGGTAGGTTAAGACCACGATCTGGCCGGCGTAGGAGGGGTCGGTGAAGATCTCCTGGTAGCCGGTAATTGAGGTATTGAAAACAACCTCCCCTGCCCGCTCTACAGGCGCACCAAATGCGCGGCCCTTGAAGACGGTTCCGTCTTCCAGGGCGAGAATCGCTTGACTCAACCCAGGGTTCCTCCAGAGGTAGGGGTAACTTCTATTGAACCACGACCGGAATTCCGCTTCAACCGAGACGGTGGCGGCAGAGTGCGGGCTACGCGATCTGCTTCGTGCGCCTGGCCCGAAAACGAGCCAGCGCTGTTTCAGCAAGCCAGCTAAAGCGAACGGACCGGGCCGCTACGGATCTTCTCCAGCATTTCGGCCATTCTCTTCACACGCTCAGGTTGCCGGGCGGCGAGGTTCATTGTTTCGCCGAGGTCGGTCGAAAGATCATAGAGCTGCGGCTCTGGGTCGTTGCCGAGTTCGGTGTTGGTGTTTGTGTTCAACCTGGGCGCCTTGCTGGGCGGTATGTATTTCCAAGCGCCATCGCGAAGCGAAAGCACGCTGGCCTGCTCCACCAGCCATTGCCGTCCTTTCTTGCTCTCTCCGAGCAGCGCCGGCAACACATCCTCGCTATCCGGGCCGGCGCCGGGCGGAAGGTCCGCACCAATCAACCGGGCGAAGCAACGTAGCAAATCGACTTGTGAAAGCAGCGCATCCGATATGCCGGGCTTGACCCGGGCGGGCCAGTGAACGATGAACGGCACGCGCGTGCCGCCTTCAAAGTTCGAGTACTTGCCGCCGCGCAGCGGTCCGTTGGGACGGTGCGACCCTAACTTCTCCACCGCTTCGTCCTGGTAACCGTCGTCCACCACCGCGCCATTGTCACTGGAAACCACAAGCAACGTGTTTTGCAACAGCCCGCGCCTTTCCAGAGACTCGACGATTCTGCCGAGGCACCAGTCCAACTGGGCGATGACGTCACCCCTTGCGCCCATGGGCGTGGAGTTGCGGAAGCGCGGGTGGGGTGACCGCGGCACATGGATGTCGTGCGTCGAGAAATAGAGAAAGAACGGTTGTCGGGCGTTGCGGCCGATGAAGGCATCGGCGCGGGCGGCCAGAGTCTCAGCCATGGTCTCGTCGTTCCAGAGCGCCGACTTGCCGCCGCTCATGTAGCCGATGCGGCTGATGCCGTTGACGATGGTCATGTCATGCCCGTGGCTGAACTTCATCTTGAGCAAGTGCGGGTGCGTTCTGCCCGTGGGCTGCTCGTCGAGCGGCCCTTCGTAGCTGACCCGGATAGGATCTTTTGGATCCAGTCCATAGACGCGGTGGTTTTCCACGTACACGCAGGGCACCCGGTCGCCCGTCGCTGGAATGATGAAGCATTCGTCGAAGCCGATCTCGAGCGGACCCGGCTTGATTTCCCCGTTCCAGTCCACCTTGCCGTCGCCGAGTCCCAGATGCCACTTGCCGATCACGGCAGTCCTGTAGCCGCGTTCTTTCAACAGGGAAGCCACGGTTGCGCGGCCCGGTCGGATGAGCGCGGGCGCATCGCCCGGAAGCACTCGGGCGCCCTGCATCCGGAAGGAATACTCGCCCGTAAGCAATGAGTATCGGGACGGTGTGCAGGTGGCGGCGCTGGTGTGGGCGTCCGTAAACCGCACGCCTCGCTGGGCCAGGCGGTCGAAATTGGGCGTTCGAACGCGCTGCGCTCCGTAACAGCTCACGTCGCCGTAGCCCAGGTCGTCGGCGTAAAAGACGACGATATTGGGCTGCTGCGGCGCCGCCATCGCTCGTTGTCCGGCCGCAAAGACCCCAGCAGCGGCATAACGGAGAAAATCTCTCCGCCCCATCGGTTCCCGAATCGAGTCTGCCATCACCAACACTCTACCTCGGGGGATCGGCGGGCGGATTAGAGTGGCCGAGGGCCGGTTTCACCAGGCTTGCGCCAGAGGCTATGCTGGAAGGGCGCAGGCCCGGCCCGCGCAATCGGAGCGAACCTTCATGATCGAATGCTTGGAAAAGGACGACGTTTCTCCGGTTTGCCCGCACTGCGGCGCGACCTTGAGAGAGATCTGGTGCAGGCGGCTCAGCAGCTTCTTCGGCAGGCGGTACATCTACTTCTGCCCGCACTGCCGGAAGGTCCTTGGCGTGTCCCACCGCAAGGGCTTCTGGATGGGATAACCGGAGTGCGCAACAATACGGGCAAGGAGGCTCTTCATGATCTGGAGCGCCATCGGCGCGGCCTGCCTTGGGCTGGCCGTGATGCTGGGCGCGTTCGGCTCCCACGGACTGCGCGGCAAGCTCGATGCCTATTCGATGGGCATCTATGAGCGGGCGGTCTTTTACCAGTTCATCCACGCCATCGGGCTGCTGGTGACGCCGCTCCTGGCTCGCGTCCAGGCCTTGAAGCCGGCCGCGGCGGACTGGGTCTGCGCTCTGCTTGCGGCGGGGATCCTCATCTTCTCGGGAAGCTTGTATCTGCTGGCCGTGACTGGGACGCGCTGGCTCGGAGCGATCACTCCGATCGGCGGGCTGTGTTTCATCGCCGCCTGGCTCCTGCTGGCCATCGCGCTGCTGCGGGGCTGAGGTCCACTCCGCGGCGGCATGCTCTCACGGCAACCTGGTTCGCAACATCCGCAGGCGCGGCGCAGGCTCGAGTGGCCATGGCCCGCTCCCTGGCGGGAGATACCAGACCTGCCCCGGGCGCAGATCCTGACCCGCCAAGCGTCCGGCGCCTTCCAGCACGATCAACAGCTCGAAACCGCTCACCTGCGTCTCGTATTGGGCCTCTCCCGATAGCTCCAGGCGCTCGGTGACAAAGTGCGGACAGGCGGCCAGCACATCTCCTTGCGGCGTGATGGGCCCGGGGTGCGGCCCCAAAAACGCAACTTCGAGCCCCTTTTCCAGATGCAACTCCCGCGGCCTGCCGTAGTCGTACAGGCGGTAGGTGATCTGGTTATTCTGCTGGATCTCGCAAACGGTGATTCCCGCGCCCAGAGCATGCACCGTGCCGGCGGGAAGCAAGTACACCTGGCCGGTTTCGACCGGCCACCAGCGCAGCAACTGCTCGATCTCGCCGCTCTGCGCCGCCTCGCGCGCCCGCTCGGGCGAAACCGGCTCCACGAAACCCGCCGCGAGCTTGGCGCCCGGCGCCGCCCGCAGCACGTACCACATCTCGGTCTTGCCGCCGGATGCGCCTTCGATCTGCCGCGCATAGGCGTCGTCGGGATGAACCTGTACGGACAGCCTCTCGGAGGTAAAGATAAACTTCACCAGAATCGGCAGCCGCCCAAGCTGCGGCGCTTCAAACCACACCTCGCCGATCCGGCCTCCGGGCGAGTCAAACCATGGACTCAAATCCTGGACTCCCCAGACCGTCTCATGAAACGTGGGCGTCAGAAGCAATGGATCCGGACTCATTCCATGCATCCCGCGATGAACCGGCTGATCCGTTCGAGGCCGCGCTCCAGCTCCCGCATCGACACGGCGAACGTCAGCCGGATGTGATCCCTCGTGCCGAACGCCTCGCCGGGGACTACTGCTACCTCCGCCTGCTCCAGCAGTTGCCCGGCAAACTCCATCGTGGTCCGCACGCCGCTCCGGTTCAAGATTGCGCGGACGTCCGGATACAAATAAAACGCGCCCTGCGGCTCATGGCAGCGCACTTCCGGGATGCGCCGCAGCCGCTCCAGCGCGAAGTCCCGGCGTCGCCGGTATTCCTCCCGCACCTGGGCCACAAAGTCCTGCGGTCCGCCGAGCGCCTCCGCAGCCGCCTTTTGCGCGATCGAGTTTGGGTTTGAGGTCGAGTGGCTTTGCAGCCGCGCCATGGCCGAAATCACTTCCCGCGGCCCCAGCGCATAGCCGATCCGCCAGCCGGTCATGGCGTAAGTCTTCGAAAGGGAACCCGCCACGATCACCCGGCTCTTGGCGCCCCGCACCGAGGCCGCCGAAAACGGCCTGCCCTCATAAACCAGATGCGCGTAACACTCGTCCGTAATCAGCCAGACGCCGCGGTTGCCGGTGAGGTGGATGATCTTTTCGAACTCTTCCGGCGGGATCACATGTCCGCTCGGGTTGCACGGCGAGTTCAGCACGAGCGCGCGGGTCTTCGGCGTGAGGTGTTTTTCGATTAGCTGTGCCGTCAGCGCGAAACCGTCCGCCGGGTCCGTCTCGGCGAAGACGCAGATGCCCCCACAGTAGGCGGTCACGTCCCGGTAGGTCACCCAGTAGGGCGTTGGAACGATAACTTCTTCGCCCTCGTTGACCAGGCACTGGAGCGCGCCGAAAACCGCATACTTGCCTCCGGGCGTGATAACGCACTCGGCCGGAGTATAGGAAGTGCCGAAATCGGCCGCATGCCGGCTGCAAACCGCTTCCTTCAGCTCCAGCGAACCGCCCGCCGCGGTGTAGCGGGTGTAGTTTTCCTCAATGGCCCGGATGGCGGCCTGCTTGATGTTGTCCGGCGTCGGGAAGTCCGGCTCTCCGGGCCCCAGGTCCACAATGTCCCGGCCACGGGCGCGCAGGCTGGCCGCATCCGCTGCCGCCTTCATCGTGGCCGAATCCGAGATGCGCAGGATCCTTTCGGATAGACGAACTCTGTCCGGCATTCCCCGCCTACGCTCCCCCTCGCACTCGATTCTTCAGGCGCGCCTCGACGATAGGGGGCACCAACCCAGAGACGTCGCCGCCCAGTTCGAACACTTGCTTAATCAGCCGCGAGCTGACGAAGGAGTAAGCTTCGCTCGACATCAGAAACACCGTTTCCACGCCCGGCCAAAGCCGGTTGTTCATCAGCGCCATCTGGAGTTCGTATTCGTAATCGGAGATCGCCCGGATGCCGCGCAGGATCACCTGGGCGTTGCGCTCCTTCATGAAATCCACCAGCAGCCCGTGAAACGAATCGATGCTCACGTTGGGGAAAGGCCGCGTCACCTCGCGCAGCATCTCCATGCGCTCTTCGACACTGAACAGCGGCTCTTTGGCGGCGTTTTCCAAAATGGCGACGATCAGCCAGTCGAACAGCCGGCTTCCTCTTTCGATCAAATCGAGGTGGCCATTGGTGATGGGATCGAACGATCCCGGGTAAACTGCGGTGACGCTTCGCCGGTTTCCGGTCAAGGTTGGAGATGCCTTTCTGTGTGCTGGAACAGGAACCTTCTTCATTGTAACAACCACGTATGAGGTTGGCGGCCGGGGCGAGGCGCAGGCTGATAGGATTTTGAGTATGGGTGACGCACTGAATTCTGCCATTTTCGATTCCCACGACGAATCCATCTACCAGCTTCAGACCAAATCTCCAGGGCCCCAGGGCGCGCTCCCGGTGACCGACGAAATCCTGCGCAGTTACGCTTCCGGCGACCTGTTCGGCTGGACCCAAAACGCCGCCATGGGTTGGGATCCCGCCAGGCTCGGCGGCCCCGAGATCCTGATCCTCAGCACTCACGGCGGCCTGCGCGCTCCGGACGGCACGCCCATTGCGCTGGGTCTGCACACCGGCCACTGGGAAGTCGGCCTGCTGGTGGAAGCTGCCGCGCGCGAGCTCCAGAAGCTGGGCGCCATTCCCTTCACCACCACATGCAGCGACCCCTGCGACGGCCGTACTCAAGGCACCCCCGGCATGTTCGACAGCCTCCCCTACCGCAACGACGCCGCGATCATCTTCCGCCGCCACATCCGCTCCCTGCCGCGGCGCAGCGGGGTGGTCGGCGTCGCCACTTGCGACAAAGGTCTACCCGCGATGATGATGGCTCTGGCGGGCACGAAGGAGCTGTCCTCGGTGCTGGTCCCCGGCGGCGTGATGCTCGGCTCGATGGATCAATGGAACTCCTCGTCGGTGCAGTCCATCGGCGCACAGTACGCCCACGGGCAGATCACGCTCGAAGAGGCCGCCGCAGCCGGCTGCCGCGCCTGCGCCTCGCCCGGCGGCGGCTGCCAGTTTCTCGGCACCGCAGCCACCTCCCAGGTGGTCGGCGAAGCGCTGGGCATGACCCTGCCGCATGCCGCCCTGGTGCCTTCAGGGTCTTCGATCTGGCTCGATATGGCGCGGCGTTCCGGACGCGCGGTGATGTCTCTCATTCAGCGCGGCATCCGCATGCAGGACATCCTCACCGAAGCCGCGCTGCACAACGCCATGGTCACCTTCGCCGCTTTCGGAGGCTCCACCAATCTGATTCTGCATCTGCCCGCTATCGCCCACGCGGCAGGGCTGTCGCGCCCCACACGCGAAGATTGGGCCAAGATCAACGCCCGCGTGCCGCGGCTGGTGGACGTGCTGCCCAACGGTCCGCGCAACCACCCTACCATCCAGGTCTTTCTCGCCGGCGGCGTGCCTGAGGTCATGCTCCACCTGCGCCGGATGGGACTGCTCGAAACCGGAGCGCTCACGGCCAGCGGGGAGACGCTCGAAACGGTGCTGAACTGGTGGGAGACTTCCGAACGCCGAGCCCGTCTGCGCGCCCTGTTGAAGGAGAAGGACGGCGTCGACCCCGACGACGTCACGCGCCTGGCCATCCGCGAAGCCGGCGCCCGGGAACTCCACTACGGCGCCGCCGCGCTCCCGGGGGCCATGTTCCTCGTGGCCTGGATCGAGGACACCCCCTTGCTCGGCGTCCCCGCCTGCGGGCTCTATCACCGCACCACGGTCCTGGACCTCATCCTGCCGCGCATCCTCGCCGGCGAGCGCATCGGGAAAAAGGAGCTCGCCTTTCTGGGGCACGGCGGGCTCTGCCAGGACTGCACGGCCTGCAACTTCCCGCACTGCGCGTTCGGCAAAGGGGCCTGAGTCCGCCCATGGAGCGCAGCGAAGCCGCGATGACTCCGCCCAAGGGGCCGCCGATCCGCCTGAGCGCC
>JAIMAR010000092.1 GCA_023511855.1 Bryobacteraceae bacterium
CGCCAGCGGCCAGAGCTGACCCCACCGCCCGGCCTCGCGAGGCCGCTCGCGCTGTTCTACTTCACCGGGCATGCTGGCGCTCAACTCTTCGAGGCAGCCGCAGTCCGTGCCACGAGCGCGGGTTAAGGCGACCCCGCAGCAGTCGCTTGCCTGTACCTCTCCTCCAGCCGTGCGCACACGGAATTCCCCGCAGGGATGGTGCTGTGGGTGAGGAACGCGAGCCATCCTGCGCCGTCAGCTACCGCGGGCCAGCGTTCAATTCCCCGCCCGTCAAAGAGCCGTTGCCCAACGCGGTCCAGCCGACGTTGGACTCGTACCACCAAAGATTGTTGTCCAGCGCCCGGCCGGCAATGTAAAACCGGCCGTTCGCCCCGGCGATGGCAGGCCGCCGTAGGTGTCCCCCGGAATTGATCCAGCTCTGCCAGCCGTTTCCTGTGCCTTCCCGGAAGGGCCGCACGTATACCAGTCCGTTGATGTCGGTCACGGTGACGTACAGGAATCCCCCGGTGGCGGCGATATCCGGCCCTCCGTGGGCTGTGCCTCCTGCCGAGTACCAGGCGCCCCAAGTGCCGCCCTGAAATCGCGCCACCCAGGTGCTGCGGTCCGTCGCGCGCACCGCTACGTAGGCCGCGCCGTCGGCGCCGCAAGCAATGGCCGGTTTCCCGTCCACCAGGGGCCCGGAGGAGGCGGCGACCCAACCTTGAAAACTCCCGCTAAACCAACGTCCAGCGTAAACCCGGCCGTCGCTTCTACGGCCCGCCACAAATAAGGAACCATCCTTGGAAAGAGCCGCCGCAGGCTCACTCGTGAACCCCCCGCCAAGATTCGTCCACGCCGTGAAGCCTGCGCCGGGCACATACCGGCTCAGGTAGTAGTTAAAGCCGTTGTCCCGGGCGACGATCCAAACCTCGCCTGCATCGGAGGCGGCTACCGCAGGGTTTCCGGTCATGCTGCATCCCACCCGGAGCCAGCCCGTCCATGCGTGGGTTGTGAGGCGGTACGTATTCAGATACACGCACGTGGAGGCATTGCCGCCCACGACGTAGATGTCGCCCACGCCGTTTTGCCAGATGCCGACTTCGCTTCCGACATATCCCCCGGCGTTGGGAAACAGCGTGGAGCCAAAAATGGTGAGACGCGTGCTGCCGTCCCACCCCCGGAACGCGGCCACCGGGGTGAAATCCACGATTCGCGCCACGAAGGCGCTGCCGGAGCCGGGATCCGTGGATTGGACGGGGCTTTTCAACGGATAATCGGCCGACAGGGTTTGCCCCGCGATCCACAGGTTCCCTGCGCGGTCCATCGTCGCCGCGTAGGCCGCGTCGCTGTCCGATCCGCCCCAATAAGTCGAGAGCTCGAGCGCGCCGCCGTCCGGCCGGAGGCGCGCCACAAATGCGTCGTATCCGCCCGACTTCGCCGTCTGCAAGGCACGGCTGAGAGGAAAATCCGAGGAAGAAGTATAACCCGCCACCGCCGCCAAGCCCGACGGCGCAACTGCCAGGGCCAGCGCGTAGTCCTGACTCGATCCGCCCAAGTATGTGCTGTAGACCAGACCGGTCCCACTCGGGCTCAGCTTGGCCACAAAGGCATCCATGCCGCCGCCCCCCGGCGTGCTGCGCAATGCATTGGCCACGGGAAAGTTGAGCGATGGGGTGACGCCCGCCACAAAGGCGTTGCCTCCGAGGTCCACTCCGATCGCCATCCCCGCTTCATTGGCCGTCGCCGTGCCCCCGCTGCCGCCAAGATACGTGCTGTAGACCAAATTCCGGCCGTCGGAGGAGATCTTCGTCACGAAGGCATCCTGGCCTCCGGCGTTTGTGGCGCGAAGCGCTTGCTGCACAGGGAAGTTGGTCGAAAACGTCCCTCCGGTGGCATACACCGCGCCGGTTTGGTCGACCGAGACGCCGTTAGCCCGGTCATCGCCGCCGCCGCCCAGAAAGGTGGACCAGAGCAAGGCCGAGCCGGAGGGGTTCAGCTTCGCGACAAAACCGTCCTGGCGACCGCCGGGGGATCCTTGCACCGCGTATGCTACTGGGAAGTCCGATGAGTAGGTGTCCCCTGCCACCACGGCATTGCCGCTGCCATCCACGGCTATGGCGTTAGCGCTGTCGTGGCTGGCGCCTCCCAAATAGGTGCTGTAGACAAGCGCGTTACCCGCCGCACTGAGCTTGGCCACAAACGCATCCCGGCCGCCCCGCAGGCTCCGCTGCCAGCCCCCGTCGGTGACGGGAAAGTTCGTGGAATAAGTCCAACCGCTGACATACGCGTTGCCGCCGCCGTCCACGGCAATGCCAAAAGCCCGGTCGTCGCCGCTGCCGCCCAGATAAGTGCAATATGCAAGGGCGTTGCCGGCCGCATTGAGCTTTGCTACGAAAGCTTCCACGCCGCCGCGCCGCGCCGGCTGCGCGGCATTCGACAGCGGGAAGTTCGCCGAGTCTGTGTAACCCGCCACGTAGACGTTGCCGGCTCCGTCGACGGCCATGGCCCGCACGACTTCCATGCCGCCGCCGCCCAGCAGGGTGCTGTAGGAAAGGACAGGGTCGATGATCAACTCCAGGCTGGGGTCGTAGGCCGCTGTCCAGAAACCAAACTGGCCGTCGCCCAGCTTTCGGTAGCCGCCCCGGACTTCGGTCTGCCGGCCTTGTCGCAATTGATAGATCTGGGGCGCCTCTTCGCGCATCCAGCCCGATCCGGTATGGACCACCAGCGCTCCGTCGGCCGCGATGCGCGCGTCTTCCACGCCCTCGTACCGCCAGCGGATCTGGGCCGGATCGGCCCCGGGGCGCACATGGAATTCGGCTTTCAAAGAAGCGCCGGTCAGACGGTAGACGAGATCAATGCCCGGATAGACCTCGCGGTAAACCAACGCCGAGTAGGCGGGCAGTCCGCTTACCCACTGGCTGGATTCTTTGCCCAACAGGTAGTTCACTGTGGCCTCTGTCCGCTCGCCAGGTTCCCAGCGGGCCGCGGAGTGGGCTCCCTCGAACCGCATCCGCCAATGCTGCAAGCCTGAGAAAAAGCGCACTTCGCTTTGGCGGAATTCCGCCTGGTAGCTAGCCGCCCTCAACAGATAGAAGACCCCTGGCGCGGCCTGCCCGCCATTGGGAACGAAAAACAGCGGCAACGGCGTTGGCCTGCCTGCGGGCGAAGGGGCAGCCTGCCCCGGTTCGCTGATGAGAAGACGGCCGGCTCCGGCGGCCAGGAGAGCGCACAGCCCAGCCGGAAGCCAGAATCGGCGCAAATACCGCTTTTTCATGGGGTTCCTCCAGACAGTCGCCGGGCCTTTCGCCCGCGCACGGTTCTTGTCGTTTTGGCTAAAACAAGGAGGGGATTGCGGAAAGAATCGGAGCGTCAGCTTTCCGTAGCGCTCCGGTAATACTTCCCATAGTGGCTGTAGTAATAGTAGCTGTCGCTCAGCTCTTTATGGACCTCGTTTAGGACTACGCCTACCACCGAAGCGCGCAGCCGCCGCAGGGTGGCGATCACCGAAGCCACCGCCTTGCGGCTGGTCTCCCCGGCCCGCGTCACGACCACCACTCCGTCCACCAGGGTGGCCATTTGAAGCGGTTCGGCGAAGCCCAACAGCGGCGGAGCATCGAGAATCACCAGGTCGTATTCCCCGCTGGCCTCCTCCAGAACCTGCTGCAACCCCCGGCCTACCAGATCCGCCGCCCTGCGCGAAGTGGGCCCGGCCGGCAGTATGTCCAAGAAAGGCAACTGAGGCAGCTTCGCCACCGCGCCTTGCCACGGAAGGTCCGAAACCAGAACCGTAGACAACCCAACCGTGGAGGGAACCTCGAAGCGGCGGTGAACGCTGGGCCGCCGCAGGTCTCCGTCGATGAGCAGCGTGCGGTGGCCTTGCGAGGCGTGGGAAACGGCCAGGTGGGCGGCAATCGTGGATTTGCCCTCCCCGGGCGAAGCGCTGGTCACCAGCAGCGAGCGCAGCCGCCGGTCGAAGTCCGCCAATAGGATGGAATTGCGGAGGGTGCGGATCGCCTCGTCGTAGCTGGCAACGGCATGGTCGCCGTTGGAGCCGGCCGAGACCAAGGCTTGGCTGGCGGCGACCGCCGGGGCCGGGCCCAGACGGCCTTTCCAGTTCTTGACCACCGGCAGGCTGCCGACCACCTCCGCCTTCACCATGCGCGTGACCTGCTCGGGGTCACGCACCGTGTTGTCCAACATGTCGCTCAACACCGCCAGACCCACCGCGAGCAGGCTCGAAAGCAGGAAGGCCAGCAGCAGGTTCAGCTTCAGATTCGGGAAAACCGGCTTGACGGCCGGACGCGCCGGGTCGGCAATCCGGATGGAGCTGTTCTGAAAGCTGGCGTTGATTCCGGCTTCTTTGATTTTCCGAACCAGCTCTTCATACAAGGCCTTGTCCGCCTCGGCTTCCCGCTTCAAAGCCTGGTATTCGAAGGAGCGCGCGTTGAGGGCGTCAAACTCGGCTTTGGTCTCCTGCACTGCTTTTTGCAGCATCGCTTCGCGCCGCACCGCCTGCTGGTATTCGATCTCCACCCGGTTGCGGATGTTCTGGGTGGTCTTGTCCAACTGCGCCTGGACCTCGTTCAACTGCGCCAGCGCCCGGCGGTACTCCGGATGGTTGGCCCCGAAGTGGGTCTTCACCTCCGCAAACCTTTCCTGGGCGGCGTTCAACCGCTCAGTCAGGCCCCGCAAGGATTCACCTTGACTCGAGACCTGCGCCGCCTCCAGGCTGCCGGCCCGCACCGACTGGTAGGCCGCCTCCTTGCGGACACGGTCCGCTTGGGCATTGGTGAACTCGGTATTCAACTGGAGCAGCCGCGCCGAAAGAATACTCGTCTTCTCTTCCGGATTGATCACATTCAACTCGCGCTCAAACTGCGCCAGGGCCGCGCTGGAGCGCTCCATTTTCGCCTTAAGCTCCTCCAGCTGTTTCTCCATGAAAGCCGACAGGCTGGCCGAGGCCTTGTAACGGATGTGATAGGTATGCTCCAAATACGATTGGGCGATGGCGTTGGCCACCTCCGCGGCCAGTTGCGGGTCCTGATTGCGGTAGCTGATCAGCAGCAAGTACGTATTGGGTGGCCGCGTCACCTTCAATCGTTTGAGCACCACCGGCGCATTCTGTCCGCGGGCGTTTTGCGGATCGACCGCTTCCAGCTCCCCAGGCTTTTGCCACAGGCGGTACTTGTCCACCACCGGACGCAACACGGAATCCGACTGGATCAGCTTGATCTGGGTCGCCAGAAACTGATCCGCATCGTTGGTGGCGGTGCGCATCGCCTCCTGTCCGATGACTCCGGTGGGCGTTTGTCGGTCGACGTCCACGGTGGCGATCGACTCGTAGACTGGCGTCAACCGGCTGGAAATCACCAAAGTGGCCAACACGCACGCCACAACAAAGGCCAGAATCCGCCAGCGGTGACGCCTTAAGATCCAAAGGTAATGGGTGAGGGGGATCGTGGCCTCGGCAGGCTCCTCCACCGGAGGATAGGAGAAGGGGACCGGGAAGGCCGCCGGATAAGACCCGCTTACCACGGGAAGATTGCTGTCCAGTCTTTGCTCTGCCATCTTGTGGAAACCTGCTCCCGTTGCTAACGCCGCCAGATCAGCACGCCGCTGGCTGTCGCCGTGCCGAAGGCTGCAATGCGCTCGAGCGCGGTCACCGTCAGGCGGCGGCCGCTGCTGTCCGGAATGTAGAGGATGTCACTCGGCTGCAAGGGCACGTCCGCGGCCTTGCGGGCCATGATGCGCTTCAATTCGATCTGCATCTCGTGCCGTTCGCCGGTGACCGGATCCGGACGGTAAATATAGGCCTGCTTGGAGGCAAAGGGCGCCAGCCCCTCGGCCAAGGCCAGCAACTGGAGTACGGTGGCCTCGGTCTCGTTGGGAACCGGGTACGCACCGGGTTTGCGGACGGTGCCCACCACATAGATCCGGCCGACCTCAGGGACCCGGATCTCTTCGCCACCGCTCAGCCTCAAGTTCACCTCCGGGTTAGCGGAATCGATCAGCGCCTTGACCGGAATCCGCTGCACGACCGGAGAAGGGTTACCCTCTCGGTCCAGCTCCGTGCGAGTTACCAGAATCTCCGGGCCAGCGTCGGGGCTCAAGCCGCCGGCGCGGGTCAAGGCTTCTAACAACGTGACCGGGCCGGCGGCCTGGAAGGTCACCGGGTTCCGCACCGCCCCCGCCACACTGATCGGGCGGCTGTGGTACTCAGCCACGGTCACCGTCACGACGGGGTCCACCAACAGTTGCTCATTTTGAAGGGCTGCGGCAATGGCGGTTTCCAGTTCCGCCGGCAACAGCGACTCGGCCCGGATCCGCTGTTTGAGCATTGGAAGACGGATCAGGCCGTCCGCACCCACCCGAACAGTGCGGGTGAATTCGGGCGCGCCGTAGACCGAAACCGCGATCAAGTCATTCGGACCGATCCGTTGCGCCGGCAGATTGGCGCCGGCGATCTCCGCCGTGCCTCCGGCGGGGCGCTGTGCATAAGCCGCAACGGCCAACAACGCGGCCAGCAACGGCGCCGCCAGACGCCTCATGAAACTTCGAGAAAGAATTCCCTTGCCGGACATTGCACCTACCTCCTTTGCTCCGCCCCGATCGGCTATACCCAAACCGGAACTCCCTGGCCGGCCAAAGGCCTCCTGTTTGCCGGCGCAGGCAGGGGCGACACCACATCGCGGTCCACCTCGGCCGCGACCGAGCGCTGCAACAGCTCCACGCTCACCACCACGCGCCAGGTGTCTTTCAACTGAAGCAAAATGCCCTCTAAGCCACAAAGCGGTCCCGCTTCGATCCGGACCCTTTGACCCACCTGCAAGTAAGGCCACGGGCCCACCCGGAGACCCGAAGTGGTCATCTTCCGTACCGCCTCGATCTCCTCATCGGCCACTGCGACCGGTTTGCCCGCAAAGCCGACGACCGAAACCACTGAGGGGGTGGATAGAATCCGGCCCTTGTCCCGAACCGGGAAGCGGCAAAACACGTAGCCCGCAAACAGCGGCAGCTCCAACTCTTTGATCCTGTCAGACCACCGCCGCCGGCAACGGTACAGAGGCAGGAAAGTCTCCCATCCCTTCCATCCCAACGCCTGAACCGCCGCGCGCTCGTGGTTAGGCTTCACCGTTAGGGCAAACCACTGCGGAAGAATCTCGTTTGGCTCAAACACGGGCCCCTCCCAAAGAGTCTCGAATCAAGGCCGCCATAGAGCTGCTTGGCAAGCGGAGGGACACACCACCACCTTCCAGGTCGAATTGGGGGAGGCGGCCTTCAACAGGCGTCCACGCACGCGCTTTGACGCCGGAAGGCTGAGGGCTTAAGTGATGTATACGAGATCTCAGCGCAGAAGTCAAGCGTTCCTCCTAAGGGACGGTTGAAACCTCTACGGGCTGATGGTGCCCTGCTGTTTCTCCTTTTTTTGCAACAAGAACACAGCGGCTCCCGCACCCGCCCCGCCGACCACCACTCCGGCGATGACCGCTTTTTTAGCTCCGGACATGCCGGCCGGGGGCGCGGGCAAGGGCGTGGGCGCTGGAGCGGGCGCCGCGCCCGGTTTGGCCTGCGGGGCCGGCGAGGGAGCAGTAATCGGACATCCCCGGGACACCCGCCTCAGGCGCAGCACCTGAATCACTTCCATGGCCCCTTCGATGGGCTTCACGCCGGGCAGCAAGCGGGCGGTAATCTCCACGACATTGCCGACCTCTTGGTCCAGCCGTTCGCCTCGAACCTCCTCCACGACGCCTGTCACCGGATCGGCAAGCACATATCCGCCCGGGCGCCGCTCCAAACACCCGGTAATCTCGAAAGGCGGTTCCACGGCCGGTTTTTGCTGCGCCTCAAACTCCAGCGCCATGCCCGTGCGCATGCGCGCCACGGTGACTCCGGCAGGGTTGGTCACCCGCAGCACGCCCGAGTCGGCCACTGCCTGAATCCGCCCCCCTCCCACAAGCGCGATCCGGCCCGCCGCCCGGCCGCCTTCGGCCAAGATGCGCAAGCCTCCAGCCTCCAAAACAAACCCTTCCGAGCTTTCCCACTGGCCCGCGCCGCGCTCCAAAATCAGCCGCCGGGCATAAGCCCGGCCAGCGGAATTCGTATACAGCCACAGCCGGCTGCCGGACTTCAAGCGCAGCTCCGCGTCCGAATCGCTGCTTTCCACCCGGCTGCCTTCCAGCAACGTGGCGTTTCCAACGACCGGATTGCCGTCCACCTGGAACACACCTACCCCTTGCAATACACCAACCGGTTCGGCCGCCAGAACGGGGAAACAGAGGGCAGCAAGAAGGCACAACGCATGCGCCGGACGATCCATGAAAACCGCCTCCTAAAACGAGATTGCGCGTGCGTTGGTGTCTGTACTTCTAACATGCCCTTGCGGCTCCTGTCAATTCCCGTCTGGCCTCCGATACCACGATTCGGACATAGCTTACGCTCTGTGAGTCCCAACCGCCCTCACCTTGCAAGTTCCGCGCCCCGGACGGCTCCAGCCTCGTACCGGCCTTCTCCGCCGTGATTCCGGGCGGCTCGTCGTCGCTTTTGACTGCGCTCTCGAGCCGCACCCCATCCATCGGAAAGTCCTCCGGTACGCTTTAGGGTCTTTGCGGAAATGTCACATCCGCAATCCAGTTGCGCGATTCCGCTCCAACGGCCGTCAGCCCGTCCTGCCCTGCTTTTGGAACCTTTCCTGTTCTACTGCGTATATCTGGCTTGGGACCGTGGTTCCGGATCCCTCATTGGAAAGGCGATTGACTCATGGCCAGTAACGGGAGAAACAGCAAGAACGGCCGCCGGCGCCGCCGGGTTTTCTGGACGGCGGGCGCCGCGGTGGTGCTTGTAGGGGCCTTCTTCGCCCTGCGCGCCAGCCTGCGTCCGAACAACGCCATTGACCCCTCCAAACTCGCTGAGGTCACCCAGGGCAACATCGCGCGTTCTGTAGTCGCCACGGGTAAGATCCAGCCGCGGTCTAAGGTGGAGGTCAAGTCCAAAGCCAGCGGCATCGTCGAGCGCATCCTGGTGGATTACGGGGACTGGGTCAAGCAAGGACAGGTTCTCGTGGAACTGGACAAAGAGGAACTCCGCGCCCGGGTTCGTGAAGCAAGCGCCGCGCTAGCGGCGGCTCAAGCTGCGGAGGAGTCCGCCCTGGCCGCCCACGAAAGAAACAAGGTCGACGCAGAAGGGCCGGATCTCCCCTTCCTGCGCGCCAACATGGAGCGCGCCCGCAAGCTCCACGGCGAGGGGCTCATTGCCCGTGCGGTATTGGAGGATGCGGAGAAAGCCTACCAAATGGCCCTGAACAAGCAAGCCTCGGCCCTGCGCAGCGTCGCCGTCACCCGCGCCGAAATCGCCCGCGCAAAGGCCCAGGTGGCCCAGGCCAAGGCTGCCCTGGAACGAGCCGAGGAGGATCTGCGCAACGCGACCATTGTCAGCCCAATGGACGGACTGGTGTTGTCCCGCAATGTGGAGGTCGGCGATGCGGTCAGCTCCATCCTCGTGCTGGGCTCTCAGGCCACGCTGGTGATGACGCTCGGCGACATCGGCGACGTTTATGTGCTCGGCAAGGTGGACCAGGCCGACATCGGCAAGGTGTATTTGGGGCAGCACGCCCGCATCGTCGTCGAATCGTTTAAGGACAAGAAGTTTGAAGGCCAGGTGACCAAGATCGCCCCGCTCGGCGTGGAAAAGGACAACGTGACCACGTTCGAGGTCCGCGTCTCCATCAAGAACCCCACCGGCGAACTCAAGGCCAACATGAGCGCCAACGCCGAGATCATTCTCGAGGAGAAGCAGAACGTGCTGCTGATCCCCGAAGGCGCCGTGATCTATGACCGCCAGCGCAATCCCTCCGTCGAGGTCCCGGATCCCACCGCCGAAAAGGGGCGCCGCAAGGTTCCCGTGAAACTCGGCATCTCCGACGGCGTCAAGACCGAGCTGGTGGCCGGCCTAAAGCCGGGCGACAAAGTGATCCTTCAATAGGCCGCGTGCTACCATTTTGGGTTTATGGCCGCAAAACGCGCGCTGATCACCGGCATCACCGGCCAGGACGGCTCCTACCTGGCTGAGTTTCTCTTAGAGAAGGGCTACGAGGTCCACGGCATCGTGCGCCGCGTGGCCTTGGAAGACCCGGAGCACCGCCTGTCCCGCCTGTCCGGGGTTCTCGACCGCATCGTGCTGCACGCCGCCTCGCTTGAAAGCTACGCCAGCCTGCATCAGGTGGTGGAGAAGGTGCGGCCGGATGAGTGCTACCACTTAGCGGCCCAAAGTTTCGTCAGTTACTCGTTCGACGATGAGTTCTCCACGCTGAACGTCAACATCAACGGCACGCACTACCTGCTGGCCGCCATTAAGAACCTGGCGCCCGCCTGCCGCTTCTATTTCGCCGGATCGAGCGAGATGTTCGGCCGCGCCGAGCAGGTGCCCCAGAACGAGCTGACCCGTTTTCACCCCCGCTCGAGCTACGGCATCAGCAAGGTCGCCGGCTATGAGCTGACCCGCAACTACCGGGAGGCGTATGGCCTGCACGCCTCAAGCGGAATCCTCTTCAACCATGAGTCGCCGCGCCGGGGCTTTGAGTTCGTCACTCGCAAGATTTCGTCCGGCGTCGCCCGCATCCGCGCCGGACGCGCCCGTGAGCTGCGCCTGGGCAATCTGGAGGCCCGCCGCGACTGGGGCCACGCCCGCGAGTACGTCAAGGCCATGTGGATGATGCTCCAGCAGCCGGAGCCGGACGATTATGTCATCGCGACCGGCGAGAACCATTCCGTCCGGGAGTTCGCGGAGCTGGCCTTCTCGATCGCCGGCCTGGATTACCGGGATTACGTCGTCCCCGATCCCGCTTTGCACCGCCCGGCCGAGGTCAATGCCTTGCTGGGGGACTGCTCCAAGGCCAAGGCCAAGCTAGGCTGGGACTACCGCATTTCTTTTGAAGAGCTGGTGCGGGAGATGGTGGAATCCGACTGCCGCCTGCTCGGCGTTCCTTTGTGAGGACTGCCGCCGGCGGCTGCGGGCCATCACCACTCCAGGGAACAGATGAATCAAGAAGATCACGGGTTCTGGGTGCCCTGTGCGCCTCGGTGGCGATCCCCCAGGCTGCGCTTCAGAGCCTCCGCGATCTGCCGCCCATGGAAGCGCCCGTTTTCGATGAAGATCTCGTTGGTGTGCATCCCCGCCACCAGGACCCCGGCCAGATGGATGCCCTTGCGCTCGCTTTCCAGCGTCTCGGGATCCAGCCGCGGCCGCCCCTGTTCGTCCAACCGGATCCCGTGCGCTTCCAGAAACCGGGTATCGGGTCGGTAGCCGGTCATGGCCAGTACGAAATCGTTCTTGAGTCGGACCTCGCCCTCGGGCGTCGTAAGCCGGATCCAATCCGGTCCAATTTCCATGACCCGCGAGCGGAAATACGCCCGGATCTCGCCGCTGGCGATGCGGTTCTCCAGATTGGGTTTGATCCAGTACTTGACGTGTTCGCCTACGCCGGGCCCATGATGCACCAGCGTCACCCGCGCCCCGGCCCAGTACAGCTCCAGCGCCGCGATCGCCGCCGAATTCTCCCCGCCGATCACCGCCACGTCCTGATCGTAGTAAGGATGAGCTTCCCTGTAATAGTGCGTGACTTTGGGCAGGTCCTCGCCGGGGACATTCAGTAAGTTCGGCACGTCGTAGTAACCCATCGCGAGGACCACCTTCCGCGACTCGTACTGCCGCGGCTGGCCGTGGGCGGCGGACGTGTGGGTCACAAACGAGCCGTCTTCTCCGGTGATCTTTTCGACCAGCTCATACTGGCGGATCTCCAAACCGTAGTAGCTCGCCACGCGCCGGTAATACTTCAAAGCCTCCAGCCGGGTGGGCTTCTCGCCCAGAGAGGTCATGGGAATCTCGCCGATCTCGAGCAGCTCAGGCGTGGTGAAGAACACCATGTTGGTCGGGTAGTTATAGATCGAGTTGACGATGCAGCCTTTGTCGATCACCACTGCCCGCAGGCCGCGGCGCTTCAACTCGATCGCGCAAGCCAAACCCGTCGGTCCGGCGCCCACCACCACAACGTCGTACCCGCTCACAGCATCTCCTCGACCTGGGCGTAGACGCTCTCGAGCGCGCTGTCCAGCCGGGCGACGTCCTTCGCGCCTGCCTCGGCCAGATCGGGACGGCCCCCGCCCTTGCCTCCGAGGTTTTGAGCCAGCCAGCCGGCCAATTTTCCGGCATGCACTTTTGCGGTAAGATCCTTGGTCACCGCCGAGACGATCGCCACGGAGCTGTCCTGCGCCGAGGCCAGGACCACCACCGCGGTCTTCCACTTGTTCCGGAGAGCGTCGGCCAGCGAACGCATCTGCTGGCGGTCCAACCCGTCCACCCGCCCCGCCAGCACCTTCACGCCCTTCAGCGTGCGCGCCCGAGGCTCCAGCTCGCTCAACTGCACCTGCGCGGCCTTGGCCTTCAGCACTTCGATCTGGCGCTCAAGGGCCTTCTGCTCGGCCAGCAGCTTCTCCAGATGGTCCGCCAGCTCGGCCTCCGGCGTCTTTAGCAACTGGGACACCCGACCCAGCGTCTGAACCGCCTGCTGGAACCGCCGCAGAGCGTTTTCGCCGGTGACGGCCTCGATCCGCCGCACGCCGGCCGAGATGCTCCCCTCGGCAGAGATCTTGCAGAGGCCGATGTCGCCGGTGCGGCGCACGTGGGTGCCGCCGCATAGCTCCTTGCTGAAGCCCGGCACGCTGACTACGCGCACCACGTCGCCGTACTTTTCGCCAAACAGGGCCGTGGCGCCGCCGCTCACGGCTTGTTCCAGCTCCATCAGCTCGGTCTGGACTTCGGCGTTGCGCAGGATCTGCTCGTTGATCAGCCGTTCCACCTCTTCCAGTTCGGCTTGGTCCATGGCCGCATAGTGCGTGAAGTCGAACCGCAGACGCGACGGCTCGACGACGCTGCCCGCCTGCTTGACGTGCGGTCCCAGCACCATCCGCAGCGAGGCGTGCAGCAGGTGCGTCGCCGTGTGGTTCCGCATCGTGGCCAGCCGCGCGGCGCGGTCCACTTCCGCGCGCACCACGTCTCCGGTTCGGATCCTTTCTACGGCCAGAATCCGGTGGGCCGTCAAGCCGGCGATGGCCGGGTACGTATTCTCCACCCGCGCCACAAGGCGCCCGGTCTCGGCCGAGTAGAGATTGCCCTTGTCCCCAACCTGTCCTCCTGCCTCGGCGTAGAAAGGCGTCTCATCCAGGATCAGATCCGCTCGCTGGCCCGGCTCGACGGCGTCGATGAGTTTTTGATCCGCCACGAGAGCCACCACCCGGCAGGATGGGTCTTCCAGCATTTCGTAGCCCACGAACTTGGTGCGCCGCTTCTCGGCCAGATCCTGGTAGACCGGAACAATCTGGCCCGCCTGAGCGCCTTTCCAGCTCGCCCGCGCACGCTCCCGCTGGCGCTCCATTTCGCGCTCGAAGCCCTGCCGGTCGATGAGGAGCCCGTACTCCCGCGCCATCTCCTCTTGCTCGTCCAGCGCCAGGCCGAAGGTGTCGTACAACTTGAACGCCACCGCACCCGGCAGCACGCCGCCGGTGGCGGCGCGGGCCTCGTCGTGGAAGACCTTCTCGGCCACCTGATAGGTGGTTTGATAGCGGTGCTCCTCGTCCTTGACCACCCGCGCCACCCGCTGCACGCTCTCCATGAGTTCGGGATAGGCGGGCTGCATCAGCTCGGCGACGAAACCCGTCAACTGATACAGAAACGGCTCCTGCACGCCGCGCATGCGCGCATGCCGCAGGGCCCGTCGCATGATTTTTCGCAGAACATATCCGCGTCCTTCATTGGAAGGGGCCACGCCGTCGTGGATCAGGAACGCCGCCGCCCGGCTGTGATCGGCCACGATACGCAGCGCGACGTCCGTGCGCGGATCTTCTCCGTAGGCCGTTCCGAAGATCTCCGCGGCGCGCCGGATGATTGGCGCCAGAAGGTCGCAATCGAAATTGGACAGCTTGCCTTGCAGCACCGCCGCGATGCGTTCCAGCCCCATTCCGGTGTCAATGGAGGGACGAGGCAGGGGCGTCAGAACGCCGTTCAGGTCCCGGTTGAACTGCATGAAGACCAGGTTCCAGATCTCGATGTAGCGCCCGCCGCAGTCGCTCGGAAACTCCTCGTTTTCGTGGCCCGGCTCGCTCGCCTCCGGTCCCAGGTCGTAATTGATATGTATCTTATACACAACTAACACTGCCGACGATCGCATAAGTGTAGATCACGGTGGTCGC
>JAIMAR010000093.1 GCA_023511855.1 Bryobacteraceae bacterium
GGCGCGCCGTGAGGCGGTCGGAGGGATGCTCGGGCGGCCCTCGGCGGGGCTACGGGCGGCGGTCGGGCTCACCCTCATGCGGGCGGGTGCGCGGCTGCTCGGGGAGGTGAGGGTGTCGTGATCGGGCTGCTGGCAGTCATGCTCGCCAGCCTCGCCGCGTCTGCGGTGCGGCTGGCGGCGCAGTGGGAGCGGGCGATCGTGCTGCGCCTGGGGCAGTTCCACGCCGAGCGGGGGCCGGGGCTCTTCTTCGTCATCCCGGTGATCGAGTCGGTGCCGTACGTGCTGGATATGCGCACGATCACCACCGTCTTTAAGGCGGAGCAGACGATGACGAAGGATACCGTCCCGGTCGATGTGGACGCCGTCCTCTTCTGGCGGGTGGTGAACCCGCAGAAGGCGACGCTGGAGGTGGCGAACTATCAGAACGCGGTGAGTTGGGCGTCGCAGACGGCGCTGCGCGACATCATCGGGCGCTCTACGCTGGCGGAGTTATTGAGCGACCGGGAGGCAATCGACGCCCGTCTGCGGACGGTGATCGACCAGCGGACGGAGCCGTGGGGGATGCGCGTGGAGTCGGTGGAGATTCGGGAAGTAGAGATCCCGCAGGAGCTGCAAGACTCGATGGCTCGCCAGGCCCAGGCGGAGCGAGAGCGCCAGGCGCGGGTGATCCTGGGCGAATCGGAAACTCAGATCGCGGAAAAATTCCAGCAAGCGGCAAAGTTCTACGCCGACAACCCCACCGCGCTCCATCTGCGCGCGATGAACATGCTTTACGAGAGTCTGCGCGACCGCGGCGCAGTGGTGATCGTCCCCAGTTCCGCCGTGGAGACGATGAACCTGGGCGCCGTGGGCGGCCTTGTCAACACCCTCGGGATGGTCGACAGTGGCCCAGCGGTGGGCGCCAAACCCCAAGCTGCCGAGAGCCACGCCGCTCCGAAGGAGCCGCAGGAGCCGCCGCCGGGCAGGAACTCCCGCTATGGACTGGATTTGATCAATCCTCACCCGGACTGTTTGGCCGAAATCACCAGCGAGTATCCTTATCTCCAATACCGGTACGAGCTCTTCCGCGAAGAGATGCTCGACGAAGGTTCCATCGACCGCCGGCGGGTTCAGTACGAGCTGCTGAAAGAAGCCGAGAGATCGTACGAGAAGGCCACCGGCGAGAAGATCGCGCACTGGCAGCGGCTGCTGGTGGCGCGGTTTTCCCGCAACCTGGCGCTGTCGTCAGGCGAGCTGGCCCCCTCGCTGTTCGATTTGACTACAGCGGCCCGCTCGGTGGTGGATGACAACTACGGGTGGGATGTGTGGGAGACGGGCGGGCGCTATCCGCCGCAGCGGGCCGACTCGGACCTGTTGACCGAGAACCTTACCGGTGAGCAAATCTGGCGGAACACGCGCCGGATCCGGCTGCGGCGAAGGCTGCCGACCCGCAAGCAACGGCTGCGGCCGGCCGGGCTCAAGCCTCGCAAGAAAGAGAAGACGCCGGGCGAGTGGGCGCATCAGCTCGACGGCAACGCCATTTGCTCCTACCCACCCGAGGACATCGTCATCGAGGGCTACGGGCGTTTCTTGCAGAAGAAGGCCAAGAGCATTCTCTCCGAAGAGAGAATGCACACGGAGCCGTTCACCGCTTCGGTGCTGGACGGCATCGATCTGCGGGAGACGATCCGGCACTGGCATGAGAACCAGATCTACGTGCGGCAACTGGACAAGGTGGCGGGCGAGGTGGGTTCGGTGATCGTCATTTTCGATGAGGATCGCGAGGACCGTTACCCTTGGCTGACAACCTGGCTGGGTGAACACGCCAACGAATCGGACATGGCTTTCTATTCGACTAACCCGTTTGAAAAGCTGGTGGGGCCGGGGATTGGGCGGGCCGAATACGGCGGATTCCTCATGAGCCTGCCGCCGCGGCGGATGATCGACGTCTGGACGGATCCGGACTATGATTTGGCGCAAAGCAAGCCCGAGCGACTGCTGCTGGCGGGTCTGGATTACTCGATCCACCGGCATGTGGTCTATGTGGCGGCCAAACCTCCGCGTTCGATCTATCGGAGCATTGCCGCGCGGCTGGGCCGGTCGATTCTGTACGTTCCGATCGGGGCGCTGGACCCGGCGAAGCTGAAGAAGATCCGCGTGGTGCACGTATTGGACAGCCACGCGCGCCGCGCGGAGGCCAAGCAATACATCTGGTGATAGGTAGTGGCTGCCTACAGGCTTGCGCTGTGCCGGCGCAACGTGAATTTGGTCCGGGCGCAGGGAGGTCCACTATAATAAAGGAAGCATCCGCCCGGCTCGAGTGGAGGCCGATTCCGTTTACAAAGAAAAAGTCTAGCGGGTGCGGTCTAGGAAGAGCGAAACGCTTGACGGATCGAAGACGAATTGCAGAGCCCCTCAGCAGAGGTTGAATGGTCAGCCTGTTCCCTTTCTCCGAATACTGGTGGTTTTACCTTTCTTTTACCGGATTCGTGCTGCTTCTGTTGGCGATCGACCTGGGAGTGTTTCACCGCAAGGCACACGTAGTCTCCTTTCGGGAAGCGGCAGTCTGGAGCGCCATTTGGGTCACCCTGGCGCTGGTGTTCAACTACCTCTTTTATCAATACGCGCTGTGGAGGTTCCCCCAGAACGAGCGGCTGGCCGGACTGGGAATCAACCCGGCCGCTGCGGCGCGCCAAGCCGGGCTGGAGTTTTTCACCGGCTACCTGGTGGAGAAGTCGCTGTCGGTCGACAACATTTTCGTTTTTGTTCTTGTCTTCCGCTACTTCGCCATTCCATCCCAGTACCAGCACCGGGTTCTGTTTTTCGGGATTCTGGGGGCGCTGATATTCCGCGCGATTTTCATCACCATGGGCGCCATGCTGTTGCGCTATGAGTGGGTGGTGTTCCTGTTTGGGGCCTTTTTAATCTTCACCGGCATCAAGATGCTGTTTGTTCCGGACCGTGGTTTTCATCCCGAAAAGAACCCTCTGATCCGGCTTTTCCGCAAGCTGGTTCCAGTCACGGACAGCTTTGAAGGGCAACGGTTCTTTGTGCGCCGCGGAGGGAAGTGGTTCGCCACGCCGCTGATGGTGGTGCTGGTGTTTGTGGAGGCGACGGATATTGTTTTCGCCATCGACTCGGTTCCCGCTATTTTCGCGCTCACCCGGGAGCCGCTGATCGTGTACACGTCAAACGTTTTTGCGATTTTAGGCTTGCGCGCCATGTACTTTCTGCTGGCCGGGGCGGTGGAAAAGTTCCATATGTTGAAGTATGGGTTGGCGTTGGTGCTGATCTTTGTGGGGTTGAAGATGGTGTGGCTGAATCACGCCTATGGCGGGAAGTTTCCCATTGGCATTTCGCTGGCGGTGATCTCGGTGCTGGTGGGAGTTTCGATCGCGCTGTCATTCCTGATTCCCAAGCGTAGCGCGCCGGCGGACGCGGCCTAAGGGGAGGCGCTCAAAGGCCGGGGCGGGCGTGGTATGCTCAGCAAGGAGCGTTTCTGCAAAGCAGGTGGCTGGCCACCAATGTTGATCCAACACCATTGACCAAGGGATCTGGCTCGAATACGCGCTGGTGAGCAAGCTCCGAACCAGGAGAAGCCTAAAGGCGCGCGGCGGATACCCAACCGTTTACAAGAGCGGGTCAATCCCGGGGCCGGCCACGGCCAAGTGGTGCGCTCCATTTCTTTCATGAAGATACTTTTCATCGGGGACATATTCGCCTCGGCCGGGCGGCGGATTCTAGCGGAGCAGTTACCGCAGATAACCGCCTCGGAGGGCATCGATCTGGTGATTGCCAATGCGGAGAACGCCGCAGGCGGCTTCGGGCTCACGCCCCTGGTGGCCGAGGAGCTGTTCTCGATGGGCATCCACGTGCTCACCAGCGGTAATCACATTTGGGACAAGAAGGAGATCACCGATTATCTGGCGCAGCAGCCGCGGTTGCTGCGCCCGGCGAATTACGCGGACGGCGCTCCAGGCGCTGGGGTGGCGATCGTCGATGCGGCCGCGGGCGTCCGTTGCGCGGTGATCAACTTGCAAGGCCGGACGCACATGCCCCCCACCGATTGCCCATTCCGAAAGGCGGACGAGATTCTCAATGCGCTGGACGCCTCTATCAGGGTGCGCATTGTCGATTTTCATGCCGAAGTCACCAGCGAGAAGATGGCCATGGGCTGGTATCTGGATGGCCGGGTGAGCGCGGTGATCGGAACCCACACCCACATCCCCACCGCAGATGAGCGTATCCTGCCGAGGGGGACGGCCTACCAGACCGACGTGGGGATGACGGGCGCCTACGACTCGGTGATTGGTGTGCAGAAGGACATCGTGTTGAAGCGGTTCCTGACTTCACTGCCGGTGCGAATGGAGGCGGCCAAGCGCGGCGTTGAGCTGCATGCGGCGCTGCTGGATGTGGATGAAGCAACCGGCCTAGCCCGCTCCATTCAGCGCTATTCGGTTTCAGGCGGGTACTGAACCTCGACGAGAAACAGACCCCTCGAGGGCAACGTGGGGCCGGCGCGGAGGCCGCAGCCCGGCTGAAGGAAGGCTTTCAACTCCGCCTCGCCCAAGTTGCCTTTTCCGGCCTCGAGGAGAACCCCTGCCAGAGTCCGCACCATGTGCTTGAGAAAGCCGCTGCCGGTGACCCGGTAAATCAGGCGCTCGCCGTCGAGCCAGGCGCGGCTGCTGAAAATGGTCCGCACCTTGGAGCCGCCCAAAGCATCCTTCTCGTCGGCTGCGGCGAAGGCGGAAAAGTCGTGTTCTCCCTCGAGCATGGGGGCCAATTCGAGAATACGCTCAACCTGGAGCGGGTAGGGATAGTGGTGCACATAGAGCCGCTCGAAAGGCGGGCAGACTTCGCCGCGGTAGATCCTGTACTCGTAGGTCTTGCCGAGGGCGTGGTGGCGCGGGTGGAAATTCGGTGCGGCTTGCTGGACGTGCAGAACTCGGATGGAGGCGGGCAGCAGGCGGTTCATCGCCTTCTTGAGGTTGGGGAGGGGGATAGGGTTGGAGAGGGTAAAAGCGGCCACTTGCGCCAGCGCATGTACGCCGGCATCGGTCCGTCCGGAGCCGAGCACGGCCACCGGCTTGCCTTCAATCTCCTCCAGCACGGCTTCGAGCGCGCCCTGGATGGTCGGCAGGCCGGGTTGCACCTGCCAGCCGTGGTAGTCGGTTCCGTCGTAGGACAGCGTGATTCGGATGCGCCGCATGAAGCCAACTTCAGGAGGGACGGGAGCCCGGCTTGACCACGGGAATGCCCTGAGCGCAGAGCGGGCACTGGTCCGGCGGCCAGGCGACAGCGCGCAGTGTTTCCAGGGCGACGCGGGGCACGCCCACGTCCGCCTCGCCGCCGCTGCGGTCGATGATGGAGCCGGCGGCCAACACTTCGGCGCCGGTCGCGCGCAGTACGTCGATCACTTCGCGGGTGCTCCCGCCGGTGGTCACCACATCCTCGATGACGACCGCGGTCTCTCCCGGCCGGAGGCAAAAGCCGCGGCGCAGGGTCATTCGGCCGTCGGCCCCGCGCTCGGTGAACAGGAAACGCGCGCCCAGGGTCCGAGCGACTTCGTGGCCGATGATGAGCCCTCCAAGGGCTGGGGCAGCGACAGTTTGGACCGGGCGCCCGCCCAACAACCGCTGCACCTTGTCGGCCAGACGGCGGCCCAAGGCTTCGGCCTGAGAAGGGTGCTGCAACACCAGGGCGCACTGGAGGTACTCGGAGCTGTGCATGCCGCTGGTAAGGCGAAAATGGCCGCGCAGATACGCGCCGAAGGATTCAAACAGCTTAAGGATGCTGTCATCTTGCGGGATCATTCGTGCCTACTATACCATTGAAAAATCAAGGAACAGAGGCGCCCTGCGGCGCGTTTAACTGTTCTTGAGGTCCAATCTCACCTTGCCAGGACTGAAACCATGAAGCGATTGCAAACTGCAACGGCGATTTTTTGCGTTTGGATTTTATCTCCACTTTCCGGGCTTGCCCAAATGCCGGCCCCTTTTCAGGGCGCACCCCTGAGTCCGGCCGGCGGGCTTTATCAACCCTACCGCTGGCGGCAGGAACCGCCGGTGAATCTGACCAACTCCGGCCGTCTGGATTCCCTGATCCGCGCCGGACGGATCTATTTGTCCTTGCAGGACGCCATCGCACTGGCTCTGGAGAACAACCTCGACATCGAGCTCCAACGTTACAACCTTCGCAACGCGGATGCCGCCCTGTTGAAGGCGGAGGCCGGAGGAGCAGGCGTTCCTGTATACGATCCGGTGGCCAGCTTCAACTACAATTTCGCGCATCAGACCACGCCCCAGACCAGCTCCTTCGTCACGGGCACCAACTCGCTGGTCAACCGGGTGAAAACGGCCAACTTTTCCATCCAGAAAGGCTTTGCGACGGGCACCACAGCGACATTCGGGTGGAACAACACGTTCGCCCGAAGCAACTCCGGGCGCAGCGACTTCAACCCGTCGATGAGCTCCAACTTTAGCCTCCAGATCACTCAGCCTCTGCTGCGCGGCTTCGGATGGGCAGTCAACAACCGCAATATCAGGGTGGCGAAGAATAACCGTCAAGTCTCGGATCTGGCCTTCCGGGAGCAGGTGATTAACATCGTCGCCAACGTTGTGAACCTGTACTGGGATCTGGTCAGCTACAACGAAGACGTCAAGGTCAAGCGCCAGGCCTTGGCGTTGGCCGAGAAACTGCGCAGCGACAACCAGAAGCAGGTTGAGATCGGAACGCTGGCGCCCATTGAGGTGGTTCGGGCCGAGGCGCAAGTGGCCTTGAGCCAGCAGGATCTGACAATTTCCGAGACGCGCCTGCTGCAACAGGAGACGCTGCTGAAAAACGCGCTCAGCCGCACAGGAGTGGCGAGTCCCCTGCTGGCGGAGGCCCGAATCGTTCCGACCGATCTGATCCGCGTGCCGGCCGTAGAGCCGATCCAGCCGATTCAGGACCTGATCGCCCAAGCCTTGAGCAGCCGCCCCGATCTGGATCAGAGCCGCATCCAGATTGAGAACAGCAAGATCAGTTTGGAGGGCATTAAAAGCTCGCTGAAGCCATCTTTGGACCTGGTCGGCTCGCTCCAGAACAACGGTCTGGCTGGGCAGATCAACTCCTTGCCGATCCCTCCCATTCCGGGTACTAACCTTCCGCCGGCGCAGCGCAATCCCAACAGCGTAGACCCGTTCTTTTTGGGCGGCTACGGGACGGTGCTGTCGCAACTGTTCGCGCGGAACTTTCCGAACTACGGGGTGGGATTCCAGCTCAACATCCCTTTGCGCAACCGCTCGGCGCAGGCGGACATGATCCAGAACCAGCTCGCCTTGCGGCAGCAGGAGATCCGCCAGCAACAGCTCATTAATCAAATCCGGCTGGATGTGACCAATGCCTTAATCGCCCTGCAACAGGCGCGGGCTACCTATGAGGCCGCGGTCAAGACCCGCATCCTGCAAGAACAGACGCTGGACGCCGAGGAGAAGAAATACGCGTTGGGCGCGTCGACGATTTTCTTTGTGATTCAGGCGCAGAGAGATCTGGCGCAGGCCCGCTCATCGGAGGTTGCAGCTCTCAGCAACTACAGTAAGGCTCGCGTGGCTCTCGACCGAGCGACCGGCCAGGTGCTGGCGGCCTACGGCGTGGAAATCGAGGAAGCGAAAAGCGGAAAAGTGGCTCGCGGCCCTAGCCCGCTGCCCCCGGAAGAGAAGAACTGAGCTCAAGCGCGCCACAGCGCAGAGGCGGCGCCTGCGGTGCGGTTCTGATGTTCGCCGCTCGGAGATGCGCCGGGAAGCAAGGGCTACACGGCTGTGTAAAAATGACCACCCTGCCGCGCTTAGCGGCCGGTGCGCGGGGTCGAGGAAAGCATTGAGAGGAAAAGGGCCAGGACGATCAAGCCGCCGGCTGCCAGGGTGAGCAGAATCATGGGTGGCCCTCCTTTCACCGCTTGCAGTGCAATCCGCCTGCCATCCAGGGATGGCCAGTCTGCAAGTGCGGTTTGGGAATCCGATCGCGGTTGACAACGCTATGAGCGTTCGATATAGTTCTTAACGTACTTATCTGCCAACGGCTTGTCGGTGGAAGCTCGCGCACCCGAAGGATCGGTTTTCACGGCGGGGAAGTGTCGCCGCAAAGGATGGTTTTGTCCGGGCATCGGTGTGACGCAGCGGATCTGCCGGCCGTTGGGAGCGTTTTTCCGATGGAGAGATGGCCATGGCCGGCAACTCGGATGAGGCACGGAAGGATATGACCGCTCCTTCCGAAGTAAGCGACTACGAGCAACTCATAGACGATTACAGTCACTTCGCTCCGCCGGCCGAAGGCGAGGTCATCGAGGGGCGCGTCCTCAAGGTCACGCCGACGGAAGTGATCGTGGACTTTGGGTTCAAGTCCGAGGGACTCGTTCCCATCGAGCAAGTCCGCGAACCGGACGGCAGCGTAAACGTCAAACCAGGGGACACGCTGGATGTGGTGGTGGACCACCGCCAGCAGGAGATCGATGGTTACGTACTGTTGTCCCACGAGAGGGCGAGACGGATCCGGGCTTGGGACACGCTTGAGAAGGCCTACCGGGAACACCTTCTGGTCAACGCGCGGGTCTTAGGCCGCATCAAGGGCGGGCTGGCAGTGGACGTAGGCGTGAGGGCGTTCATGCCGGGCTCTCATGCCGATGTCCGGCCCGTACATAACCTGGATTCGCTCATCGGGCACGATCTGCCGGTCAGGATCGTGAAACTCAACCGACGCCGGGGCAACGTGGTGGTGTCCCACAGATTAGCGGTAGAGGAGGAACAGGCCGCGCGGAGGGCGGCGATTCTGGCCGCGTTAGAGGAAGGCGCGCTGGTGACAGGGGTGGTGAAGAGTCTCGCCGACTATGGCGCTTTCGTGGACCTGGGCGGGATCGACGGCCTGCTGCACGTCAGTGATATCTCCTACGGGAGGGTGACGCATCCCTCTGAGGTTTTGCATGTCGGCGATGAGATCACGGTCAAGGTTCTGAAGTTCGACCGGGAGAAGGGCCGCATTTCTTTGGGCCTTAAGCAGGCGCTGCCGGACCCGTGGGAGCATGCCGCCGAGCGCTACCCGGTTAACCACCGGGTGATCGGGCGGGTGGTCAGCATCACCGATTATGGCGCCTTTGTGGAGCTTGAGCCGGGCGTCGAAGGACTCATTCACGTCTCGGAGATGACCTGGTCGCGGCGGTTGAAGCATCCCTCCAAGGTGGTCAAAGTGGGCGACCAAGTGGAAGCCGTGGTGCTGGGCGTGCAGCCCAAAGAGCGGCGCATCTCGCTGGGCATCAAGCAGCTGGAACCGGATCCCTGGACGACGGTGGAGTCGCGCTACAGCGTGGGTTCGGTGGTGGAGGGCCGGGTGCGGAAGCTGACTGATTTTGGGGCCTTCGTGGAGATCGAGGAGGGCATCGACGGTCTGGTTCACGTGTCGGATTTGTCCTGGACCAAGCGCATCAAGAATCCTTCGGAAGTGCTCAAGAAGGGGCAGGTTGTTCAGGCGGTCATTTTGAATATCGACGCTGCGGCCCGGCGGCTGTCTTTGGGCATCAAGCAGCTTCAGCCGGACGCTTGGGAGACCTTTTTCCGCTCGCACGTGGTGGGCGACATTGTGCGAGGGAAAGTATGCCGGGCGGCCGCGTTCGGGGTGTTTGTGGAGCTGGCGCCCGGGGTGGAAGCCCTGTGCCATAATTCGGAGATACCCGGGGCTGCGGACCGGCGGCGCGACCAGCCGGCCTTGCCGCTCGGCGAAGAGTTTGACTTCAAGATCATCCGGCTTAATGAAGCCGAGAAGAAGATTGGTCTGAGTTTGCAGGCCGTCAGCGAGGATGAGGAACGCAGCCGCTTGGAGGACTATCAGCGCCAGGCAGCCGCGGCTACACTCACCATTGAGGAAGTAATGAACCTGAAGGGTCAGGGCGAAACCCGCTCTTAAGATTCGCCTCAAAGAACTGCTCAAATTCTCGAAGGAGACGAACGGAATGACCAAGGCGGATTTAATCGACGAAGTCTCGCGGCTGGTGGATCTGACGCGGAAAGAATCGGAGGTCATCGTGGAGGTGATCTTCGACAGCATCGTGAAGTCTCTACGCGGCGGCGACAAGATCGAGATCCGTGGCTTCGGGAGCTTCCGCACCCGGGAGCGGCAAGCCCGCATCGGTCGCAACCCGAAGACCGGTGAGCGCGTGGAGGTTCCGCCCAAACGGATCCCGTATTTCAAGCCCAGCAAGGAACTCAAGGATCTGGTGAATGCTGAGGCGCCGGCCGCCGCAGCCGCGGACCCTGGTCAAGCGCCGCCGGCCTCGGCCTAGAACGAGTCCGCCGCGAGACCCGTATGGACCGGCTCTGGAGCCCGTGGCGTTATACGTACGTAAGTGAGGCCAACTCATCGCAAGGCTGCATTTTTTGCCTCAAGCCGGCTGAAAATCAGGACGACCGGAACTTCATCGTGCACCGGGCGCGCTTGAACTACGTTCTTCTCAACTTGTACCCGTACACCACGGGGCACCTGATGATTGCGCCGTATGCGCACGTCCCGACCTTGGAGGAGACTCCGGAAGAGACGCTGGGGGAGATGATTCTCCTGGCGCGGGAAGCGGAGCGAGCGCTCCGGGGGGTCTACCGGCCGGCGGGTTTCAACCTGGGGATGAACATTGGCGAGTGCGCCGGAGCGGGCGTCGCCGGGCACATCCATTTGCACGTGGTGCCGCGCTGGCCCGCCGATTCCAACTTCATGACCACGGTCGGGGAGACCCGCGTGCTTCCGGAGCGGCTGGAGGACACCTACGCGAAGCTGCTGAAAGAGTTCTCCCGCGCGAGGTGAGCTTCTTCGGCGCGGTTCAGGCGGTGCAGTCCACCTGCGGTTACGGGGATGCAGCGGGGCGGGTTGGGATCTTTGAATTACGGTAGGCTACGGCGCCCACGGCGCCGGCGGCGGCGAAGTTGATAATGGCTGCCGGCTTATCCAGCTTTTCTTCCGGCATGCGCTTGCGGAGAATGTATTGGAGCAGGATCATCCCGCCGGTTCCGGCGGACTTAATCAAAACCACACGCTGAGCACTGAGACCTCCCTGAGCATTTCGCAACAGGGGGTTGCTTTCGCCGCGTCCAAGCGAATAGCCTGCATCGGCGATGTTGGCCGCCGCCACGGCAGTTACCGATACGGCCCACAACTTTTTCCAAACTTTCCGCTCTTGCGCGGACGATGGTTGTGCGCCGGCAGTCAAGGCCAGGCAGGCCGCAAGAGTTTGCGCCGCCAGTCGGCGATTCTTGTTGTACATGAGCCGCTCCCTGAGCAACTCATCGGGCTGCGGTGGGGCCCGGCAGGGCGAGCATAGGGCTGCGAATACCCTAAACAAGACCAGAGAATTGGCTGAGGAACGAGCGAAAACGATGGGACTAGTACCGGCGGGGCAGTTGCAGGTTGGCCAGAAAGCGCTCACCAGCGGTTCAAATGATTGTGCTCGACCGGGGCCGGAACCGCTATAATGGTTCTTTGGCCTGGGGCCAGCGCGCTGGGAGGTCCGCATGTTCCTGAATCGAAGGGAAATGGAACTCCGGAAGGTCCGCTTTGAGGAGACCTTCCAGCCTGGAGAGATTGAATTTTTCGATCAAAAGCTCTGGCAGGCGGGTCCGCTGAGCACCGCAGGGTCCGCGGAATTGCTGCCCAACACCAACGGCGAAATTCGCGTTCGCGGGAGCTTGGAAGTGCTGATGGAGTGCGAGTGCGACCGTTGCCTGGAGGTGGCGCAATTCCCTTTGAAGCTGAGCTTTGACCTGTTCTACGAGCCCGTGGAAGAAGGGCCGGCGGATGCGGAGGTAGCGCTGGAGGCCGAGGACAGCACGATCGATTTTTACCAGGGCGAAGGGCTGGTCCTGGAGGATGTCCTCAGGGAGCAGGTGCTGCTGGCATTGCCGATGCGGCGCATCTGCCGGGAAGACTGCAAGGGCATCTGTCCGGTGTGCGGTCAAAACCGGAACCGTGGGGATTGCGGTTGCAAGCCGGTGATCTTGGATGACCGCTGGGCGGCCCTGCGCGAGCTTTAGCCGCCGAGGCCTTCGAGGCCGGCGGTATTCTACGAAGGAAACGGAAACTATGCCGAACCCAAAACGAAGACACTCGAACCGGCGCACCGCCAACCGGCGCGCTCATGACCACTTGCGCCAGCCGGGCCTGTCCGAGTGCCCCAACTGTCACGAACCCAAACTGCCTCACCGCGCTTGCCCCCATTGCGGGATGTATAAGGGCCGGGAGGTGATCGAAGTGGCCGAAGCATAGAGGGGCAGTTCCAAGGGCATACACTCCTGCCATGGTCACAATCGCAGTGGACGCGATGGGCGGCGATCATGCGCCTCGCAACGAGGTGGAGGGCGCTGTGCGGGCTGCCCGCACCTTTGGGATTCGGGTCATTCTGGTGGGCAGGGAAGAGGAACTCCGCGAGGAGCTGCGGCGTCACGACGGTGCCTCGCGGCTTCCCATTGAGGTCGTCCACGCCAGCGAGCGTGTCACCATGGAAGACAGCGCCGCCAAGGCCGTGCGCGGCAAGCGCGACAGCTCCATCCGCGTGGCATGCCGCCTGGTGCGCGACGGGCAGGCGGCGGGCTTGGTCTCAGCGGGAAACACCGGCGCGGTGATGGCTACCGCCAAGCTGGTGCAGGGAATGCTGCCCGGCGTGGATCGTCCCGCGCTGGCTTCGGCCTTCCCCACCATGAGCGGCCGGCCCGCGGTGATGGTGGACGTCGGGGCTAACGTGGATTGCACCGAGCGCATGCTCGGCCAGTTCGCTGTTATGGGTGACATCTACGCCCGCGTCATTCTCCAAATCGAAAACCCGCGCGTGGGTTTGCTGTCGATCGGAGAAGAGGAGCACAAAGGCAATGAGCTCACCCGCCGCGCCTACGCCTTGCTAAAAACCTTACCACTCAACTTCATCGGCAACGTGGAGGGGCGGGACGTCTACAGCGGCAACACCGACGTGCTGGTCTGTGACGGCTTCATCGGCAATGTGGCGCTAAAGGTGAGCGAGGGACTGGTGGACGTCATCCGCCACATGCTCCAGCAGTCTTTGGAGGCGACGCTGGCCGGAAAGCTGGGCTACGTGCTTTCGCGCCGCGCCTTCGCGGACTTCAAAAAGAGGTTGGACTATTCCGAGTATGGCGGCGCCCCCTTGCTGGGCGTGCGGGGGGTTTGCATCATTTGCCACGGCCGCTCCAACGCCAATGCCATTAAGAACGCCATCCGGGTGGCGGCGCAGTTTTCGAGCGGCCGCATCAACCAGCGGATCGAAGAAGAACTGCACCGCTGGTCCAGCCTGGGGCTTGCGGCCGCACAAGCGGACTGATTGAGGGATGCAACATCGAATTCGCTTCGCTGCTCTAGTTCTACTCGCCGTGTCTTTGCCGTTGACGGCCCAACGGCTGGACCCGGTGAAATGGTCGCTGTCGCTCGAAACGTCCAAGGCGCCCCCCGGAGGCGAAGTGCTGGGGCGCTTCACCGCCCAAATCGACCCCGGCTGGCACCTCTATTCTCTTTCCACGCCGAAAGGTCCCATCCCCACCACCATCACGTTGGCGGAGAACCCCGCGATCGAATCTTGGCGCGTGTATCAGCCGGCGCCCAAGGTCAAGTTCGATCCGAATTTTGGCCACGACACGGAGACCTTCGACCAGCAGGCCGTTTTTCTCGTGGTTCTGAAAGTTTCGCCGGCGGTTTCCCCAGGGTTGGTCGAGGTCACCCTCCAGTCCCGCTATCAGGCCTGCGACGACCGGCAATGTCTGCTGCCGGTGCGGCGCTCGGCCACTGCTCAATTGGTGATCGATCCGGCCGCGGCCCCGGCGTCGATCACGATTCCGGCCGGCTATCAACTCTTTGACCCGAATGCCCCGGCCGTTGCGCCATTCGGAGCCCAGCCTGCGCCCAACGCCACTGTGCCCGCCGCCGGCGCCGGACTTCAAGGTCTGGGCGCTTTCGTGCTAATCGCGTTCGGCTTCGGCCTGGCCGCCGTTTTCACCCCCTGCGTGTTCCCGATGATTCCCATCACCGTTTCTTACTTTCTGAGACAGGAATCCGGATCGCGCGGCCGCGCCGCCTTCCAGGCGCTGGTGTTTTCACTGGGAATCGTGGTATTGTTCTCGTCGCTGGGCCTGATCGTCACGGCGATCCTGGGGCCGTTCGGGACGGTTCAACTC
>JAIMAR010000094.1 GCA_023511855.1 Bryobacteraceae bacterium
GAGGGTGGCTTCGTCCAGGGTGACGCAGCCTTCGGGCGTGGCGGTGACAAACGTTTCGGGAGGACCGGCGGGGACGCGGCCAAACAGAGGCAGATCAAAGCTGGGGGCGCGGAAGGGCTCCAGAGGACCGGCGATGTCGATTCTGCGGGAACCGCGAGAGCCAAAGCGGATGAAGCCCTTGCGCTGGAGGGCGCGCAGGTGGCCCATGACGCCGTTGGGGCTGCGAATCTCGAAGGCTTTCTGGATTTCGGGGATGGAGGGAGAGCAGCCGTGGCGGCGGCGATAGTCCAGAATGAAGTCGAGAACGCTTTTTTGCCGCTCGGTGAGCATGCTACTATAAATATTTACACTTTAGAGGCTCCATGTCAAGCGCGAACCTATTCGAACCCGCCTCCGGCTTTGACCGGGCGGCTCTGGCGCGGCGGCTGAGGGAGCTGGCGGCGCAGGGCGTGTACCTGGGAACCAGCTCGTGGAAGTACGAGGGCTGGCTGGGGCAGATCTACACGCGGGAGCGCTATCTGACGCGGGGGCAATTTTCGCAAGCGAAGTTTGCGGCGACGTGCCTGGCGGAGTACGCGGAGACCTTCCCCATCGTCTGCGGCGACTTTTCGTTCTACCAGTTCCCGTCGGAGAGTTATTGGAAGAAGCTGTTCGAGTCTGCGCCGCGGGAGCTGCTGTATGCCTTCAAGGTCCCCGAGGATGTGACGGTTAAGGTTTTCCCGCGGCATGCGCGCTACGGAGCGAGGGCGGGGCAGGAGAACCCCTCGTTTCTAGACGCAGCGCTATTTGAGGACGCGTTTTTGGGGCTGCTGGAGAGGTGGCGGCAACAGGTGGCGGTATTGATCTTCGAGTTCGGGACCTTCTCACGGGCCAGCTATGAAAACGGCGCGGCGTTTCTGAAGGATCTGGACCGGTTCTTGGCGGCGTTGCCGGCGGGGTGGCGGTATGCGGTGGAGATCCGCAATCCGGAGTATCTCGGGGCGGACTATTTTGGCTGCTTGCGGAGCCACGGCGTAGCGCACGTGTTCAATGCCTGGACGCGGATGCCGGAGCTGCACCGGCAGATCCGGATGCCGGGGGCGTTCACGGCGGACTTCACGGTGTGCCGGGCGCTACTGCGCTACGGGCGGAGTTATGAGCAGGCGGTGAAGACGTTTGAACCGTACGACCGGATCCAGGACCCCAATCCGTCGGCGCGGCAAGCGATGCGGGAGCTGGCGGCGCGGGCGGTGAGCCGCCGCGAACCGGCGTTTATCTTCGTGAACAACCGGCTGGAGGGGAATGCGCCGGCGACGATTCAGGCGGTAGTGGAGGACTCCTCCGCGGAGGATTCGCAGGGGCCACATTCGTAGCCGTGGCGGCAAATCTCCGTCCATAGGATTTCGGAATCGTGGCCGCGGAGGCGGAAGATCTGGCGGACCAGCTCGCACACTTCCTCAAAGCCGCGTTCGTAGAAGACCAGCACGGAGGGCCCGGCGCCGCTGAGGGCGCAACCGAGCAGTCCCGGGGCGCGCAGCTTAAGAACTTCCGCCAGGCCGGGCACCAGCGGCAGCCGGTAGGGCTGGTGCAGGCGGTCCTCAAGGGCGGCGGGGAATGCGTGGGCCGAGCCGGTGGCGAGGGCGGCGATCAGGAGCGCGGAGCGCTGGACGTTGAAGATGGCGTCCTGACTGGAGTAGGTCGAGGGCAGCACGGCGCGGGCTTCGGTGGTAGGGAGGATAAAGTCCGGAACCACGACGGCCACGCCGAAGCGCTGGGGCAGCTCGATGCGGACGGCGCGGGCCATGCCGCCGGAGTCGATGGCGCTGGCGACAATGGAGCCCAGCACGCAGGCGGCGACGTTATCAGGATGGCCTTCGATGCGGGCGGCTTCATCGAGGATACGCAAGGGTTTCCAGCCCAACCCGAGCAAATGGTCGGCGATGACCACGCCCGCGGTGAGGGCGGCGGCGCTAGAGCCGAGTCCTTTGCCGATCGGGATCTGGTTGTCGATGATCAGTTCGATGGGCGGCAGCGGGCTGTGCGTATCGCGGGCGACGGCGAGGGCGGTCTGCCAGATCAGGTTGTCTTCGCCGATCGAGATTTGTTCGACGTCGCGGCCCGAGGCTTGAATGGAGAGGCGCTCGCTGCGCCGGAAACGGCATTCCAGGAAGAGGTTGAGCGCCAGCCCCAGCGCGTCGAACCCAGGGCCCAGGTTCGCGCTGGAAGCGGGCACGCGGAGGCGCATCCAGGACATGGGTCAGGCGATTCCCCCGGCAATGTCGAGGACGCGGTTCTCGCGGCAGGCTTGGTAAATAGAAAGGACGAGCTGCAAAGCGCGGAAGCCTTCTTGGCCGGAGACCAGCGGGTCGCGGCCGGTCCGGAGGGCTTCGCCGAAGTCGCGGAACTGGCGTTCGAACGGCTCCAGGGGGATGGCCATGGGATCGGAGGAGCCGGAGCGAACGTCGCGGTACAGCGGCGGCGGGTCCCCGGAGTCGTTTTCCACGTCCCAGGTGATGAGCTTATCTCCGGCGACCACGGCGGTACCCTTGGTCCCGTGGATCTCAACGCGCTCGGCGTAGCCGGGATAGAAGGCAGTCGAGGCTTGGATGACGCCGGTGGCGCCGCTTTCATAGCGCAGCAGGGCGGAGATGACGTCCTCGGATTCGATCTTGTGGCGGGCGCCGAGCTGCCAGAAGCCGGCGACTTGGCGCACGGGACCGGCCAGCCAGAGCAGCAGATCCACCTGGTGAATCGCCTGGTTGATGAGCGCGCCGCCGCCTTCCACCTTCCAGCTCCCCTTGATGGGCCGCGAGTAATACTCGGGCGAGCGGTACCACTTGACATAGGCGTCGGCCTGAAGGATTTTGCCTAAGCGGCCGTCGGCCAGCGCGCGGGAGAGAAACAGGCTGGCGTCGTCGAAGCGGTGCTGGCTGACCACGCCGAGGCGGATGCCGGCGGCGCGGGCGGTCTCGATCATCTGCCGGGCGGTTTCGAGGTTGGTCGCCATCGGCTTTTGCACCTGGATGTGCTTACCGTGGGCCGCGGCGGCCTGGACGGGCTCCAGGCGGAAATCGGGGAAGGTGCAGACGTCGACGAAGTCCACCTGCGGGTGGCTGCAAACTTCCTCGTAACCCGGAACGAACTCCGCTCCGTGGGCGGCCGCGAACTTGCGGCCCGCCTCCGGATTGATATCGGTGCAGACCGTTACCTGGTAGCCGATGTTGCGATACGCCTGGGCGTGCTTGTAAGAGATCGCGCCCGTCCCAATGATGCCGACACGTAGACTCATGAGCGTGGACCTGAACCTCGCAGTATAGCTTACAGGGAGAGGAGCCGAGAGAGGATCAACGCCGGGGCAGGGCGAAGAAAACGGAGTCCAATTCCTGCGCCGAGTACTCCGCCTCAACCAGCAGTGCGCCTTGATCCTGGCGAATCTGGATGCCGTCGTAAAGGCGCAGCAGTCCGGAGCGGTTCTTGGGTGTGCTCATGCGGGCCAGGCTGAGCAGGCCGCGCAAGCCGTCGTGGACGCGGGCGAGCTCTTCCGGTGAGGAGTAAGTGGCGCGGGCCTCGAGTTTCAGGCCCTGGCGAAGGTCGGCGGCGGCCGTGTAGGAATCCATGCCGGCCGTGACCTGTTTCAGAACGGCGAGGGGATTGGCGCCCGGGAGCGCCTGCGCCAGCAGCGCCGCTGTGCCGGCGCCGGCAGACCAGATCTGGTTGTGCGCTGGAATCGTCCCGAGCAAGCGGCGCAGGCGGGGCGGAATGCCCCCGTTGGGCGAGGGTAGCGGGTCTTTCGAGTTCAGGCGGACCACGCCGGTGCGGGTGCGGGCAAAAACGGTGACGGTCTTGCCGTCGGTAACAGCCAGCATCTGGGTGCTTTGGCCGGCCAAGTCGGTGTTGTTTTCTTTGCCCAAGCGCTCCAGGTTTGGGGCGATCCACTTGGAGAAGGCGGGGGTGGAGCGGAGACTGGCAAGGTCGATGCCGGCCAGGGCCAGAGCGTCGGGCGGGACCAGGGCGGCCAGGGCGGGGTCGACTTGGACCGAAGAAGGCCGGCAGCCGCTTGAAAGCACAGCGAGGACTGCGGAAACCGCCAACCACGGGCCGGGCGCGCGGAGCAGGAACCAGCGTGGCAAGTTCGTTGTGACCATAGGCGTGTTGTTACGATACCAAGACGCGGCAGAGGCGTGATAATTTCCGGTTATGGCAGTTTTTCAGAAGAAATTCCGCTTATCGACCAAGGGACACTGCGATGTGCAAGATATCACCCCGCAGGTGGAGCGGGCGGTGGAGGAAAGCCGCCTGCGCCAAGGGATCGTGAACGTCTCCGGGCGCGGGTCGACCCTGGGGATCACGACGCTGGAGTTCGAGCCGGGCTGCGTGGCGGACCTGCGGCGGGCGCTCGAGAAGATCGCGCCGGAGAATTCCGACTATGCGCACAATGCCCGCTGGGGGGACCACAACGGCTTCGCGCACCTGCGGAGCGCTCTGATCGGCACGTCGAAGTCCTTTCCGCTGGTGGAGGGGCGGCTTGGAATCGGGACCTGGCAGCAGATCGTATTCTGCGATTTCGACGATGGGCCGCGCGAGCGCGAGGTGACGGTCACGATCGCCGGCGAATAAGGAGTTGTACCATTGAAGCCATGTATGATTTGACCTTTTTCCGCACCCACTTGGAGGAGATCGCGGAACGGCTGAAAACGCGTGGTTTTGAACTGGATCTGGAGGCTTTCCGAGAGCTGGACGCCCGGCGCCGGGCGGCCATCACCGAAGCCGAGCAGCTCAAGGCGCAGCGCAATGCCGAAAGCAATGAAATCGCCAAGTTACGGCGGCAAGGCGTCGATACGGCGGAGCGCCAGCAGAACGTCCGGCGGATCGGCGAAGAGATCGCGGCGCTGGATGAGAAGGTGCGGCAACTGGAGGAAGAATTCCGCCAGGCGCTGGCCGGGGTGCCGAATGTTCCGCATGAATCCGTGCCGGTGGGCAGGAGCGAGGCGGACAACGTGGAGGTGCGGCGCTGGGGCAGCCCGCGCGAGTTCGAATTTGCGCCCAAGGCGCACTGGGACCTGGGGCCGGAGCTAGGGCTGCTGGATTTCGAGCGCGCGGCGAAGATCACCGGGGCGCGGTTTGCGGTTTACTGGAACGCGGGCGCGCGGCTGGAGCGGGCGCTGATCAACTTCATGCTGGACGTGCATACGCGCGAGCACGGCTACACGGAGGTCCTGCCGCCGTTCTTGGTGAACTCCGAGAGCCTGTTCGGAACCGGTCAGTTGCCCAAGTTCGCCGAGGATCTGTTCAAGTGCGAGGGCTATGACTTCTGGCTGGCGCCCACGGCGGAAGTGCCGGTGACGAACCTGTTCCGGGCGGAGACGCTGGACGCCGACCGGCTGCCCATTCGACTCTGCGCCTATACGCCGTGCTTCCGGAGCGAGGCCGGCTCTTACGGGAAGGACGTCCGGGGGATTATCCGCCAGCACCAGTTTCAGAAGGTGGAGCTGGTGAAGTTCACCCGGCCTGAGCAGAGCTACGAAGAACTGGAGCGCCTGACGGCGGATGCCGAGGACATCCTTCAGCGGCTGGGGTTGCCCTACCGCACAGTGGCGCTGTGCACGGGAGACCTGGGGTTCAGCTCGGCCAAGACGTATGATATCGAGGTGTGGCTGCCGGGCTTGAACGCCTACAAGGAGATTTCGTCCTGTTCCAACTTTGAGGCGTTTCAAGCGCGGCGCGCCGGCATTCGGATGAAGGCTGCCAAGGGCAAGGCGGAGTACGTCCACACGCTCAACGGCAGCGGGCTGGCCGTGGGGCGCACGTGGTTGGCGATTGTTGAGAACTACCAGCAGAAGGATGGGTCGGTGGTGGTGCCGGAGGCGCTGCGGCCTTATCTCGGGCTGGAGGTATTGACCCGGCAGAGCGGCTGGCAGGGTTGAGCTGCGGCGAGATCCCGGAGACGGATGCAGGAGGAGGGAGTGGTGAAGAAACTGGCTTTGTTCGGAGTGCTGTTTGGGATGGCGGCCCCGGCGTTGCAATCCCCGGTGGAGCCGCCGGACCCTGGAATGAAGACCTTGGTGCAGGTGGCGATTGTGAGCCGCAACGCCGAGGCGACGGCAAAGCAGTGGGCCGCGCTGCTCGGGGTTCCGATGCCCAAAATCACGCTGACCCGGCCGGGACGCGAGGTCAAAGTGGTCTACCGGGGCCGTCCTTCGGAAGGGCAGGCCAAGCTCGCTTTCATCCCTTTGGGGCAAGTGACGCTGGAGATCATCGAGCCGGTGGGGGTAGACACTAGTTGGAAAGAGTTTCTGGACAAGCATGGCGAGGGAGTGCAGCACATTGCTTTCCAGGTGAAGGACTTGGAAGGCAGCCTGCGGAGGCTGGAGAAACTCGGGTTAACCACGCTGCACCGCGGCCGCTACGACTCAGATAACGGCACCTACGTGTACCTGGACAGCGAAAAGGCTCTGGGAGTGACGCTGGAGCTGCTGCATTCGGATCCGAAACCGTGAGCCGGACTGGGGACACGCAGGGGGGGCGTTACGGCGCAGGCGCGGCGTTCAACAGAGTGACGCGGCCGGGAAGGAACGGCCGGTAGTCAGGAGATGCGCGGAAAGATCCGCGAGGAGGTGAGAGCCGGTGAAGAACCGCCAACTGTGGAGGGCCATTCTGCTTGGGTTTGGACTCGTCGTGTGGGGTTTGCAAGCGGCCCGCTACGAGGCCAATTGGGAGTCGCTGGACAAACGGCCGACGCCGGCCTGGTTTTCCGCAGCCAAGTTCGGGATTTTCATCCACTGGGGCGTGTACTCGGTCCCGGCCTATGCGGCGGTTGGGATCAAAGGGGAGAACCCGTACGCGGAGTGGTATTGGAATTCTCTGACTCAGGGCAAGAACGCCAAGGCCCCCACCGGAAGGGGCGTGCCGACCTGGCAGTTCCACCAGCGAGTCTACGGCAAAGACTTTGAGTATTGGGATTTTGCGCCGCTGTTCAAGGCGGAGCTGTTTGATCCGAACCACTGGGCCGAGGTGTTCCAACGTTCCGGAGCGCGGTATGTCGTGCTGACTTCGAAACACCACGACGGATATGCGCTGTGGCCGAGCGCCGAGGCCAGCCGCACGTGGGGGCGTCCGTGGAATTCGGTGGAGGTCGGGCCGAGGCGGGACCTTTTGGGTGATCTGACCAACGCAGTGCGGGCCAAGGGGCTGAAGATGGGCTTCTACTACTCGCTGTACGAGTGGTACAACCCGCTGTGGCTGAGCGACCGGAAGCGGTACGTCGAGGAGCACATGTTCCCGCAATTCAAAGACGCGGTGACGCGGTACCGGCCGGCCCTCATTTTCTCGGACGGCGAATGGGACATGGACAGCTCGGCTTGGAGGAGCCCGGAGCTGCTGGCGTGGCTGTTCAATGAGTCGCCCGTGGGGGCGGAGGTGGTGATCAACGACCGCTGGGGCAAGGACACCCGGCACCGGCACGGGGGGTACTACACGACCGAATACACGGCCGGGCTTCAGACCGGCAAACACCCCTGGGAGGAGAGCCGCGGGATGGCTTATTCCTACGGGTATAACCGGATGGAGACGCTGAAAGACTACCAGACGGAGCGGGCGTTGATCCTGATGCTTGTGGATCTAGTGAGCCGGGGCGGCAATCTGTTGTTGGATATCGGTCCAACCGGCGACGGGAGGATCCCGGTGATCATGGAAGAGCGCCTGACGCAGATGGGCGAGTGGCTGAGGATCAACGGCGAAGCGATTTATGACACCTCGCCGTGGCGGATCAGCCGCTTGTGGGGGCCGGGCGTGGTTCCGAAGTTCGAAGAGAAGGAGTTTCGGGCGGAGTACGATCTAAAGAGACTCGTGGACGAACCGGCGCCCGGAAATGCCCGGATCCTGGCCTTTTTCACGGCCAAAGGGAGCGACGTGTACGCGATCCTGCCGCATTGGAGCCGCGAGATTGTGATCCCAGACGCGGCAAGCCCGGGCGCGCGGGCGCTGTTGCTGGAAACCGGCCGGGATCTCCGGGTAAGGCCAAAGGGGAAGGATCTGGCGGTTCAGTTGCCGGAGTTTGTGCCGGGAGCGATGTCCTCCAGAGAGGCCTGGGTGGTTAAGTTAACCGGAATACGTTAGGTGTTGGAGGGAGCGGCCGGCACCGTGACAGTGCAGTTTACGCCTTGAGAATATGAATAGATGGGAAGGCTGTAATACGCCGACGACATGAAGCTGTTCGGGATTCGCTACTTGTGGTTCAAGCTGGCACTGGTAGGAGGATCCTTGCTCGGGATCCTGCTGCTGGTGCAGTCCATCCAGACCTACTTCCAGGTTTCCCGGGGGATGGTGCTGGCGGAGCTGCGCAGAGAGGCGCAGCGGCAAGTGGGTCTGTTGCAGAGGGAGGCGGCCCGGCTAGGGTTTCGCGAGCCGGCCGAATTGGCGCCGGTATTAGCGGAGATGCAGGAGGAGGCCCCCAACCGGATCGCCTGGATCCGGATTCTGGACAGCTCGGGAGCGGTGTTGGCCCAAGCCGGAAATCCGGTGGGCCCGCCGCTGCGTCCGCCGCAGCCGCAGGAGATGCCTGCGGATCCGTTCCTTGTCCCGGGCGAGATCCGGCAGACGCCGGAAGGCAAGGTCTGGGTGACGGTACAGTTTTTTGGGCTCGGGCGCAGGTTCGGGCCGATAGGGAGGGGCCCGGCGGGAGTTCCCGCGCCGGTGCAGCCCGCCGGCAACCTCCAGCAGGCGCTCAAGGCGCCCCAGCCGGCGCCGAATGCAGCGAGGCAGCCGAGAGCGGACATCCCGAGACAGCCCCAGTCTGAGGCGGCGCTTCCAGGCGCCGCCCGAGCCCCCTCCCCTCCTCCGAATCTGCGCCCCGGCCCGCGGTTTGTCGAGTTGGGACTGTATATGAGCGGCGTTTCGGCGGTGTTCGGGACGCTGCTCACCAACCTGATTCTGAACTCGGCGGCGGCGGTAGGCCTGGTCGCCTCCATGGTGCTGCTGTGGCTCAGGTTCCCGAACTACGTGAATGGGAAGCGGCTGGAGCAGCAGACCGAGCTGGCGCGCAAGGTGCAGATGGATCTGCTGCCGCCTTCCAAGCTCGAGATCGCCGATGTGGACATCGCGGCGCAGTGCGTGCCCGCCTGGCAGGTGGGAGGCGATTTCTACGACGTCTTCTCGACGCCGGACGGGCGGGTGGCGATCGCGGTGGGTGACGTTTCCGGCAAGGGATTGCCCGCCTCGATGGTGGTGGGACTGCTGTTGGGAGCGGTGCGGGCCAGCAACTGGATGGGGGGCAAAGAAGAACACGAGTCCTCCACGGCCCGCCTGAGCGAGCTGATCCGCTCCCGGACGGCGATCGAACGCTTTGTCAGCCTCTTCTGGTGCTACTACGATCCGGCCCGCCGGATGCTGTATTACATCAACGCCGGACACCTGCCGCCGATGCTGATCGGCCGGGATGAGAGGGGCAACCCGGTGGTGCGCCGCCTGGAGGAGGGCGGACCCGTGCTGGGCGTGCTGGCCGGCGTGAGCTATGAACAGGGGGAAGCGGAGGTGCGGCCCGGCGAGCTGCTGGTGATGTACTCGGATGGGGTCGTCGAGGCGTCCAATGCTAGCGGAGCTCAGTTCGAGGAGGAGGGGCTTCTCGGAGTCGTCCTTAAGAACCTGGAGAAACCTTGCCTTGAGATCCGGGACGAGGTCTTGCGGGCCGTCAATACCTTCATGGGCGAGGAGCGGGCGCAGGACGATATTACACTGGTGGTAGCGAGGTTTCTGGAGAAAGGCGTTGGAAACAATGCCGGGTAGGCCGGCAGGCCGCTCCAGCGCCAGTCACACCGAAAAAGCGGCATTTCAAATACTCGTAACCTATTGACCTAACGTATATTAGGGTTATCCCAGAGGTTTGCCGAACCGCGGTCAGCCGCTCGCCGTGTGCCTACACTGGGACCGGAAGGCGACCCGGCGTTTCTGCAAGCGCCGCAGCGTGGTCGCCAGCCCGGCTTGGCAACTCCAGGCCCGGGACCTACCGAGTGAGGCAACCATGAGAGTCCTTTTGAACATCGCCCTGCTGGCGACCCTGATGACGACGGCCCATGCCGCTGTATCCTTAACCACGGTTGAGGATGTCTTATACCAAGCCAACGGCGCCAAGTTTAACGGCGTGGTCTTTGTCGAATGGCGCCATCTTGTGACGGCCGGCCCTGCTAACGTGGCCGGCCAGAGCGCCGTAGTCCGCGTGGTGGACGGGCTACTGCGCGTTCAGCTCGTGCCGACCACCACTGCGCCCGGTGGCGCTTATTACTCGGTCAGTTATTACAGCGGCGGCCGAATCCAGTTCCGCGAATATTGGAGCGTTCCGCCCAGCTCCAAACCGCTCAAGTTGAGCTACGTGCGGATTGTTGGCCCCCCCTTGGCCGGCAACACGCTGCCGCCGCCCGAACAGACCCTCCTACAGATCGGCGACGTGGCGGGGCTGGCGGAGGAGTTGGATGCGAGGCCGGTGAAAGGTCCTGGTTACGGGCCCGGAAGAGCCGCTTGGATCAATGAGTCCGGCCAGATCGAGGCCGTGGCGGGCGATTGGACGGACTGCGTGCGCGTGGACGGAACCGCCGGACCGTGTGGCCTGAACACGCCGCCGGGTCCGGACTACGTGGATGCAGAGGTCCCGCAAGGCGCGCTGGACGGTTCCAACCAAGTCTTCACTTTGTCGCAGGCGCCGCAGCCCGCCTCCAGCCTTCAGGTGTTTCGGAACGGCCTACTGCAAAAGGCTGGGGTGGATTATGTGCTGAACGGGAATGTCATCACCTTTGACGCCGCCGCCGTGCCGCAGCCAGGCGACATTCTCCAGTGCTCCTATCGCGTGCCGCCAGGTTCGGCGCCGCCGTCCGGGCAGCCGTTGGCCTACAGCCCGGCGCAGGTCATTTGCTCTGGGACTGGCGCGAGCACGAGCTCGACGGCGCTGGTGAGCCTGGCAAGTTGCCAGATTCCGGCCAACGTGTTGCAGGCGGGCGACCGCGTGGAGGTCCGGTTCAGCTACGCCCATCAGGGCACTCAGCAGGAGTACACTTTTGAAGTACGCTGGGGCAGCACGCCTCTAATTTCCAGAACCGCGGGAAGCGCGGAAGCTTACATCGCGGGCAAAGCCGAGGCGGGAGTGAACGGCTCGGGCGTCCAATGGGATGTGCAGAGCTGGGGCAGCTTGACGGCGTTCACCGCGGGAACGGGCTATGCCGCCGGGCCGCCTGCGGCGGGCGTAACCATTCATTTCCTTGGCAAGCTGGCGGCTTCGTCGTCCGATACGGTCGGCCTGCGGAACTTCACAGTTCTGAGATATCCGGCCACGAGCCAGCCTCAGTGAGCGGAGCCGCAGGAAGCCCTGAGATTCACCCGCGACCGCGGGCTAACGGCGCGGGTAGGCGCCCACCGTGCGCGCGTCCTGCTGGCTCCAGCCGAGCAGCTTCCGGACCTCGGCGGGCATCACCACCGCAGGCGCGGGCACAGCTAGCGGTTCAACCAACTCGTAACGCTTCAGTTCCAGGCTCTTGAAAACCGAACGCGGGGTGCGGTCCAGGCTGCGTGCGGAGGCTTCGAACCCCGGCGCTTGTTTGCGGAACTCCTCCAGGTTGGCGGCGTTTACCACACAGGTGTCGGTGGGCGCCGGGCTCCAGACGATCAGCGGCGGCTGGGGCCCGCCGCCCGGGATCTGCGCACGCACGTAGACATTGCCGTCGATCTGCTTGGCCTGAGGCCGCGGCAGCTTCTGGCAGAGCATCCTGGGTTGGCCGAATTGGAGCAGGGGGCTGCGGAATTCGGGGCTGGATACCAGCAAGTTGTTCACGAACACGTGGCCCTCGCGCTGGTCCACGTCCGGGCCCGTGGCGGCGTGCCAGCCGAACAGGTCGCCGGTGGCGCTCCTCTGGTTCCGCTCGAAGGAGGCCGGAGCGTCTAGAAACGTGTTGTTATAAATGCGCGCATCAGCGGCGTTCAGGATGTAGATGCCGCGCCCGCAGCGGACGAAGACGTTGCCTGCTACCGTCACGCCCCGCGAAATCTCAAAGAAGAAACCGTTGGTCGCGTTCTCCACGTAGTTGTTGATGAAGACTCCGTCACGGTTGCCGACGTCGTACCAGACCCCGCTCGAATCCGGATTGTCGAGAATCAGATTGTCGCGGACGGTGACCCGGTGCGACTGGTTGAAGATCTTCACCGCCGCCGGATAGTAGCCCGTGATTCCCTCGATATTGTTCCGCCGGATGATGTTCTTTTCGAGCAGCACGTCGGAAGATCCGATCACATAGATCCCCTCGGTGCTGGTGTCGCTGATGAGCGAATTGCGGATGACGAGCCCGTCGCCCCGGAAATAGCCCGCCACGCGTGAACAGTAGGTGATCGTCACATTCTCCAATACCGTTCCGGTCACCTCTTTCCCGTACGTGGAGGGATCGGAGGGCCCGACGGGTTCATCGGTAGGCTCGTCGGCGGCGGTAAAGCGCCGCTTCCCTTCCACCTCCAGCGCGCGGTAGGGGTACTGGGTGAACGTAATGCCCCGGATGACTGGGCCTTTGCGGTCCGAGGGCTTGCCGTGAACCGTGGCGCTGGTGCGGATGATGGCCCCGTCGAAGGCGGTGATCTCAACCAGCCGGTTGGCCGGATTCACTCCGATGTAGACGTAGCCGCGGGCGTAGTCGATGTAGAAAGAATTTGCGTCCACTTCTCCCTCCCAGCCCGCGGAGCGCAGCAGCTGGCCGTCGACGAACACCATATCGTTGTTGAAGCGATGCGGCGGCGTGCGCACTCCTTCGCGGTCGCGGTTCCACCAGCCCAACGGGGAGGCCGGAAACAGCCGTTTCCACGGCGTGCGCCAGACGTTATTGGGGAGAGCCTGCCATTGGGTGGCGACGAGGGTTCCTTTCAGGATCGGCCGCTCATCGGCGTAGGGTTGGATGGTGACGCCCTGATTCAACAGCAGTCCGCCGGTCCGGTAGACGCCGCCCCGCAGAATGATCGCGTCGCCCGTCACGACCCGCTCGATGGCGGCTTCGAGCGTGGTGGGCTGCTCCAGCGAAGTGCCGGGCGCCTCCGGTTTCCCGTCCGGGGCCACGAAGTACACGTGCGCGGCTTTCGGAATCTCATAACGCTGGTCGATGGGACCGTAAGGTCCGCCGGAAGGCTGTGCTCCCAAAGGCAGAGCGGCGAGCAGCAGCCAGGTGGGGAGTAGTAGAGGCCATCGCCGGATGAAAGGGTGAAGTGAGGGAGGCATGATGCGTCCTTTCGAGATTAGTCTGATCTTCGAACAAAATTTACCAAATCGCAGAGGAGTTTGAAGCCGAGGCGCCCCGCCCATCAATGGAACGCGATGGCCGTCGAGGGCATACGCCGGCGGGAATACCCGCGCATGCGGCCAAGGCGAAACAGCTAAGCGCGCGGTGACGAGTTGCCCCGAGGGGTTTCGGGCAGCGAAATCCCATTTTCGGCACGGGACTGTTATACACTGTCTGGCGCGGGACTCAAACCCGAAGAGGAGAGCCATGACGCCAGACAGTCACCGAAAAGAATGCTGCATGACGCGCCGGAAGCTGCTGCATGCGGGATTGGGAGCCGTGGCGGCGAGCCGGGCCGTTGCGATCGGTGGGGCGCAGACCGCGCCAAAACAAGCCGTCACGGAAGACCCGCCGTTCAAGACACCTACTGAGCCGCCCAACCGCCCCATCGGAGACGGCAAAGGGATCCATCCGGGGCGCGTGACTTGGGCGCATGAACCCAAGGTGGCCACCTGGCACGGCTCCGCAGGAGAATGGTGGGACGACGGCAACACCAATCCCGAACTGGTTCGGGAGATGCTGTCAGGCTCCTTGCGCGCTTTGACCGGAGATCGCTCGGATCGGGCCGCGTGGAAGTCCCTGTTCGAGTTCTTCGACGAGACGCGGAAGCTGGGCAGGGCGGGCTATCGGCCCGGCGACAAGATCGCCGTTAAGCTGAATTGCAATCAAGACCGGCCGGGCGCGTGGCGGCGCGGCGCGGGCATGCC
>JAIMAR010000095.1 GCA_023511855.1 Bryobacteraceae bacterium
CTCTTTTTCTGAGCGCAGTCTCAGAAAAAGCGTGTACTACTAACCCCTGAAATCTTCCCCGCACGCAAAGATTTTCATGCCGCCAAGGGAGCGAGTTGCCGGCGAGACCACAACCGCCGTCCCGTTTCGTTACGGCCCCGCCGCGCTTTGAAGCAGACATTTCCCCCCTTCACCCACCGCCCTGCGTCCCCTCCGCCCCGCTTGATGTATGATTGTTGGACTGAGCCTGAGTGTCTGAGCACCAGATACTCTAGGAGGTGTCCGCAACGATGGATCGGCTTCCGGAATCGCCTACCAGCCGGCGGGCGTTTTTGACCACGGCCTTGACCGCAGCCTCCTACCGCCGCATTCTCGGCGCCAACGATCGCCTCCAAATCGGCTTCATCGGCTATGGCCTCATCGGCAAGCGGCACGTCTCGGACCTGAAGGCCATGCCGGATGTCGATTGCGCCGCTGTCTGCGACGTCTACCAGCCCCGTCTCGAAGCCGGCCTTCAGCACTGCGGCCCCCAGGCCAAAGGTTACTCCGATTTCCGAAAGCTCCTTGAGAACAAGGACATTCAGGGGGTGGTGGTCGGCACGCCCGACCACTGGCATGCTCTGATGACCATCCTGGCCTGCGCCGCCGGCAAAGATGTTTACGTCGAAAAGCCCTTGACCCTGTTCGTCCGCGAGGGCCGCTGGATCGTCAACGCCGCCCGCAAGTTCAACCGCATCGTCTGCTCCGGCACCCAGCGCAAGCACAGCCCCGAAGTTCGCGCCGGCCGCGACATCCTCGCCTCGAGCCGTCTGGGGAAAATCCACACGGTCCGCATCGCCGCCGTTCGTAACGTCTACCCCGGTTTCGGCGTCACTCCGCCTTCCGACCCCCCGCCGGGCTTGGACTACGAGCTGTGGCTCGGTCCCGCCCCCAAGAAGCCCTATACCCGCCACCGCTGTCTCTACCATTTCCGGTGGTTCTGGGACTTCGCCGGCGGCCAAATGACCAACCTCGCCTCCCACGACCTCAATAAGGTTCACTACCTGCTCGGCGTCAACGCCCCGGTGCAGGTCTACTCGGCCGGCGGCCGCTACCTTCTCGAAGACGACTGCGAGACCCCCGACCTGCAAGATACGGTCTTTACTTACCCCGGTTTTACCGTCCTATACTCCATCCGCGAAGCCAACGCCCAGCCCGACATCACCGGCATCCGCTTCCTCGGCCCCAAAGGGACCCTGATCCTGCGCGAAGGCGCCTATGAGGTCCTGCCCGAGATGAAAGGCGACCCGGTGGACCAAATCCCGGGCTGGCAGGGTCATCCTCCGGGCGGCCCGGTCGGCTCCCACACTCCCCCCACACCTTGGATCGAAGCCGTCCGTGAGCGACCCCCGGGCCAGGACCCCATGATCCTCAATAAGCGCGACTGGCTCGACTGCATCCGCACCCGCCGCCAGCCCTTCTCCGATGCCGAAGACGGCCACCGCGTCGCCACTGCCTGCCATCTCGCCAATCTTTCGCTGCGCCTCGGCCGCGCCCTCCGCTGGAACCCCGTCCGGGAGGACATTCCGGGCGACAAGGAGGCTTCGGCGATGCTCGAACGCCCCTACCGCAAGCCTTGGGACAGCGTGCTTGCCTCCCTAAAAGTTACTTAGTGGAAATACTATGAATTGCAAATTATTCTGTAAGTTGTTGTTATTAGTTACTCCGATTTTCTGTCAGAATTACCCAAGCGTGGAGATTACAAACGGCGTCCTGAAGGCCGGGCTCTATCTCCCCGATCCCGAAAAGGGCTCCTATCGCGCCACCCGCTTCGACTGGTCCGGCATCATCTACAGCCTCGAATACAAGGGGCATCAATACTTCGGCCAGTGGTACCCCAGGCACGATCCGCTCGTCCACGACGCCATCACCGGGCCTGCCGAAAGCTTCGACGGCGAAGGCCAGCTCGGTTTCGAGGAGGCCGCCCCGGGCGGCCTGTTCCTCCGCATCGGCGTCGGTCACGCCGTCCGTCCTGACGCCCGCCCCTTCAGCGCCTTCACCACTTACAAAGTGGCGGATCCGGGTGCATGGAAAGTTACTCATGGAAAGAATTGGGTCGAATTCCGCCACACCGTTTCAAATAAGATCGGCTACGAGTACAATTACGTCAAACGCATTACCTTAGTCGCCGGCAAGTCGGAAATGATCATCGCCCACCGGCTCACCAACACTGGACCTAAGCCGATTCGCGGCACCCAATACAACCACAACTTCTTTGTCATCGATCAGCAGCCCAGCGGCCCCGGCTACCGCGTGATCTTTCCCTTCGCCTTAAAACCTTTGGGCAATTTCCGCGGGATGCTGGAAGCCCGGGGCAACGAGCTGGTCTTCTATAAGGAGTTCACCGGCAACCTGTCCGTCCAGAGCTGGATGGAAGGGTTCGGCAAGTCTCCCCGCGACTACGACATCCGGATCGAGAACCGCCCCGCCGGAGCCGGCGTGCGCATCACCTCTGACCGGCCCATCGTGCGCCTCAACTTCTGGACCCGCCGCGAGACCGTCTGCCCGGAGCCTTACATCGCCATCTCTGTCGAGCCCGGGCGCACCCAGACCTGGGACTACCGCTACCTCTTCTATACTCTCGACCAGCCCCGCTGAGGGGGTGCATTTTTCTCCCTCCGCCGTGGAATAATCGTTTCGCGGGCTGCGTTTAGCTGATTGGGAGCAAAGAAATGGCGGCCAGCGGCGTGGCAGTCCCAGCGGCGGAACCGGCGATGATCCCAGACCCCCAGTTCCAGGAACTCTACGACAAATACGCGGACACCGTTTTCCTCACCGCCCTGCGCGTCACCGGCAACCCCGCCGACGCCGAGGACGTCCTCCAGACGGTCTTCCTGCGGCTTTGGAAACAGCATCCGGATTTCCAGACACCTGTTTCCAACGAAGCCTATTTCCGGCGGGCGGCCACCAACGCAGCCATCGATATTCTGCGCCGCCGCCAATGGCGGGCCGAAACCCCGTTGGAGGACCTCATTCCCCGGCTTTCCGTGGAGACCCCGGCGCTGCTGAAAGAGCGCCTCCGCCAGGCTCTCAGCCGCCTCGACCCCGAAGACGCTGAGCTGTTCGTCCTCAAGTATGTCGAGGGGTTGAGTGGCGAGGAGTTGGCCGAAATGTTCGGCATTGAACGGCCCACTGTGGGCAGCCGGCTGTTCCGCATCCGCCAGACTTTGCGCTCCATGATGGAGGCTTGAGTAGAGGGAGGAAGACCATGCCCGAGGATCGTTTGGATGAGGCTTTGAACCAGATCCGCAAGGAAACCGTCCCGGCCGAGGAGTTGGCCGCGGCCAAAACCCGCGTTTGGGAGAAGCTGGCGGGGGCGCCGTCACCCGCTTGCGCCGAGTTCCGCCCCGTGCTCCCGGCGTACCTGGCGGGCGAACTGGAGTTCGGAAGGCGCCTGTTGCTGGAGGACCACCTCAGCCGCTGTCCGTCCTGCCGCAAAGCCTGGGTGGAGCTGCGGGGCGAGCGAAAAGTCGCGGTGATGCCGGCCCCGCACCGGCCTCGCGTCTTCCCGCGCTGGGCCAAATGGGCCGTGGCCGCAGGCCTGGCCGCCCTCGCCGTGTACCTCGGCAGCGGGCCTGTTGACCGGGCTCTCGCCCCTTCGGGACCCCGCGCCACTCTGGTGGCCGTCTCCGGCGAGGTGGATCGCTTGCCCCAGGGCCGCATCCCGCTCGGGGCCGCCATCAACGAAGGTGAGGTCCTGCGCACGGCGATGGGCGCCCGCGCCTTGCTTCGTTTGGCGGACGGCTCGCTCGTCGAGGTCAACGAACGCACCGAGCTGGCCTTCGAAGCCACCTTCACCCGCCGCACCATCCGCCTGAACCGCGGCGACATCATTGTGCAAGCCGCACCGCAACGCTTTGGCCGCCTCCAGGTCTGGACCCGGGATTCCGTGGCCTCTGTGAAGGGCACCGTTTTCGCCGTCTCCTCCGGGCTGGCCGGCTCGGTGGTCTCGGTGATCGAGGGCGCGGTCCAGGTGCGCCAGCCCCGGGGCCAGCGGCTGCTGCGCCGGGGCCAGGCCGCAGCCTCCACCCCCGCCCTGGACGGAATCTCCGCTGAGCGCACTGTCGCCTGGAGCGAGAACGCCGAGAAGTACTACGCTCTGTTAGGGGAACTGGCCGCCATCGAAAAGTCGGTGGCTGCCACTCAGGGCCCCGCGGTGCGGACCCAGTCTTCCCTGCTCCCTTATTTGCCTGCTAGTTCCCTTATTTACGTTGCGATTCCGAACCTCGGCCCCGCCATCGGGCAGACCGTGGCCTTGATCGAGCAGCGCGCCGGGCAGAGCGCTGTGCTGCGCGAGTGGTGGACTTCCCAGCAGACCCTCCAGCTCAGGGAATTCCTGGATAAGCTTCAAACCGTCTCGCCTCTGGTGGGGGACGAGGTGGTCTTCGTCCTGTTCCGGTTGCCTCTCTCCAACGACACTGCGCCGGTGATGCTGGCCGCCGTGCAGCCGGGACAGCAGGCAGCGCTTGAACAAGCGCTGGCGCAGCTTGCGCCGGACGGCAAGCTCGCCTTCCAGATCCGTGACACGCTGCTTGCGGTCTCGGATTCCCCGGCCCACCTCAACGCCGCTTTGGCCGGCTTGGGCGCGGGCGCAGCCAGCCCGTTCGCCGCTGAAATCGCCTCTCACTACCGCCAGGGTGTAAGCGGCCTGGTGGCTTGCGACGTCAGCGCCAGCCGCCCGTCCGCCTTCTCACCTGCGGCGGACGCCACCGGATTCAGCCATCTGAAATATGTTGTGCTGGAGCAGCGCGGCGCGCCGGGCTCGGAGGAATTGCGCGCCGCCATGGTCTTCGACGGTCCCCGCACGGGCGTGGCGAGCTGGCTCGCCGGACCCGGTCCGGCCGGCTCGGCCGAGTACGTCTCGGCGGACGCCGTGCTGGCAGTCTCCGCCTCCACGCGCGATCCGCGCGAGGCCTATGACGAGTTCAACGCGCTGATCGGCCGCCTCGACCCCAAGTTCCGTGAGGGGCTGGCCCAGATGGAGGCCCACACCGGCATTAGCGTCGCCGGCGATATCGCGTCGGCCCTCGGATCGGACTTCACCTTCGCCATCGAGCGTCCGTCCCTGCCGGTTCCCGGCTGGATTGCCGCCATCGAAGTGAAACAGCCCGCTTCGATTGACGCCGCTGCCCGGCGGTTCGCCGACTCGGTCAACCAGCAACTCGCTTCCGCAGGCAAGCCCCCCGCCTTCGAGCTTGCCGAGGAGGCTGCCGGCGGACGCTCCTGGATGCGCCTGACCTTCACCGCCAGCGGCCTGCCGCTGTACTGGACCTACGACCGCGGCTATATGATTCTCAGCACGGACCGGGATCTGGCCGTCCAGGCCATCGCCACCCGCAACGGCGGCTTCCCCTTGATCCGCTCTCAGAAGTTCCAAGCCCAGTTGCCTGCCGCCTCGGGGCCGCATCAGTCCGCCTTCCTGTGGCTCAACACACAGGGCGCGCTCGCGGACGCCGCCGCATTAATGAGCGACGGAACCTTAAAGTCCCTGCTGGCCAACCGCGATCCGCTGCTGATCGTCTCGACCGCGGAGACGGAACGAATTCAAGCCGCCGGACGTACTCGCTTTGTCGACCTGGTATTTACGGCTATGCTGGCTAATAGCCCCGCCCGCAACCAGGGCGTCGAGCGCCGGGCACAAGCTAATGCCGCACGTAATCGAACTCGATAACTTGAGCGTCAAGCTGGGCCGGCGGGTGGTGCTCGAAGACATCACCTGCCGGCTCGGCGCGAGAGGCGGCGGCCGGGCCATCGGCCTTCTGGGACCCAACGGCGCGGGCAAATCGACTCTGATCCGCACCCTACTCGGATTCCACCGCCCTCTCAACGGCTCGGCCCGCATCCTGGGCTACGATTGCCACCGCTTCCCCCGCGATGTGCGCGCCCGCATCGGCTACATGCCCGAAACCGAGGCCATCATCGCCGATTTGACCGCCGTCGCCTTCCTGCGGCTGATGGGCGAAATCTCCGGACTGCCGCCCGAAGCTGCGCTCGAGAAAGCGCACGAAGTCCTCTACCACGTCGGACTGGGCGAGGCCCGATACCGCACCCTGGGCACCTATTCGCTCGGAATGAGGCAGATGGCCAAATTCGCTCAAGCCGTCCTGCACGGGCCGGAGCTGCTGATTCTGGATGAGCCCACCAACGGGCTGGATCCCGCCGCGCGCCGCCGCATGCTGGAGCTGATCCGCGAGATGAAAGAAGAACACGGCATGTGCGTTCTGTTGTGCTCGCATCTGCTGCACGACGTCGAGGAGGTTTGCGACGAGGTTGTGATCCTGCACAACGGGCGCGTAGTTCACGAAGCGGACCTGGAGGCCGAGCGCCGCGCCAACCGCCGGTTCGTGGAGCTGGAGGTGACCGGAGACGACAGTGGACTCGAGGCCGCTCTCAAGCAGGCCAGTGCGCACGCCGTGCGGGAGAGCGCCGGGCGCTGGCGCATCGTGCTGCCGCCGGGAGTCGAACTCGACACGCTCTGGGCGATTCTGGCGAGACAGAATCTCGGCGTTCACAAGCTGACGCACCGCCGCGACAGCCTGGAGGAGATCTTCCTGAAAGCCGTCGGGCACATCCGCGAAACTCCGGGCGACGAGGCCCGGCGCGAACAGGAGATGTCGCATGGCCGTTTATAAACGCGGGTATCAGCGATACCAGGGGCCGCTCACCTCCCACGGCGCGCGAGTGATGGCCTTCCCCCGCTTTGCCTGGCGGCGCTTATTGAACCAGCGCCTTGTATTAATCGCGCTAATCGTAAGCCTGATTTGGCCGCTGCTCTGCCTCGGCTACATCTACCTGGCGAACAACTTGGACCTGCTGAAGACCATGGGCGGCGTGTCCCCGGTCTTCAAGGTCGACGGGCAGTTCTTTCTCATCTTCATGAATGTGCAGGCCGTGTTCGCCACGCTGTTGGCGGCGCTGGCGGGCCCCGGACTGGTGGCCCCCGACCTGGCCAACGGCGCGCTTCCGCTCTACTTCAGCCGGCCGATTTCGCGCCTGGACTATGCGGTGGCTCGGCTGGCGGTGCTGGGCGGGATGCTGTCGCTGATCACCTGGGTTCCGGGTTTGATCTTGATCCTCATGCAGTGCGGCATGGCCGGCTGGAGCTGGATCCGGCCGAACTGGGGCATGGCGGCGGGGCTGCTGGCGGGCTTCGTGATGTGGGTGCTGCTGGTGAGCATGGTGGCGCTGGCCTGCTCGGCCTACGTCCGGATGCGCCTGATTGCGGGCGGGCTGGTGCTGGGCTTCTTCTTTGTGCTGGCCGGCATGGAGCAGGTGTTGAACCAGGTCCTGCGCACCAATTGGGCCACGCTGCTCAATCCGACCCGCGCTTCCTACTACATCTGGAGCGGCCTGTTGGGAGTGGAAGTGCCCGAAGGACCCGGGGTTCTGGAATGCGCGCTGGCCCTGGCGGTGATGATCGCCCTGCTGGCGTGGATACTGGAACGCAAGCTGCGTCCGGTGGAGGTGGTGGCATGAGCTCCGCCGAGGTCATCTTCGACGACGTCTCCAAGTTCTACGGCGACGTTTTGGGCGTCAACCGGGTCAGCCTGCGCATTCTGCCCGGCATCACCAGCCTGGTGGGCCCGAACGGTTCCGGCAAGACCACGCTGATGAACTTGATGACCGGGCTGATCCGGCCCGACCGCGGAACGATTCTGGTTCGCGGGCTGCCGCCCTCCGATCCGGAGCGCCTGATGCGGATCACCGGCTACGCCACCCAGTACGACGCGGCCCCGCGCGGAGCCACAGGGTTTGAGTTCGTCGCCACGGGTCTGGAGTTGTACGGATACTCCCGCGCGGAGGCAGCGCGTTTGGCCTGGGCGGCGCTGGAACGGGTGGGGATGACGGAAGCCGCCAACCGCAAGGTCGCCGGCTATTCCAAGGGCATGCGGCAGCGGGTGCGGCTGGCTCACGCCATCGCGCACGATCCGGAGGTCCTGGTTCTGGACGAGCCGCTCAACGGCTTGGACCCGCTGGTCCGCGCCGAGACGATTCAACTTTTCCGGGAGTTAGCCGCGCGCGGGCGCCACGTGATCCTCTCCAGCCACGTCCTCCAGGAGGTGGACGTGATCTCCGATCAGGTGATCCTGATCGCCAACGGAATGATCGCCGCCGAGGGGCAGATCCGCAACGTCCGCGAAGAGATCCGCGAGCATCCCAGCCAGTTCCTGATCCGCTGCCGGAACGCGGCCGGCGCCGCCTCGGCCTTGTTCGGGCTGGACCACGTCACAGAGATCCGGCTCAATGACGACCGTTCCGGGCTGCTGGTGATGACGCGCCGCGGCGACGAGCTCTCGCGCGTTCTGACGCAGCTCGCCCAGCAGGGACACGTGATCGAAAGTGTGATTCCGGTGGATGAGAACGTGGACGCGGTCTACCAATACCTGATCGGGGGGCAGTCATGACATTGCGCGTCCGATTGCGGCAAGTTCTGGTGATTGCGCGGCTTGAGGCGCGGCGCGCTTTCTTCTCCAAGCGGGCCTTTTGGGTGTATCTGCTGGCGCTGTTTCCCGCGGCGGCGTTTCTGCTGCACACCCTCGAAGTCAAGGCGAGCACCCAGCGCTATAGCCGGTACGGCATCGTCAGCCCCGCGCAGATTGCTTCCGTCGCTCCCGGCGAGACCCCGGAACAGGTGATCGCCCGCCTCGGCAAGCCCTTCTACGACCGCAGGTACACCCGCCGCCGCGGCGGAGAGGAACCCGTGCGGTACCGCTACATGGGCTATTTCGACGGCTCGGCCCGCACCGACTTGACCTTTAAGAATGGAGTGCTGGAGGGCAAGCGCACCGAGCCGGTGCTGAGCTTCGAGCAGGACCGCACGATCTTCGCCGGCATCTTTCAGGTGTTCTATCTACGCCTGGCGGTGTTCTTCGGCTGCCTGGGCATCTTCATGAACCTGTTCCGCGGCGAGATGCTGGACAAGACGCTGCATTTCTGGCTACTTGCGCCGGTGCGCCGCGAGGTGCTGATGGGGGGCAAGTACGCCGCCGGGCTGCTGGCTTCGGTGCTGATCTTCACCGCGGGGGCGGTGCTGGGCTTTTTGGCCATGCTCGCACCGCACAGCAGCCTGGAAGTGCAGGCTTACTGGAACCAGCACGGGGCTGCGCATCTGGCGCGCTATGCTCTGGCGGCGGCGCTGGGCTGCGCGGGCTACGGCAGCGTCTTTCTGGCCGCAGGCCTGCTGGTGCGCAATCCGATCGTCCCGGCAGCCGTGTTGCTGCTGTGGGAAAACGCCAGCAACTATCTGCCTTCGATGCTGCAAAAGATCACGGTGCTGCATTACTTGCAAGCGGTCTGTCCGGTGCGCATTCCGGCGGACGAAGGTGTGCCGGCGCTGGTGCGGCTGTTTCTCCAGCCCGCCGAGCCGCCCTCGGCCACGGCATCGGTAGTGGGGTTGCTGTTGTTGACGGCCTTCGTGTTGTGGCTGGCTGCCCGCCTCAGCCGCCGCATTGAGATCAACTACAGCACCGAGTAGCGGCCCGGCCGCCTAAAGCGCCGGGCCGGCCATCGGACTGCAACTTAGTAATTCACGATCGAGGCGAAGCCGGCGGGATCTAGGCTGGCGCCGCCCACCAGCGCGCCGTCAATGTCCGGCTGCTCCATCAAACCCTTGATGTTGTCCGGCTTCACGCTGCCGCCGTACAAGATGCGCATGCCGCTTGCCGGGGCGAAGCCGTGCTGGCGCGCCACCATCGAGCGAATGTAGCGGTGCGCATCCTGCGCCATCGGCGGCGTGGCGGTCTTGCCGGTGCCGATGGCCCACACGGGCTCGTAAGCAATGGTGACCTTGGCCACCTGTTCGGGCGTCATGCCGGCCAGCCCGCCCTTCAGTTGCGCCAGCAGCACCTGCTCGGTCTTGCCCGCCTCGCGCTCCTCCAGCAGCTCTCCGATGCAAAGGATTGGATTCAGACCGGCTTCGAGCGCCGCCAGGACCTTCTTGTTGGCGGTTTCGTCGGTTTCCCCGAAATACTGGCGCCGCTCGCTGTGGCCGATAATCACCCACTTGCAGCCGGCGCCGATGAGCATCGCCGCCGAGACCTCACCGGTGTAGGCCCCTTCCTTGGCCCAGTGCATGTCCTGGCCGCCGATCTCAATGCGGGTACCGGCGGCGGCGCTCACCGCCGCAGGCAGATCCACGAAGGGCGGACAGATGACGATATCTCGCTCGGTGAGGCCGGCCACCAGCGGCGCGAAAGCCTCAAAAAACGCCGCCGTCTCGGCCGGCGTCTTGTACATCTTCCAGTTTCCTGCCAGTAGAGGACGTCTCATATAATTGCGCTGAGAAAACTCACTCCTTTCTCGACACGAATTCCGAAGTTCTCCGCGATGGTTTGCCCGATGTCGGACAGAGAAGTGCGGACTTCCAGGTTAACGTTTTTCGCCGCCGACTTGCCATAGGCTAGGAGAGGCACGTACTCGCGGCTGTGGTCGGTGGAGGGCGTGGTGGGGTCGCAGCCGTGATCGGCGGTGAAGATCACCAGGTCCTTCTCATTCATCGCTTGCAGGAGATCTGGGATCCAGACGTCGACTTGCTCGAGCGCGCGGGCATAGCCTTCGGCGTCGTTGCGGTGGCCGTAGAGCTGGTCGAAATCCACGAGGTTGACGAAGATCAGCCCCGAGGAGGTTTGCCGCATAGCCTCCAGCGTTTTGGCCATGCCATCGGCGTTGTTCTTCGTCTTGGAGGCGGAGCGGATGCCGCGGCCGAGGAAGATTTCGTTGATCTTGCCAACGGCGTGCACCGCCCAGCCGGCCTCGGCCAGCCGGTCCAGCAACATGCCGGGCGGAGGCGGCACGGCGAAATCCTTGCGGTTGGCGGTGCGCACGAACGAACCGGGCTGTCCCACGAAGGGGCGTGCGATCACCCGGCCCACCTCGTGCGGGCCGCGCAGAATCTCCCGGGCGGTTTCGCAGATGCGGTACAGTTCGGCGAGGGGAATGACGTCCTCGTGTGCGGCGATTTGAAAAACGCTGTCGGCGGAAGTGTAGACGATGGGCTTGCCGGTGCGGATGTGCTCTTCGCCAAGCTCGCGGATGATCTCGGTGCCGGAGGCCGGGACGTTGCCCAGCCATCCGCGCCCGGTGCGGCGCGCGAATTCGTCCATGATTTCCGGAGGGAAGCCGGAGGGGTAGAGGGGAAACGGGCGCGCCAGATGGACGCCGGCGATTTCCCAGTGGCCGGTCGTTGTGTCCTTGCCGGGGGAAGCCGGAGCGCAGCGTCCAAAAGCGCCCAAAGGAGCTGGCGCCGGCGCGAGATTCTCCAACGGGCGGATGTTGGCCAGGCCGAGGGAGACGAGATTCGGCAAGCGCAAGGGCCGGAGCTGCGCCAAGTGGCCGAGCGTGTCGCTGCCTGCATCGCCGTAACCGGCGGCGTCGGGAGCTTCGCCGGCGCCGAGGCTATCCAGGATGATCAGCAGGATGCGCCGGAACGGAGGGTCCGTCATGGCGAGGGCGGCTTGCCGGAGCGGATGGCTTCGGCGAGCGTGGCGGCGCGCTCCCGCACGCGGTTGAAGGCGCTCTTGTTGCGGGCGATGCGGTCCAGGATGGGCAATAACTGCCCAGCGCCCGCCAGGCGCTTCTGTTCGTAAGCGTACTGCACCTCGAGCAGAGCGCGGTCCAGACCCAGCCGGTCGAACTGGGCCGTGCGCTCCAAATGGATCGCATGCCGGGCCGTTTCGGCAATTCGTTCCATCCAGTCCAGCATCTTCTGGCCGTCCGGGTTGGCGGTGTAGTTGAAGGTCGTTTCGTGCCGTGTCTCGCCGTCCGTGAAGCGCAGGGTTTTTTCTCCGGTGAAGGCGACCTTAAGGCCGGATTCGAGCGGAGTGGCGAAATTCCCGAGCCTGCGGGCCAGATCGAAAACCGCGGCCGTCTCCTCAGAACTCAAGCGCAGCGGGAAGGGCTGATCGTCGTCCGGGCTTTCCCGGTATTCTCCCTTCCCAGCGGCGTCCACCCAAAGATGAAGATAGGGAGGGGTGCTGCCCGGGAACTTCTTGATGAAGTCGATTCTGGCCTGGGCGGAAAGCAGGGGCGCCGCCAGCGCCAGAACCACCAGCAGGCGTCTCACAGGCAGGCCTCCAGGCGCGCGCGGGCGGCATGGGTGGCGTGGCAGATGGCCACGGCCACAGCATCGGAAGCATCCTGGGACTCAAGCGGCGCGGCCAGATGCAGCAACGATCCCACCATCATCTGCACCTGGTCTTTTTCGGCGCGTCCGTAGCCAACGACGCTGGTCTTCACTTCCAGGGGCGAATACTCGCCCACTTTGAGGCCGGCCTCAGCGGCGGCCAGCAGAGCCACGCCGCGGACATGGGCCAGCTTGAGAGCCGTCTTGGGATTGGCTGCGTGGAAGACCTCCTCGACGGCCACCGCCTCGGGTTGGAATTCATGGATCACCTGGCGCAAGCGCCGGGAGATTTCCAGCAGGCGCAGCGCAAGTGGGGATTTGGCGGAGGTACGGATTACGCCCGCGGCCACCATGCGGTGATCACGCCCGTCGCTGTCGATGATTCCGTAACCGGTCCGCTCGGAGCCGCAGTCGATTCCCAGGACTCGCATCCCCTCAGGAGGAGCGGCTAGCCCGCCAGCGCCTCCATCTCCTTTTCGTCGATGTCGAAATTGGAGTAAACGTTCTGCACGTCGTCGTGCTCTTCCAGCGCCTCGGCCAGCTTCAACATGTTGGCCGCGTTCTTGCCTTCGAGCTTCACGGTGTTTTTCGGGATCATGGCGATTTGCGCCGAGGCGGTTTCGATGCCTGCCTGGTGGAGAGCCGCCAGGACGGTTTCGTGAGCCTCGGGAGGCGATAGGACTTCCCAGTGCGAGCCGTCGTTGCGCAAATCGTCGGCGCCCGCATCGAGCACGATGCCCATGAGCTGGTCCTCGGTGGCTTTGGAGGCGTCGATCAGAATCTGGCTTTTGCGTTCGAACATCCAGGCCACGGCTCCCTGCTCGGCGAGGTTGCCGCCCTGTTTGGAAAACAAATGCCGCAGTTCGCTGACCGTGCGGTTGCGGTTGTCGGTGGCGGCCTGCACCAGAACGGCGGCGCCGCCGGGGCCGTATCCTTCGAACATCACTTCTTCGAGTTGGCCGCCTTCCAGCTCTCCGGTGCCGCGCATGATGGCCCGTTTGATGTTGTCCGCCGGCATGCTGACCGCTTTGGCGGCGGCGATGGCCGTGCGGAGACGCGGGTTAGAGTCGGGATCGCCGCCGTTTCGGGCGGCGATCATGATTTCCTTGATGATGCGCGTGAAGATCTTGCCGCGTTTGGCGTCCGCGGCAGCCTTCTTATGTTTAATGGTGGCCCATTTGGAATGCCCTGACATACAAGTCCTCAGCTAGGTAGGGAAAAGGCCTCTTCATCCGGCCCAACCGTGAGGATAGCACAGCGCGGCAACGCTGCAAACGAGCGGATTTGGATGCGGGCAGCAGCGCGCGATTTGGAGCATAAATCACAACGGGAGGCGTGCGGGAACGGCAGGTAAGATTTGGGCGTGGTGCGGGCGCAATCCGGTGACTTGTACGACTGGAGCTGGAGTTGGGACGTGCTGCGAGCCGGGCCCGGGCGCCTGCGCGACGGGCGGGCAGAGTTGAGGCGTTGTGTGGCTCCCGCTCTGCGGTTTGGTGGGGATTCTTGGCTGTGCTTGCTGGTCGGTTGGTTCTTCTGGGCTGTCTTTGCTGCTTTTCGGCTCCTTGCTCGACTGCTTGCTGGTTTCGGTTGCCTCTTTGT
>JAIMAR010000096.1 GCA_023511855.1 Bryobacteraceae bacterium
CCCAACTCGTGCGCCAGCACCCCTTCCAGCTCACGGTCATCCATCAGCTCCAACAAGCCCGCCGTGACCGCCACCGAGGCGTGCTTGGGATTGCGACCCGTGGCAAACGCGTTCGGCGCGGCCTCGGGGATGACCCAAAGCTTGGGCAGCGGCAGCCCCATCTGCATCGCCAGGTTGCGCACCAGCGGCGCGATCCGCCGGTAGACCGCCGAGTTCTCCGTTTCCGAGACCGGCTGCGCCCCGTACATCTTCAGCGCGATTTTGTCGGAAAAGAAATAGCCCACGAAGTTCATCAACCCGGCCAGAATCAGGCCCATGAGAAGCCCATCCCTGCCGCCCCAGGCTTCGCCCGCGATGAGCAACAGGGCGCTCAAGCCTCCCAGAAGCAGAACCGTCTTGACTCCGTTCATCGATTCGTTCGCATCCTCCTCATCTATTTTGACACACCGAGGCCAGGCCTCCGATACAGGATTCGGAACGGTATTGAGCCCTTTCATTCAGTTTCCGCTGGGACGGCTCGTACGGCTAATCTGGGGGTGGAAAGGCACCAGGGGACAGGACAGATTAGGCATCACCAAGGTCGATTCCCTTAAGTATTTGAAAATAAACGGAAAAAAATTGATAATTTCAATCGAAAAGAACTTGACAATATAGTGCTAATATTTTATGATCAAGTTGTGATTAGATCTGACAAGGAGGCACGACACCATGGCCATCACCAAGCATGACCCCATCGCCGATCTGATGGATTTCTCGACCACCTTCCGGGCGTTTCAGGACACCTTCAACCGGCTGTTGAGCGAACCCCGCTCGGCCCGCCCCTGGACCCCGGCGGTTGACATCTACGAGACCGACAATGACCTGGTGATCAAAGCGGATCTGCCCGGCCTAAACATGGAAGACATCCATGTGGACATTGAGAACGGCACGCTCAGCCTGCGCGGCGAGCGCAAATTCGAGGGCGTGGATGAGGGCCGCGGCTATCACCGCATCGAGCGCAGCTATGGTTCCTTCGCCCGCTACTTCACGCTGCCCGACACTGTGGATCCGGACAAGGTCCGGGCGGAGTACAAGTGCGGCGTGCTGACGGTGACTTTGCCCAAGAAGGAAATCGCCAAGCCGCGTTCGATCAAAGTCGAAGTCCAGTAATCTCGACTCGTGCAACGTCCCTCGGGCGCGCCTATGCGGTGCGCCCTTTTTCTTTTGCAGGCTTTGGCGCCGGCCGGCGGGCTTAGGGTTCCAGGACGACCTTCCCGGCGCCGTCGGAGTAATGCTCGAGCATCTCGAAGGCCGCCTGGGCCCGCTCCAGCGGCAGGGCGTGGGTCACGAAGGCGCCGAAGCGGGCCGGGGCTTCCGCCAGCATCTGCAAGGCCGCTTCGCTGTCGTGGCAACTGCGCCGCACGTTATAAAGAACCAGCTCCTTGCGGCGCGCGACGTGAAACTCCAGCGGCAACTGGATCTCTACGGGAATCCCAGTGATGACCACCCGTCCGCCGTTGCGCGCCGCCCGGATGCACTGGTTGGTGGAGTCTTCCCGCGCCGCGCAGTCGATGGCCACATCCACGCCCCGCCGGCCCGTGTCGCGGAGAATCTCTCGCCATGCCTCCACGGCGTGGGGGTCGATGACGGCGTCGGCGCCCGCCGCGCGCGCCATCTCTCTGCGTTCCGCGACGGGTTCTACGGCCCAGACGCGCCCGGCGCCGCTCATCTTCACGGTCAGGATCGTCAGCAACCCGATGGGGCCGGCCCCAAACACGGCTACGGTCTCCCGCGGACGCAGCGCGGCGAACTTCATCGAGTGCAACACCACGGCCAGGGGCTCAAACAGCGTCCCTTCCCGGAAGCCGAGGCCTTCGGGAAGCGGCAGCAGATTGCCGGCCGGCACGCTCACGAACTCCCGGAAAAAGCCCGGATCCTCGGGGGAGCTCATGAACCGGATGTTGGCGCAAATGTTGTGCCGGCCCGTGAGGCAAAACTCGCAGTGGTAGCAATACAGGGCCGGCTCGACGGCCACCCGGTCTTTTGGCGCCCAGCCGCTCACTCCCGGGCCGGTCTGCACGACCTCGCCTACCGGCTCATGGCCGAGCACCATCGGGTATTTGCACTCCTGGTCGCCGATCCGGCCTTCGCTAAAATCGTGCAAGTCTGAGCCGCAGATGCCCACGGCCTTCACGCGGACCAGGACCTGGCCGGGACCAGGCTCGGGGACGGGCGCCTCGACGAGGCGCAGGCTTCGGAGCGCGCAAAGTTCAGCGGTTCGCATGGCGGAGGGGCGGCGCTACTTTTTGAACAAGCTGTCAAAGGCTGCGCGCGCTTCGTGGGGGTTGCGCGGGGCCTGGTTGAGCGAGACGGTCGTCTGCGTGGCCGCCGAGTTGGCATCCCGGGCGACGGTGACCCTGGGGCTGAAGAATTCGCATTCGTTGGCTTGATCCTTCACCGCGATCCGGACCGGCACCGGCTTCAGGCACTGGAACCGCTTGCTCGGCTCGAAGTGCGCGCATTGCTTGCAGCAGTGCAACGCCACCCCGCACTTGGGGCAGTTCCCGCGAAAGTCGGTATCCTGGGGCAAAGTCACGGCGCAGTTGTAGCATCGCGACGCCACCACGCTTTGCACCATCCGCGGGAGTCTGGGGCCGGTCACATCCAGGGGCAGCTTGGGCCGCGGCCGGTCCTCATACCTACGTCCTTCGGAAGACCGTTCCCGGTCCCCCTCCATATAACCGCGCTGTCTGTATTTGCGATCGTTGTCCATGGTCAAATCCTGAGTTCCGGATTTGCTTCCATCAGGCGAGTCCCGGCTTGCGGCCGGTCTGTTTGTTGTTCACCGCACGGGGCGGCCACACCCCGCGCCTCCTTGGCTCCGCCCCGGACCCCCTTTTCGGAGCTCCCACCGGCGGCGCCGCGCTGGCTTCGCCGACCTCTCAGGAGGGAAGCAGGCGTTCTAGCGCTCCAATACTGGACCTCCCCTGCACCTCAGGCCTGCTGCCTTACCGCGCGTGGGGATTGAGGACCGCCTTCGCCGACGGCGGACCCCCTGACTGGACCTCCACTTCCTATGTACCACGGTTTCCGGCCGGAGTCCAGCCTAATCTTGTTCCTAAACGGCTAGGCACTCATGGGCCCACTTCAGCGGCGAGTTGCACGGCCGCGTCAACGGGTCTTCGCAGTGATTCGGGGCCACCCGGACGGTGAGCCCCAAGCGGCCGGTCTGTTGCGGCACCAGCTGCCGAGCGAAAACGTAGGCCGCCCCCGCCTGCCCGACCGGCTCCAAATGGATCACCTCGGCCTGACTCAAACGCCCGGATGGGCCCACCCGCCCTAACAGGGCTTCCACCCGCACGTCCTCCGGCTTCAATCCGGCCAGTTCCACCACGGCCTTCACCTCGATGGGTTTGCCGCTGATCAGCGAACCGTCGGGGGCATGCTCCGCCTCGACGATCCGGACTTGGTCCCAAACCTGCCGGATCTGGCGCTCCCATTGCACGCGCTGGCGCACCCGCTCATAGCCGCCGGCCGACATCTCTTGAGAGGCCCGGTGGCTCGGATCGTACAACTGGGTCATGTACTCGGCCACCATTCGCTGGCAGTTGTACTGGCGGCTCACGAATTTCATCGATTGCCGCATCCGCCGCACCCACTCGACCGGCACCCCACTGGCGTTGCGCTCGTAGAACATCGGCACAATCTCGTTCTCCAGCAGGCTGTAGATCGCCCGGGCGTGAATCTCATCCTGATCTTCTGAATAGTCCTCGCGGTCCCCGATCGCCCAGCCGCCGACGTGCTCGTAGGCTTCGTCGAACCAGCCGTCCAGGATGCTCAGGTTCAGGACTCCGTTCATGCCGGCCTTCATGCCGCTGGTGCCGCAAGCCTCCTCGCCCCGCCGCGGGTTGTTCAGCCACAGGTCCACGCCCTGCACCATTTCGCGGCCGACCTCCATGTCGTAGTGCTCGACAAAGACCAGCCGCTTGGCCAGCTCTGGGTCCCGCGAAAGTTGCACGATCTCCCGGATGAGCATCTTGCCCGGGTGATCCTTGGGGTGCGCGTTGCCGGCCACCACGATCTGCACCGGCCGGTCGGGATTGCACAAGATCTTTTTCAGGCGCGGAACGTCGCGGAACAGCAGCGTGGCCCGTTTATAGGTCGCAAACCGCCGCGCAAAGCCGATGGTCAGCGCGTCCGGATCCAGAACCTCCATCGCCCGCTGGATCTCCGCCGCCGAAGCCTTGCGCGCCTGGGCCATGGCCGCGCCCCGCTCCCGCACGAAGGCGATCAGGCGCCGCTTGCGCCGCTTGTGACTCTCCAACAGCTCGTGGTCGGGGATCTCGTCGATCATCTCCCAGGTCTTGGGATCGTCGTACCGCTCCCGCCAGTCCGGCTGCAAAAACTCGTCGTAGAGCTCCGCCAGGTCGGTGTTCACCCAGCTCCGCAGATGCACCCCGTTGGTGATGGAGGTAATGGGCACTTCCCAGACCGGCAGCTTGGGCCAAAGGCAGGACCACATCCGCTGCGAAACCTGCTGATGCAGGCGGCTGACCGCGTTGCGCAAGCTGGAAGTCCGCATGGCCAGGATCGCCATGGAAAAGGGCTCGCTGCGGTTGGCGGCATCCACCCGGCCCAGAGCCATCAGATCATCGAACGAAATTCCAGTGTCCTGACAATAACCGGCGAAATACTCGTGCATCAGCCCCGGATGGAACAGGTCGATGCCGGCCGCCACCGAGGTGTGCGTGGTGAACACATTGCCCGCCCGGGAGGCCTCCAGCGCCTCCTCGAAGTTCAGTCCTTCCTCCCGCATGAGCACCCGGATGCGCTCCAGCGCCAGAAAGGCCGAATGCCCCTCGTTCATATGGAAGACTGTGGGCTTCAGCCCCAGGGCTTTTAGCGCCCGCAGGCCGCCGATGCCGAGGAGGATCTCTTGCCGCAGCCGCGCGTCGTGGTCGCCGCCGTAAAGTTGCGCCGTGATGTTGCGGTAGTCGGGATTTTGGTTCTCCTCGATGTTGCTATCGAGCAGGTAGAGCTTCACGCGCCCTACATCCGCCTGCCAGATCCGCGCCCAAGCCGGGCCTTGCGGCAGCTCCACGCTGACCTTCAGGTCTTGGCCATCCGGCCCGGTGACGGGCCGGATGGGCAGCGTGTAAAAGTCGTTCACCGGATAGCGCTCCTGCTGCCAGCCATCGGGGTTCAGGCGCTGTTCGAGGTAGCCGTTCTGATACAGGAGTCCGACGCCCACGGCCGGCTCGCCGGAGTCGCTCAGGGCCTTCAGAAAATCCCCTGACAAAATCCCCAAGCCGCCGGAGTAAATCGGCAGGCATTCGGCCAGCCCGTACTCCATGGAAAAGTACGCGATGAGCTTGTCCCCGTGGGGCTTGGCCGGTGCTCCCAGGTAGCTGTCGAATTTCTCGCAAGCCTGCCGGTAAAGCGCCACGTAGCGCGGGTCGTTCGCCGCCCGGTCCAGGGCTTCCTGCGAAACCCGCGCCAGCATCAGCACCGGGTTGCGCTGGCAGCTCTTCCAAAGGGCCGGATCCAGCCTCCGGAACAGATAGCGGATGGCCGGCTCCCACGTGTAGTAAAAGTTGTAGGCCAACTCCTCTAAACGGGAGAGCGCCGGGGGAATTGCGGGACGGACCATGAACTCCCGCAAGGGCTGAATCTCAAACGGCATTCACAACCTCAAAGAAAAGCCATACTTCGCAGAGCGCCGGGCCGGCTACTTGTCAAACGAGTAGCCGCGCGTCAGAAGGAAGGTGCGGCGCCATCGGGTCTTCGTGAAGAAATTCTGCACCAGGTCCAGCAAGTGATCCAAACTGATTGAGGATGACGCCAGCGCCTCCGTCGGCGCGTCGTAGGACCAGTATACGATAAGCGGCTTGCCGATGATGTTCTCGCGCGGCACAAATCCCCAGTAGCGGCTGTCGAAAGAGGAATCCCGGTTGTCCCCCATCGCGAAGTAGTGGCCCGGCGGGACCACGACTTCGCCGTTCACCACATGTTTTTCCAGCATCTCCAAAGCGCCGGCTTGCAGCGGGGCGTTGGGCTCGCCGGGGAAATTGTCCCGGTAGGAATCGATGTAGTCGGTCTTGTGGTAGACGTAGGGTTCCTCGACCCGCACGCCGTTGCGGTACAACTGCTTGTTTTCGATCCGGATGCGGTCCCCTGGGATGCCCACGACGCGCTTCACGTAGGTCTGCGTCACATCCACCGGATAGCGGAAGACGATGATGTCCCCGCGCTTGATCGGCTGGTAGGGCAGCAGGTACTTGCTCACCGGACCCGCCGGCGCATAGGCCAGCTTGTCCACCAGCAGGTGATCCCCGATCAGAAGGGTATCCTCCATCGAGCCGGTCGGGATCACATACGCCTGAACGAGCGTGGTCACCCCGAACAGAAGCAGGATAATGGTGACCGTCCATTCGGCGATCGCATTGCGCGGAGGCTCCGCCTGCGGCGAGCTTTCCGTTCGCGCCTCGTTTTCGACGGCTAGATTCTCGTTGCCCACGTCTGCCACGATTTCATTCTAACTGTTCGGCCCCTGGCTCCGCTGTTCCACCCACCACCTCTGCACCTTGCCCACCAAATCGGAGATCACAAGGTACAGGTTCAGCGCCCCCACTCCGCTCACCGCTCCGCGGAAGTATGGGTTGACCCAGACCGCGTACCAGCCCGGCGTCCAGCCCGAAAAGTAGTTTTGATCCCAGCCGGGCCCCCAGGGCATCAGCAACAGCGTGGTTCCCACCAGGGCGCCCGTCACCGATAAGGCCAGATCCTTCAGCCAGGCCCGCCAGCCGCCGGCCAGCGGTCCTGCCTGGAGTTCCTGTCGGGGAACATGCCCCGTGCTTCTCGCCGTCGCCTGGCGGCTCAAGCCCTGCTGCCCTCCCGCGCCGCCCGCATCCGCCTGCTGCCTTCCGCCCAGCGCGCCACCGGCCCAAACGTCAGCCGGTGTTCCGGCGTCGGCCCCAAACGGGCCAGCGCCTCCAAATGTTCCTTCGTTCCATAACCTTTGTGCCGCCGCAGCCCGTAGCCCGGATAAACGGCGTCCCACGCCGACAGGCACGCATCCCGGCTCACTTTCGCCAGAATGGAAGCCGCCGCTACGCACTCGACGCACGCATCGCCCCGCACCAGAGCCAGTTGCTCCACTTCCGTATCCAACCGTACCGCATCCACAATCAGCATGTCAGGCTGGGGATCGAGCTGTTCGACCGCGCGGCGCATGGCCAGCCGCGAGGCTTCGAGGATGTTGAGCCGGTCGATCTCCTGGGCCGACGCTTGCCCCACGGCCCATGCGGCAGCCCGCCGGCGGATGAGCTGCGCCAACTGCCGGCGCCGTTCCGGAGAAAGAGTCTTGCTGTCAGCCAGCCCCGAGATCCCGTGCTCCGGAGGGAGGATCACCGCGGCCGCAAACACCGGGCCGAACAGGCAGCCCCGCCCGGCCTCGTCGACACCTGCCACGGAGGCGTAGCCGAGGGCGCGGAGTTGCGCCTCCAGCGCGCCGTCGCACCGCAGCAGGGTTGGATCCGGCTGGAGCAAATCACTCCCGTTCGCGCAGCCGCGCCGCCTTGCCCTTCAACCCGCGCAGATAGTAGAGCTTGGCCCGGCGCACGCGCCCGGTCCGCACGACGTCGATGTGGTCGATGACCGGCGCATGCAACGGGAAGATCCTCTCCACCCCGTGGCCAAAGCTCACCTTCCGCACCGTCACCGTCTCGCCCATGCCCGTGTTCTTGCGGGCGATCACGGTGCCTTCAAAGGCCTGCAACCGCTCCTTGTCGCCTTCCTTGATCTTGACATGCACCCGGATAGTGTCCCCAGGGCGAAACTCCGGGATCCCGTCCTTTTTCTTCTTTTCGACGAATTTCGTTAGCAACCGGTTGTTCATGTTCCGTCCTTGCGGGCGAGCCCCGGATCGCTTCGCTCACCGGCTCAGCCCAAACTCCTAGTTTCTCAATTTCTCCAGCAACTCCGGCCTCATCCGGGCCGTCTTGGCCAGCGCCGCCTGCCGGCGCCAGCGCCGGATCTCTTCATGGTTTCCGCTCAGCAGCACCTCCGGCGCCTTCCAGCCCCGGAACTCCGCCGGCCGAGTGTACTGCGGATAATCCAGCAGGGCCGGCGCCTCCGGATCCTGGAACGATTCCCGCAGCGCCGACTGCTCGTTGCCCAGCACACCTTCCACCAGCCGGGCCACCGCGTCGATCACCACCGCCGCCGCCAGCTCGCCGCCGCTCAGCACGTAATCGCCGATCGAAAGCTCCTCATCGGCCAAATGCTCGGCCACCCGCTCGTCCACTCCTTCGTAGCGCCCGCAGATCAGCACCAACCGCCGGTAGCGGCTCAATCTCACCGCCTCCCGCTGGTCAAACAGCCGTCCCTGCGGCGAGAGCAGGATCACCCGGTCTTGCTCATTGCGGTCCGGCAGAATCGATTCCACCGCATGGAAGATCGGCTCCGGCTTGAGCACCATGCCTTCGCCGCCGCCGAACGGCCGGTCATCCACGGTCTTGTGCCGGTCGCCGGTCCAGTCCCGCAGGTTGTGGATCTCGATCCTCAGCTTGCCCGCCTGGGCCGCGCGCGCCACGACTCCGTAGTCGAACGGCCCCCGGAAAAACTCCGGGAAGATCGTGATCACATGAAACACCATCAGCCGTTCAGGTCCTCCAACCCTTCCGGCAAGTCCACCTGGATCCGGCCGCGGTTCATGTCAATTTCCACACAGATGGAGGCCGCAAACGGGATCTCGAACACCCTCCCGCCCGGCCCTTCCACTTCCAATAGCGCCGGGCCGCCGTAATGCTGCCAGCCCGCCACTTTTCCCAGCAGCCTTCCCGACTGCCGGTCCAAAACTTCAAAACCGATCAGGTCCGACTCGTAATACTCGCCTTCCGGCAGGGGCTCGCGCTCGGCCCGCGGGATTCGGACCTCCTTTCCGCGCAACGCCTCGGCCGCCGAGATGCTGTCAACGCCGCGGAATTTCAGGATGATCCGTCCCCGGTGCTCCCAGGCGGACTCAACCTCAACCCGCAGGGGCTCGCCTCCAGCTTCCGCGTCAAATAGGAACACCTCACGCAACCTCTGGAACCGCTCCAAGCGGTCGCTCAAAGGAATCGCGCTGACCTCACCCCGGTTGCCCCTGCTTGTTGCCACCAGGGCGATGGTCACCCATTGGGGGTCGTCGGAGCCTTCCGGCGTCAAACCCTGTCCCTACTCGAGTATCTCCAGCGTGAAACGCCGGTTTAGCTTCATGCCCGCCGCCCCAAGGATGGTTCGGATCGAGCGGGCGGTACGTCCCTGCTTGCCGATTACCTTGCCAAGGTCGCTCGGGGCCACCTTGAGTTCCAGAACGGTAACCTGTTCGCCTTGAACCTCCCGGACGGAAACCTCTTCCGGGATGTCAACCAGAGCCTTCGCGATGTCTTCCACCAATTCCCTGATCCCCGCCACCTTGAACCTCCTTCTGCTACGATGATAGCACCCTGCTGGCGGCGAAGACCCTGGCTCAGTTCGTTGGCGCGGCCGGGGCCGTATCCGCCTGGCTCTTCCATAGACGCGCCACGGTGTCGGACATTTTGGCGCCCGATTTCAGCCAATACTCGATCCGGTCCCGCTTCAACTCCACCTTCGCCGGATCCGTGAGCGGGTTGTAGTGCCCGACCACTTCCAGGGCTTTGCTGTCCCGCGCCCGGTCCTTTTCAATCACCACGACCCGGTAAACCGGCTTTTTCTTGGCGCCAAACCGCGCCAATCGAATCATAAGCATACTTTATTCTACTCCCGCCTCCCAGGAGCTGTTCTCACAAACCGGGCAGATTCAACCGCCCCAGCCGCTTTCCCATCAGGCCCCCGGAGAGGCTCTTCATCATCTTACGCGCTTGCGCGTACTGCTTCAGCAACTGATTCACTTCCTGAACGGTGGTGCCGCTGCCCCGGGCGATCCGGCGCCTGCGCGAGCCGTTAATGATCATGTGATTGGCCCGCTCCTGGATCGTCATCGAGTCGATGATCGCCACCACCCGCTTGATCTGATCCTCGTTGACCTTCACGTCCTTCAACTGCTTCAGCGGGCCCACGCCCGGCAGCATCGAAAGGATCGAATCGAGCGGCCCCAGCTTGCGGAGCTGCTTCATCTGGTCCCGGAAATCTTGCAGCGTGAAATCGTCTTCCAAAATCTGCCGCTGCAACTCCTCGGCCTTCTTCTGCTCCACGGCCTGGCCGACCTTCTCGATGAAACTGAGCATATCGCCCATGCCGAGGATGCGCGAGGCCACGCGGTCCGGGTGGAACGGCTCCAGGGCGTCGAACTTCTCCCCCACACCCACGAACTTCAACGGCTGGCCCGTCACGTGCCGGATCGACAGCGCCGCGCCGCCACGGGCGTCGCCGTCCATCTTGGTCAGAATGACGCCCGTGATGCCGAGCCGCTTGTGAAACTCCTCGGCGCTCTTGACCGCGTCCTGGCCGGTCATGGCGTCGGCCACGAACAGAATCTCGGTGGGCGCCAGGAGCTTCTTTAGCTCCTGCAACTCCACCATGAGCTCCTCATCGATGTGCAGCCGCCCGGCGGTGTCGACCAGGACCACGTCCCGGCCCGTCTGCACCGCCTCCCGCCTTGCGCCTCGCGCCAGCTCAGACGGCTTGTCCTCGCCTTCGGCCCCCTCGTAGACCGGCAGGCCGATCTGGCGGGCGATGACGCTCAACTGCTTGCGGGCGGCCGGCCGGTAGACGTCCACGGAAACCATCAGCGGGCTGTGCCCGTTGCGGCTCAGCCAGCGCGCCAGCTTCCCCGTGCTGGTGGTCTTGCCGGAGCCTTGCAAGCCCACGATCAGCATCACCGTGGGCGGATCGTTGGCGAACCGCAGCCGGGAGGCATGGCTGCCCAGCACGCGGATCAGCTCCTCGTGAACGATCTTGATCACCTGCTGGGCGGGGGACAGCGCCGTCAGAACTTCCTCGCCGAGCGCCTTCTGCCGCACGCCTTCGATGAACTGTTTGACCACCCGGAAATGGACGTCGGCTTCGAGCAGGGCGACACGGATCTCCTTGAGCGCCTGCTCCATGTTCTCGGCCGTCAATTTGCCTTCGCCGCGCAGGTTCTTGAAGACCCGTTGCAGCTTTTCCGATAAGTTGTCGAACATGCCGTTGGATCCGAAGGCGTTCGCGCAGGCGGGCGCACTTCTGCATCCGCCTAAACGAGGTGTGTCTTCTACATTATAGAGGGATCGGCCCGAGCTTGTCTTACCACCGCCGGCCGCGCAGAGGCCTACCCCGACAGGATCTCCGTCCAGAGCCGGTCTCGGAGGCGCTGCACCGCCGCCGGAGGCGTCGTCCACCATTCCCCGCGCGCCAGAACCTCCGCCGGCGGGTACAGCACGCGATTCCGCTTCAACTCCTCCGGCAGCCGTATGCAACTGGCCGAGCGCGCCGTGCGGTGGTTGAGCGCCGCCACCTCGGGACGGAGCAGATAGTCGATAAACCGGTGCGCCGCCTCCGCCCTGCGGCTCTCGCGCAGCACGACGGCGTTGTCGGCGTAGAGCGGGAACCCTTCCGCCGGGTAGGCAAACCGCAGCTCCTCGTTCTCGTCCATCGCCTGCTGGGCGGCGCTGGACCAAGCCTGCGCTGCCACCACATCGCCCGCCACCACCTGGTCCAGCACCTCGGCGTTCAGATAGGCCCGCAGCAGGGGCTTTTGCGCCAGCGCCTCGCGCTGCGCTTGGCGGAGTTGCTCCTGCTCGGTGGCATTCACCGAATAACCAAGCTTCTTCAGCGCCGCCCCAAGCACCTCCGCCGGATCGTTCAGCATGGTGACCCGCCGCGCCATCCGCGCCTCCCACATCGAAGCCCACGACTCTGGCGGAGGGCTCAACTTGCGGTGGTAAAGAATACCCGTCGCGCCCCACAGATAGGGCACGCACCAGCGCAGCTCCGGATCCCAGGACGGTTTGCGGAACTCCGGCTCGAGTTGATCCAAATGCGGCAACCACTCGTGCCTCAAGGGGGCCAGCAGCCCTTGCCGCCGCATCGGCGCCAGGCAGTAATGCGAGGGGAAGACCACATCCCAGCCCGAATTCCCGCTCAGAACCCGCGCCAGCATCTCCTCGTTGCTCTCGTAGACCCCGTAACGGACCCGGATCCCGGTCTCCCGCTCGAAGTTGTCGAGGGCCTCTGGCGCGATGTAGGTGGACCAGTTGAAGACGTTCAACCGCGCCGGGCCGCGCCGGCACCCCGCCGCGCCCGCCAGCGACATCAGAAACATCCGCCGCTTCATGCCGCCCTCAGCCGCTCGGAGACCAGGATCAGCACGCCCAGCCCGGTCGCGATCAGCGTCGAAACCGCGTTCACCACCGGGCTCACGCCCCGCTTGGCCATAGCGTAGATCACCATGGGCAGCGTCTCCGAATCCACGCCTGCCACCAGGCTGGTCACGACGTAGTCGTCAAAGGAGAGCGTGAAGGCCAGCAGCGCCGCCGCCGTGATGCCCGGCCACAGCCAGGGCAGGGTTACCTCGCGGAACGCCCGCCACTCGCTTGCGCCCAGATCCATGGCTGCTTCTTCCAACGCCGGGTCCAGCGTCCGCAGCCGGGCCATCACCACCAGCACCACGAAGACCAGGCAGAACGCCACGTGCGCTGCGATCACCGTGTGCATCCCCAGCCGCAGCCCCCAGAACCGGAAGACCCACTGGTAGAAGGCCAGAAGCGAGATGCCGGTCACGATCTCGGGCGTCACCAGCGAAACGTGCAGCACCGCCGCCATCCAGCGTGACCGCCTCTTCCAGAGCGCGTAAGCGCACAGCGTGCCGGTTGCCGTGGCGATCGCCGTCGCCGCCAGCCCGATCGCGAGGCTGTTGGCAGCGGCCTCGATGAGCTGCCGGTCGCTGAGCGCCGCGCGGTACCACCTCAGCGAAAAGCCCTCCCACACGGTAAACCGCGAGGCGTTGAAGCTGAAGGCCGCCAGAATCGCCAGAGGCAGATGTAGGAACAGGTACACCCCCGCCGCCCACAGCGCCAGCATCCGCCTCATAGCAGCGGCTCCTTCTCGCGGCGCACCCACACCACGAGCAGCGTGAGAATGATCGCCATCAGCGCCAGCGCCGCCGCCGAGCCGAAAGGCCAGTCCCGCGCCTGCGTGAACTGGTTCTGGATCAGGTTGCCCGCCATCACCGTCTTGGTGCCGCCCAGCAGATCGGGCGTCAGGTACGCGCCCAGGCAGGGGATGAACACCAGCACCGATCCAGCGCGGATCCCCGGCGCCGCCAGGGGAACCAGCACCCGCAGCGCCGCCTGCCAAGGTCTGGCTCCCAGGTCCGCCGCCGCTTCCAGCAGACTCCGGTCCATGCGCTCCAGCGCCGCATACAGCGGCAGCACCATGAACGGCAAGTGCCCGTAGACTAAGCCCACCAGCACGGCGCCCGGCGTGTACAACATCCCCAGCGGCTCCCGGATCAGCCCCAGCCCCATCAGGGCGGCATTGATGACCCCCGTTTCGCGAAGCAAAAACATCCAGGCGTAAGTCCTCACCAGAAAGCTGGTCCAGAAGGGCAGGATGACCAGATACAAATAGAGGTTCTTGCGCGGTCCGGCCCGCGAGATGAACAGCGCGAGCGGAAAACCAAGCACCAGGCACAGGGCCGTCGCCGCGTCGGCCAAACCGACGGTGCGCGCCAAAATGCGGAGATACAGC
>JAIMAR010000097.1 GCA_023511855.1 Bryobacteraceae bacterium
ACACCGAGAACTTTATGAACATGCTGTGGAAGCCCGTGGCGGATCCGGACTGGAAGCCGAACAAGGTCCTGGCGCGGGCGCTGGACGTGCTGTTCATCCTGCACGCCGACCACGAGCAGAATTGCAGCACCAACACGATGCGCTCGGTGGGCAGCTCGCACGCGGATCCGTTCTCCTCGGCGGCCGCGGCCATCGGGGCCTTGAGCGGACCGCTGCACGGCGGCGCCAACGAGGAAGTGCTGAAGATGCTGGATGAGATCGGCACCGTGGACAATATTCCCGCTTTCATCGAGCAGGTCAAAGCGGGCAAGGGGAGGCTGATGGGCTTCGGGCACCGGGTGTACAAGAACTACGATCCGCGGGCCCGCATCATCAAGCAGACGGCCGATCAGGTGTTCGAAGTGACCGGCCGCAACCCCAAGCTCGATATCGCCATCGAGCTGGAGAAGATCGCGCTGAGCGATGAGTACTTCATCAAGCGCCGCCTGTATCCGAACGTGGATTTCTACTCGGGGATCATCTACCAGGCGATGGGCTTCAAGCCGGAGATCTTCACCGTGCTGTTTGCGATCGGCCGCATGGTGGGCTGGCTGGCGCAATGGGAGGAGATGCTGAACGACAAGGAGCAGAAGATCGCCCGGCCGCGCCAGATCTACATCGGCTACGACAAGCGGGACGTGCCCAAGTAGAGGCTCAACGGCCGCCAACACGCCGGCCCGCCGGAACGCTCCACACCGGACCCACCCCCGGCGGCCGGCGCCCGCTTAACAGCCCGTCGATACAGGCGCAGCTTGACGGTGCACGGTGGAGGGCGGCGTTGCGGGTTGGCCCTCCAGACCGTAGGTCGACGAGGTCACATCATCGTCGGGCGGTGGTTCGGGGCTTGGATGAGGCGTAACAGGCCGAAACAGAGCGCAGCCAGGAGCTCCGCCGCCTGCCCCGCGATTTCCGCCACCGCGCTGCCGACGTCCGCTCCTCCAGACTCAGCCCAAAAACTCCCGCAGGCTCAGCGAGTCCGCCACGCGGCAGGCGATGCCACGCTCCGAGTCGATTTCCTCGAAGCAGCCCACCAGAAAGCAGCCGAAGCACGATGAACGCACGGGCCATCGCCGCGGCATAGTACTTGCGGCAGATCTGCCCCGGTAGGAATGGAACTTCGACCCGTCCGAGACCCGATTCATGCGGCGGCAGAAGAGGTTCGACCCATGGGCCTGCAAATGGTTGGTGAAGACCCAACCCCATGCCTGTTACGGTGCCCGCTTGCTCGTCGCCCCACGGAATTATTTGCCCAAAACTTCTTCGGTTAGGAATGTCTTTGCGCCTTTAACCAAGGGCTGGTAGAACTCCTGCAATGTCTCGTCAACTCCCCACTCTCCAGAAACAGTTCCCGACCAACCCCGTGGGGCAAGCATTGCTGCCTGCGGCCGACATTCTTGTCGGCCTTGGCCCCCTGTGCCCGACGTTCCCCCCTTCCAGCATTGCCTCCCCGAGCCATCTGCACGAGTGGACCAGCTTGTCCGCCCCGGTGGCGTGTATCTCCAGATTTGTGTTCGTCCAACGCTCCGAAATGCCAACCCCGCAGGTTGGGCCTCTTGCCTGCGCCCGCCCCAACTCCCAATTCTGCCCTTCCAATGGCCTAGCGGCCCGCCGAAATACTTACGCGGAACCGCTGACACATCTTACCTCGCAAATGTTTCGATCGTAGACTGGGGATGCGCAGTTCAGTGCATACAAACTGCGGATTGTGCTGAACCCCGGAGTTTTCCAGGAGCCCGTTAGAAATTCAACCGCAGCGACTGAAGCATTTGATCGAAAGACCGGTTGGCCACGGCCGCCTCGCCTTCGGGGACTGCGAACACGATGTAAAGCATTCCTTTGGGGTGCGGAATGGTCACCAGTTGATCAAGCTCTGTCTGCCCCTGGAAGATGGAATCGGAGTACAGGGTGGTCACAATCGCGCGTTTGTTGCCAAGCCGGATCTCGCGGGGCATCTCACGCCCGGCCCGCAGGCGCGGGTCCACGGTCCGCAACTGCTGTACGAACTCGTCGGTAGCCTGCCATAGAGTGGCCTTCGGGTCCTTGGGCTGATAATAGTCCAGGATTGCGCCGTAGCCCACGCTGATCCCCTGCTGGGTCTGCTGAATGCCGCTGGGGGAGGCAAGAATCACCCCGCCGGATTTCTCATTCGGAAACGCCTTCCAGTTATCGGGGTAGGACAGGCTGTACTCTTTGCCCTGATAGGACTGCATGCGGCCCGAAGGGCGACTCTCCGGAATCGACAGCGGCGCGGTGGCGCCCGAGGCGCCCTGAGTAGGAACTTTCTTCGGGGCGGGCAAGCGGGAGACGATGGCCTTCATCCGCGGGAGCTGGCCGGTGTCGGCGTTGTACTGGCGGGAGGGCAACTGCCGTATCTCGTTTTCAATGGCTTGCTTGCGGTTGCCAGGGTTGGGGTGCGAAGACAAGAACTGCGGGGCGCGGGCGCCGCCTTCGGCCTCGATCTTGTCAAAGAAGCGGGCCATCTCGATCGGGTTGTAGCCCGCCTGCGCCGCGATCTGCACGCCCATCAAGTCCGCCTGCGTCTCGGCGGTTCGTGAGAACTTCAGCAGGACCGAGTTGGCGCCCAAGCCGAGCCCGATCTGCGTCAGTTGACCGAGCAAACTTGTGTTGCCCGCAGCCTTGCTGGCAAGAATAAGAGGCAGTTGGATGAGGTTCGCGCGGCTGGCCTGATTGGTCCCGTGGCGCAAAGCCACATGCACGATTTCGTGGGCCAGCACGCCCGCCAGTTGGGACTCGTTGTCCGCGGCGGCGATCAGTCCCGTGTGGACGTAGACCGGCCCGCCGGGCAGGGCAAATGCATTGATGCTCGGATCGTTGACCACCTTGAAAAAGTACGGATACTTGTCGGCCTGGGGCTGGGCGATGAGCCGGTTGCCGATGGTGCGGATGTAAGCGTTCAGCTCCGCGTTGTCGACGATCTCGACCTGCTTTTCGATTTCGGCGGCCGCCTCTTTGCCGAGCTGGATGTCCTGATCCCGTGTGAACAGGTTGAAACCTGGCCTGAATTGAGATGGCTGCGCGGCCAGCGGCACGGCCGCGGCCAATAGCATGAATACTGCCGTCCACTGGCATTTCCTGGAGTCCATCGGTCGATCCCCCCTCTCCGGGTCGCATTCATTGCTGCGCCGAATGGCATTCTGCACCTCTCGACGGCCCCGAAACTTCGCATTTCGCCTCCCCCGGCTCCCTTCCGTTAGCGTCGGAGTGCCGGCTGCCGTTGTGCGGGCTTGCCGAAGCCGCCTTGCCTTCTCATGATAGCGCCGCCATGGAACCGCATCTCAAGCCATGGCTTGGCAGGCGCCAGCCGGACAAGCTGGCCGGGCTTCCATCCGCTGTGCTACTTCTGGAATTCTATGCGTCTTTCGCATCCGCTGCTCGTTGAGAGCCCGCATCGGCTGCTGGCCGAATATCCTGTAGTTGTGTCCTTAACAGTCGAGTGGGGCGATCAGGATTGCTTTCAGCACGTCAACAACACGGTCTATCTCAAATGGTGCGAAACCGCGCGCGTGGTCTACTTGGAGCTGGCTGGAATGTGGCCCTTAATTCAGAAGGAAGGCAGAGGCCCCATCCTGGCTGCAATCACCTGCGACTACCGGCTGCCGGTGACCTTCCCCGACACGGTGCAAGTCGGAGCGCGGGTGACCCGCATCGGTAACAGCAGCTTCCGCATGGAGCACGCGGTCGTCAGCCTGCGCCAGGACGCGCTGGTGGCCGAGTCCGGCAGCGTGCTGGTCTTCGTCGAGTATGAAAAGAACCAGCCGCTGCCCGTGCCCGAGGCCATCCGGTCTGCTTTCGCCCAGATCGAAGGCCGTCCCCTGGCTGAGCTGACCGGCAACGGGTGAAGGTGCTTCGCCGGCATCGCCGCACCGCTACGCTATTCTCAAAGGAGAGGGGCTCTATGATCCAAATTCGCCGTTCCGAAGAACGCGGTTCAACTCGTACCGACTGGCTCGACAGCCGGCACACGTTCTCGTTCAACCGGTATTACGACCCGCGCTACATGGGATTCCGCAGCCTGCGCGTGATCAACGAAGACCGCGTAGCGCCAGGCGGAGGCTTCCCAGAGCACTCGCACCGGGACATGGAGATCTTGACGTATGTGCTGGAGGGGTCGCTGAAGCATCAGGACAGCACCGGGGCCGGCTCGACGCTGGTATTGGGTGACATCCAGCGGATGACGGCGGGCTCGGGCATCACCCATAGCGAAGTCAACCCCTCCCAGACCGAACCGGTCCACTTTCTTCAGATCTGGATCGATCCTTTGGAGAAGGACCTTCCTCCTTCCTACCAGAAGACCTTCATCCCGGAGGAGGACATGTGGGAGCGGCTGTGCGTGGTGGCCTCGCCCGACGGCCGCGAGAAGTCACTCACCATCCATCAGGACGCCGTAGTTTACGCCACGGCCTTGATGCCGGGGCAGAGCGTGACGCACGGGCTCGCGCCGGGCCGCGGCGCCTGGGTTCAGGTGGTGCGCGGAGAGGTCTTGGTGAACAGCCACCGGCTTGCGGCCGGCGACGGAGCGGCGATCGCTGGGGAAGAGCAGATCACGATCGAGTGCGCCGCACGGGCGGAGGCGTTGCTGTTCGATCTGCCTTGATGCGGACCACCTGGATGCGGGGCAGGGAAGCGGCCGCTTGGTAGTGATTATCGCCACACCGGACGGACGCGGTCCCCCGGCGCTAGCGGCTGTTGCGAGGGCAGCGCCACGGCATCGCCTTCCGCCAATCCCTCCACGACCTGCACGCGGGTCACGCTGCCCACGCCCAAGCGAATGCTGCGCCACTCGACCCGGTCCCCTCGCAGCACCAACACGCCATCCTGGTTTGTGTTGCGGCGGAGCGCCTCGCGCGGGATGGTGAGCGCATTCTCAGCTACGCGAGACCGGATCTCGGCATTCACATTCGAGCCGGGGAGCAGATCGCCCTCCGGATTCTCGATGACGCAGATGACCTCGCCGATCTGCCGCGTGCCCAGCGTGCTGATCTCCGACGGCATGCGCTCCACCTTGCCCTGCCAGCGCTTGCCGGGCTGCGCATCCCAGCTGATCGTGACGGGCATGCCGAGCGCCACCCGGCCCAGTTCCGGCTCATCGACGTAAACGCGCACGCGAACCTGCCCGGTGCGCCCCACTCGCGCCACCAGATCGCCGGGGTTCAGATACTCGCCCAACCGGCGGGGGAACTCATACACCACTCCGGCCATGGGAGCGCGGATCAGGGCCTTTTCCAATTGCAGCCGGGCGGCTTCCAGCCCGGCTTGGGCTTCACGCAGGCGTGCTTCGGCCGCGGCGCGGCCGGACGGTCCGGCTAAGGCTGCCCGCCGCTTCTCCAGGGAGGCGATTTGCGCCTCAAGTACCGACACGCGCCGGGCGGCTTCCTCCACCAGTTGCCGCGTGGAAGCCTGCTTGGCCAGCAGGCGCTCTTGAACGGCCCGTTCGTCGCGCGCCGCCTCTAGCTCGATGGCCAGCCGGGAGAGCTCGCCCTGAATCTCCGCCAGGTCGGCCGCGGGCCCGCCGGCCGAGATCACTTCCAGCTCAGTCCGGACCTGAGCCACGCGCGCTTCGGCCGCTTCCACTTCGGCGCGCGCGGCGGCGCGGTCCACCTCCGCCAGCAGATCTCCCCGCTGGACCTTCGATCCGCGCTCAACGTACACTCGTTCCAGAACGCCGGCTCGCTCGGCCGACACCGCGGCCCACTCGAGTGGCTCCACGCGGCCGTTGGTGGTCACGGCGCTGACCACCGTTTCGCGCGCCACCTTGACGAAGGGGGCTTCTTTGGGCCGGTTGCTGCGCTGGTACACCGCCCAGCTCAAAGTCACAACCACCGCCACTGCGACCACCGCCAGGATCTTCTTCATGCGCATGACCCGCTTCGCTCCCATTGTGTCAGATTGGGCGCGGCGGCAGCCCGCCTGGCCCGTGTACCGCCAAATCCGCCAGTTCCACCTACCTTGTGAGATTTGCCTTTCGCGCCGTTTGCGTCAAAATGATAGGTTATGCCAATGTTCCGCATCCACCGGCTCAAACCGGCCCAGCGCCAGCAGTTCCGCTGGGCGCCGCACACCAGCGGCGCGAGCACGGTCAAGCCCAAGGACTACCAACAGGAAGGCTGCATCGAGGCCTCCAGTCCGTATGCGGCTTGGGCTGCTTTACGGCAGACCAGTCAGCCGCTGGAGGTCGGCGACATGCTGGAGGCCGCGAACGGAACGCTCTTGATCTGCAAATACGTGGGATTTGAACCGGCGAAGTGGTTCGTCGCCGAACCAGCGCCGCCGCAAGGCTCCACCGAAACCCCCGCGCCCGCCGCTTCGCTGCCATCATGAACGAAATGGACCCTGGCCCTGCTTCTGAGCCGCGGATCAATCTGTTCTCGCTGGTGACCTACCTGCCGGACCCGCTCGGAAGCTTCATCGATCAGCTCCGCGACGAACTAGTGCCGGGCTGCGCCCTTCGCGCTCATGTGACGCTGTTGCCTCCGAGGCCGCTGTCCGGGCCTGCCGAAGAGGCCGGCCGCCAGATCCGCGAGGTCCTCAGCCGGTTTGAGCCGATCCGAGTCCGCCTGGACCAGATTCACATCTTCACGATCTCATCGGTGGTGTACCTGGAGCTGGCGCAAGGATTCGAGGAGTTGCAGAAACTACACGCGGCGCTCAACACAGGGATCCTCGAGTTCCAGGAGCCGTTTCCGTACCATCCGCACGTGACGCTGGCTCAGCAGATTACGCCGGAACAGATTCCGGACGTGTTTGAACACGCCCGCTACCGCTGGGCGCAGTATCCTCACGAGCAGAGCTTCATCGTGGACCGGGCCACGTTTGTGCAGGCCATTCACCTTTACAAGTGGGTCGATCTGGCCGAATACCCGCTCGGCACGGGTCAAACGGGCTAGCTGCGCGCCGCCACCCCCGCTGCTATAGAATGGGTGGCGATGACAGGGGCCAGATTGGCGACACTGATGTTGGTGGTGCAAACCGGCGTGGCTTGGCAAAGCATCCAGAGTTCCGTGAACTCAACGAGCCGCACGCAAGCGCGCTCAATGGTCATCACGCGTCAGGGCATCGTGGCAACCAGTCAGACCCTTGCCTCCCAGGCCGGCGCCCAGGTGCTGGCGCGGGGCGGAACGGCCGTGGATGCGGCGATTGCCGCCAACGCGGTTCTGGGCGTGGTCGAGCCGATGTCAAACGGAATCGGCGGCGATCTGTTCGCGCTTTACTATGATGCCAAGACCGGCGTGCTCACCGGTCTCAACGCCAGCGGCTGGGCCCCGAAAGGCCTCTCGATTGAGTTCCTGAAGTCGAAGGGCCTGAGCAACATGCCCCAGGAGGGCATTCACACGGTCACGGTACCCGGCTGCGTCGAGGGCTGGGCCAAGCTGCACAGCCGCTTCGGTCGGCTTCCCTGGGCTGAGCTGTTCCGGCCCGCGATTTACTATGCCAACAACGGCTTTCCGGTGACCGAGCTGATCCGCGAAAACTGGCGGCTATCGATCACCAAGTTGAGTTTGGACGTCGTCGCCGCTCCAATCTTTTTGCCCGATGGCGCGGTGCCCGCCGTTGGTCAGGTGTTCCGCAACCCGGAACTGGGCCGCGCGCTGGAACTCATCGCTTCCGCCGGGCCGCAGGCTTTCTACAAAGGCGACATCGCCAAGATGATCCTCACGATCTCGGAGGTGAATGGCGGTGCGATGACCGCTGCGGACCTGGCGGAGTTTCAAGCCGAATGGGTTGCACCGATTTCGACCGAGTACCGTGGCTGGAAGGTCTACGAGCTGCCGCCCAACGGGCAGGGGATCGCCGCCCTCGAAATGCTGAACATTCTGGAACGCTTTCCGCTGCCGGAGATGAAGCCGGACAGCGCGGATGCCTTCCATCTCAAGATCGAGGCTCAGAAGCTCGCCTACCAGGATCTGGCGCGCTACGTCGCCGATCCTCGCTTCGCCAGTGTGCCGGTGAGCGGTTTGCTCTCCAAGTCCTACGCCGCTGGTCGCGCCGCGCTCATCCAACCGGCCAAGGCCAACTGCGGAGTGCAGCCAGGCCGGCCGCCCGCCTCCGGGACCGACACGGTCTACCTCACGGTGGTAGACCGGGACGGCAACATCGTCTCCCTCATCCAGAGCATCTATTTGTCCTTTGGTTCCGGCATAGCCGTGCCGCGCTACGGGTTTCACCTGCACAACCGGGGCGCGATGTTCAGCTTCGATCCCGCGCATCCGAATGCGCTGGCCCCGCGCAAGCGGCCGTTCCACACCATCATTCCCGCCTTCATGGAAAAGGGCAACCTCAAGATGGGATTCGGCATCATGGGCGGATTGAATCAGGCCCAGGCCCATGCCCAGTTTGTCTCCAACATCGTGGACCACGGCATGAACATCCAGGCGGCGCTCGAAGCGGCGCGTTTCACCAAGCTGACCTTTGGAGGCTGTGACGTGCTCCTCGAGAACCGGCTGCCGGCCGAGACGCTGAGCGCGCTGAGGGCCCGGGGGCACGTGCTCGACGTGAGGATCGGTTTTGACGACATCATGGGGGGCGGGCAGGCCGTGCTGCGGGACGTCTCCACCGGTGTCAACTACGGCGCTTCTTCGCCGAGGAAGGACGGAGCGGCCATTCCCGAGCCGGATCCGTATTTCGAGCCGCTGCCTCGCGTACCCGCGCCGGTCAAACGCGCCGTGCCACAGAAGCAGCGCTGAGCGAAGCGGCTCGCACAGAGGCGACCTTCGCAGCCCTGCACAGCGGTAGACCGCAGCCGCGCTCCGATCATCTCCTGCGGCTTTTCGCGGGGGAAGGCTTGGGAGTTCCGGTTTCGGGGAAATCCGGTTCGGGCGGCGGCTCGGGGCGGAGTGCTGGCGCGGGGACCTTGCACTGTCCCAACGGGATCAGAAACGAGGCGATCGTGCGCCAGGATCCGGATTCATTCTTCTCAAGCAGGTAGACCTGCGGCGAGCCGCTCACCCGAAGACGCCATAGCGGCTCGCCGGCGACAGGCGCCGACGTCGTAGCGGGACGGCGCGGTACGGCCTGCCGGAGCATCCAGCTCTCCCCACCGGTGACCGACTCGTAGAGCTCATACCGTGCGCCGGCCTCGGCTCCCGAAACACGGTCGATCCACAGCGTGCCCTGAGAGGGTGAGGTAAACCGGAAGGATTCAATCAGGCCGGTGCGGCGTTCGGAGAAGATGGGATAGCGGCGCCAGGTTGTGCCCCCGTCGATCGTTTTCAGTAGAAACGGATCGTGCGGCATGGGTTGCACGAGCTGGCCGCCGATCCAGCCGTTCAAGTAGTCGAGAAACTGAATTTGGTCGAGCGAGCCGTTTAGGATCCGCGCGTGGGCTTCGGTCCAGGTCTTGCCCGCGTCGGAGCTCGCCAGCAGGATGGAGTAGAGCGTGACCGCGCCGGTATGAATGTTGCCGGCCAGGAACAGGCGTGAGCCGACGCCCTCGGCTGAGGTCAGCTCCAAGAACGCAGCGCATGGCGCCTCTTCGGTGCAGGCCAATCCGAGCGCCTCCAAATCCTCGGCAGGGCAATTCAGCGGGACGCGCATGGGTGCGCCGCTGTTGACCAGGGCAGGTGGGGCGGCGGATCCGGGGGCCGCCTCCTGGCAAAGGGCCGGAGCGGCGAGGAGCACAAAAGCGAGGAAACCATGGCGCGCCATGCTGATGCGATTGTAGCACCGGCGGCCGTGATAGAATCCCGGCAGAAGATGTTTGGCTGGCTGCGCCGCCGAAAGAAGCAGGAGGCCCTGATCGGAGGGCCGGTATCGCCCCGGGTCAAGAGTTACTCGGCGGATAGCGGATATGTGTATCAATACATCTATAAGGGCCGCCGTCCTGGCTGCAACGAGTATGTATTTGAAGTAACATCGGATTTAAAACACTATTTCGCGGCCTCGGTGGTTGTACCCGAGGAGCTCTTGCGGGGCTGGGCGCAGGTCCACCGCCGGGAGCTCACCGCGACCGAGCGTTACGCGGTGGCCAAAATGGCGCTGTTCCAGGCCTTCGATGAGCGGGCCAAGCCGGAGCAGATGAAACAGCCGGTATATGTGAGAGAAGTCGACCTGGACGCCATTCTCGAGCGTCTGGGCATCGACTGAGCGCTTTTCCCGTTGCGCGCCGGGGCAGCTCTGGCCACGGCGAGATCGGCAGTCTTGGCCGCATGCCCTCGCTCCGGGCTGTTTCAAAGCCGCGCCTGGCAAGGCCCCACGCTAGCGGAGCGAGGAAAGACTCCCGACCTGCACAACCAAACGGGTCCGTTTACCGCGCTGTGGGCTTCTGACGCGAAGCTTTTCGAATCCGGCAGTACGAGAAGATCTGTGACTTTTTCGCTTGGAGGTTACTGGGGGCTTCGCTTATGATTGTTACTAAATGACCGATTCGGCGGCTGATTTCCTGCGGGTTGGCTTGCTCGGCTTCGGCCGGTGCGGCGCCGTGCACGCACAGGCTTGGCGCGATTGCCCCGGCGTCCAACTGACCTGCGCCTGTGATCCGGACAACGTGGCGCAGCGCTGTGCCGAGGAGATGGGAATCCCCGCGTTCACCGATGTCGACGAGATGCTGGAATCCGCCCCATTGGATGCCGTGTGCATTTGCACGCCGCCCTCTAGCCACAGCCAGCTGGCTGCGCGATGCCTGAAGCGGGGACTGCATGTGTTGTGCGAAAAACCGCTGACCACGGATCTGGCTTCCGCACAGCATCTTTGGGAAGTCGCCGCGGATGCGGGCAGGAAGCTAGTGGTTTCCTCCAAGTTTCGCCATGTCCCGGAGCTGCGTGTGGCCCGTGAACTGGTCCGCTCTGGTGAAATCGGCGTCGTGAAGAGCTTTCGCATCGAGTTTGCAGCGTTTGTGCCCATGGCCGATCGCTGGAACTCACGGCGGCCCATTTCCGGCGGCGGTGTCATCATGGATAACGGCTGGCACGCCTTCGACCTGGTCCACTTCCTGTTCGGCGGCATCCGGGCGGTGCGCGCTCGCTTGGGAGATCGGCCGCAGGGGCTGGAAGTGGAGGAATCAGCCTCGATCGACATCGTTGCGGCTGGCGGCGAGACAGGACAAGCTGTGCTGAGCTGGAGCCTGCCGCCTGGTGGTGACGAGTATGTCTCCATCCACGGAGTGCGCGGCAGTGTGCATGTGGGATGGAAGCAGTCCTACCTGGAGCGGCGCGCCGCTGAGGCGCTGGTCTTCGGAAACACCTACGACAAGGCCGGCGCTCACAGGCGCATGATGGCGGCTTTCCGAGAGGTCATCGCCGGACGGCAGGAACCCTGGATCTCGTGGGAAGAGATCTTGGGCATCACCGCCGCAGTAGAGGCGGCGTACCGTTCCCATTCCTCTCAGTCAGAAGAGACCGTCGGCGGGCCGCTGAGGTTGGCGGCGGTGGAGTAACCAGGTCCCCATGAGCCTTCCCCCTTACCGTGCGCACCCCACCGCGATCATTGAGGAGGCAGTCAGCATCGGCGACGGCACTGTGATTTGGGACAACGTCCACATCCGCCGCGGGGCGCGGATCGGCTCAGAATGCATTATCGGCGAGAAGAGCTACATCGCCTATGATGTCATCATCGGATCGCGGGTGAAGATCAACGCCTTCGTGTACATCTGCGCGAAAGTGACCATCGAGGACGGGGTCATGGTAAGCGCGGGGACCGTCTTCACTAACGACCGCTTTCCCCGCGCCGCCACTCCGGACCTCGGCGCGCTGCGCTCCTCCGAGCCGGACGAAACCACGCTCCCGACCCTGGTGCGCTGCGGCGCGACCATCGGCTGCGGCCTGGAGATCGGGCGCTTTGCGATGGTCGGAATGGGATCAGTCGTTACCCGGAGCGTCCCGGATTTTCATTTGGCGGTGGGCAACCCTGCCCGTTCGGTGGGCGCCGTCTGCCGTTGCGGCCAATTGCTCCTGCGGTTCGAAGCTCGTCCCGCGGTTGCCAACGGCGAGGCGGCCTGCCCGGCCTGCGGGCGCCGCTATGCTCTGACCGGCAGCGCCGTGCGTGAGGTTGGATCTTGACGGGTGCGGTGGCGGCGAGAATTGGGCGGCGTTGGGCGGTCCTCGGCGGCGGCGTCCTGGGCATGAGGCTGGCCGGAAAGCTGGCCGAAACGGGGGATCACGTTGAACTGTTCGAAAGCGCCCCGGCGCTCGGCGGACTCGCCGGCGTTTGGACGATCGGGGACTTCACCTGGGACAAGCACTATCATGTCATGCTGCGTTCCGATCGGCATCTGCTGGCGCTTCTCGACGAACTGGACCTGAAACAAGAGACCCGCTGGAGCCGAACTCGCGCCGGCTTCTACTCCGGCGGGCGGCTGCACTCCTTGTCGGACGCCCTCGATTTTCTCCGCTTCCCGCTCCTCGGCCCGTTCCAGAAACTCCGGCTGGCGGCGACCATCCTGCGCGCCGCGCAAATAAGGGACTGGCGCACTCTGGAAAGGACCACGGTGAGTTCCTGGCTCATCCGTTGGTCGGGCCGGGCGACCTATGAGCGGATCTGGCTTCCGTTGCTTCGCGCCAAACTGGGGGAAGGCTACCGCACCGCCTCGGCCGCCTTTATCTGGGCCACAATCGCGCGGCTGTATGGGGCGCGCCGCACGGAGAAGAAACGTGAGGAGTTTGGTTTCGTGACCGGCGGCTATTCGCGCATCTTGGAGCGGTTTCAGGAAGGTCAACAGAACTGCGGCAGCAAAAATCAGCCGAGCCATGGCCCGCCTATTTTACACGAGCTGCCATCGACAACGGAACGAGGAGACTAAATGCAATTACCGTCAGACGCCGATCGGAGCGGCCGGGACTTTGGCGCGGAAGAGTTGGAGCTTTTGCGCGAAGTCATCGAGTCGGGAACCTTGAACTGCACGCGCGGCACGCAGGTCGCGGCTCTGGAGGCCGAATTTGCTGCCCGCTATGGCGTGCCCTATTGCCGCGCTGTCTCTTCCGGTACTGCGGCCATCCACGCCGCCATCGCCGCCATCGACCCTGAGCCGGGCGACGAGATCATCACCTCGCCGGTCACCGACATGGGCGCGATCACGCCGATTCTCTATCAGCAGGCCATCCCGGTTTTCGCCGACGTGGACCCGGTGAGCCTGAACGTGACGCCCGAGACGATCGCGGCCCAAATCACGCCCCGCACGCGGGCCGTGGTAGTCACGCACCTGTTCGGGAATCCATGCGATGTGCCGGGGATTCTGCAGGTCACCGGACCCCGCGGTATACCGGTGATCGAGGACTGCTCCCAAGCGTACCTGGCGAGCTTCGGCGGGCGTCTGGCTGGCGTCATGGGCGCCATTGGCGTCTTCAGCCTTCAGCAGGGCAAGCACATCACTGCGGGCGAGGGCGGCTTGGTCATTACATGCGATGCCGCACTCGCGCGGCGGGTGCGCTTGTTCAGCGACAAGGCTTGGGGGTACGGCGATCCCGCGCCCGATCACTACTTCCTGGCGCTCAACTACCGGATGACCGAATTGCAGGGAGCTGTGGCGCGGGCTCAGCTCCGCAAACTCGACGACTTCGTCGAACGGCGGCGCCGCTCGGCGGCTCATCTCAGCTTTCTGCTAGCGGACCTTCCGGGCTTCACCTTGCCGGCGGCGGCGCCGGGCGCTGTTCACTCGTTC